>JAFASF010000298.1 GCA_019244745.1 Solirubrobacterales bacterium | reverse complement strand
GTCGTCGTCGGGTTCGGCGCAATCATCGTGCCGGGGCTCGACGGGCAAGCCGACGCGCTGCACGTGCGCGCGCTCCCTGCCGCTGTTGACCGAAGGGGAAGCGAATGAGGCGTTGTGAAGCGCACGCACCCGGGTGCGGACCAGGGTGTCACGGGCGCGAAGTGAGGGCTGGGCGACCAGGCTTGGTGGCGTCATCCGGCCGAAGGAGACGCACATGTCTGTGAGCGCCGAGCAGTCAGGCGCCACCGCGATTCGCCCCTTCCATGTTGAGTTCTCGAACGAGGCCGTTGAGGACCTGCAACGTCGCATCGCCGCGGTCCGGTTGCCGTCCAAGGAGCTGGTCGAGGATCGCTCGCAGGGCGTGCAGTTGGCGACGATCCACGAGCTCGCGCGCTATTGGACAACCGATTACGGCTGGCGTCGCTGCGAGGCCCGACTGAACGCGCTGCCGCAGTTCAAGACCGAGATCGACGGGGAGGAGATCCACTTCATTCACGTGGAGTCGCTGCACGAGGACGCACTCCCGCTGATCATCACGCATGGGTGGCCCGGCTCAGTGATCGAGTTGCTCGAGACCGTCGGCCCACTCGCCGACCCGACCGCGCACGGCGGACAGGCGGAGGACGCCTTCCACCTCGTGTTGCCGTCGCTACCCGGGTACGGCTTCTCGGCCGCGCCATCGGAGCTCGGTTGGGACGCCGGCCGCTTCGCGCAGGCATGGGGAAAGCTGATGCCCCGCCTCGGTTACACCCGCTACGTCGCGCAGGGCGGTGACGTAGGCGCGATTGTCACCGACGCGATGGGCCGCCAGGCACCCGAGGGGCTGATCGGTATCCACACGAATCTGTTTGTGCCGGGATCGGCGGGCTTTCCGACGAACACCGAGGAGGAACGCGCTGCAGTCGAGCAGGATGTCACCTCCAGGAAGACCGGCTTCGGGTACTTCACCGAGCAGGCCACGCGGCCTCAGACGATCGGCTACGCCCTGCTCGATTCACCGATCGCCCTGGCGGCATGGATCCTCGACCACGACACCGACTCCTACTACAAGATCTCGAGCGCGTTCGTCGACGACAGGCCGTCGGGCAATCTGACCCGAGACCACATCCTCGACAACGTCACGCTGTACTGGCTGACAGAGACCGGGGCCTCCGCGGCGCGGTGGTACTGGGAAAACGGACAGGCGGCCGCTCGTGCGGCCGGACACGCTCCGCAGCCGGTCACGGTCCCGGTCGGATTCACTCAGTTCCCCGGCGAGCGCGTCCGGACCCCGCGCAGCTGGGTCGAGCAGGCCTACCCCACTCTCACCTACTTCAACAAGGTCGACAAGGGCGGCCACTTCGCCGCGTGGGAGGAGCCGGAGCTGTTCGCGACCGAGATCCGCGCCACGTTCCGGTGGCTCCGTTAGGGCCGCCGAGGATCCCGATGTCGACAGCCACCAAACCGATCAGGAAGGAGGGAGCTGATGTCCGGCTTCGACTATGACGTGGTGATCATCGGCTCGGGGTTCGGGGGAAGCGTCGCCGCGCTTCGTGCCGCCGAGAAGGGCTATCGGGTAGGCGTCATGGAGTCCGGTCCACGCTGGCCGGACGAGAAGATCCCAAAGACCCAGTGGGACCTGGCGCATTTCGTCTGGTTCCCTGCGGCGGAGCTTTATGGAGTCCAGAGGATCGAGTACCTCGACGATGTACTCGTCCTCTCCGGCGCCGGTGTCGGCGGCGGTTCGCATGTGTATGCGAGCACGATGTACGTCCCACCGAAGCAGTTCTTCGATGCGAAGGAATGGGCCGGCATCACCGACTGGGCCGACGAGCTGGCACCGTACTTCGACCAGGCCCGGCGGATGCTCGGGGTCGTCCGCTACCCGTACATGCCCACGGACGTCGACCGGGCCATCCGGCAGGTCGCGAACGAAATCGGCAGAGGGGAGACCCACAACAAGGCGCCACTCGCCGTCTACTTCGGCACCCCGGGAGAAGAGGCCGAGGATCCGTACTTCGGCGGGGTCGGACCGCGGCGCACCGGCTGCATCTCGTGCGGCAACTGCAACAACGGCTGCGGCCACAACGCCAAGAACAAGCTGACGACGAACTACCTCTACCTCGCCGAGCAGGTGGGCGCGCAGGTTCACGACATGCATGAGGTCTTCGACCTGGTGCCGCTCGAGGGCGGCGGCTTCGAGGTGCACGCGCGTCACCCCGGCTGGGCGCAACGGGCGGCGCACGTCCACCGCCACACGTATACCGCCGAGCAGGTGATCGTGGCCGCCCACGCGTACGGGTCGGCCAAGCTCCTCCATCACATGCAGCACATGGGTCGCCTTACCGGCCTGTCGAGCGAGCTCGGCAAACGCTCGCGGACCAACTCCGAACAGCTTCTTTACATCACGCGGACCCACGAGGAGTGGGAGCGCGATCGGGAGAGGATCCACATCATGCCGGGGTCGGTCACGATCACCTCGGGCACTTGGCCGGATCCGGTGACGAGCATCGAGCCGACCTACTGGGGGCTCGGAAGCAACGTGTTCGCATTCCTCGGGACCTACCACCAGCACGGCGAGCAGAAGCATTCGTTCGAGTCCTGGCTCAAGGAGATCCTCAGGCATCCGAGCGAGGAGATCTTGCCCGCCGACCCGCGTCACTGGTCGGAGCGGTCCTTCGTTGCGCTCTGCTCGCAGACGACCGACACCTCGATCGAGCTGTACTGGCACGACGGGCTGCTCCACAGCAAGCCGTCAGGGACGCCGCCCTCAGTGCACGTCCCGGCGATCGAGGACTTCGTCGACCGCATGGCGAAACAGCTGGGAGCCCACGAGGCGGCGCTCGCGACCGAGGTCATCAACCGCAACGCCTCAGCCCACTTCGTCGGCGGGATTCCGATCGGCGAAAGCGGCGAGACCGGCGCTGTCGACCCCTACCTGCGCATGTTCGGCCAGCCGGGCCTCCATGTCATGGACGGAAGCGTGATGCCGGCCAACCCGGGGGTGAACCCGTCGCTCTCGATCACTGCGCTCGTCGAACGCGCGATCTCGCTCTGGCCGAACAAGGGCGACGAGGACACTCGGCCACCCCTCGGCTCGGGCTACGAGCGCATCGACCCGGTCATGCCGCACCGGGCGTTCGTGCCCGCGGGCGCTCCGGGCGAACTACGTCTCGACGCAAAGAAGGCCGACGTCATCCCGGCATATCCCTACTGAACAACGCGGCCACAAAGGAGAACGATGACTGAGCTCACCACCGAGACCTTCTCGACACTCGGACCGGGCGACGCGATTCCCAACGACTTCGTGGTCCCCTACTACCTGGACGACCTCAAGCTACGGATCTCGGTCGCACGTGTCGACGACCGCCTGTACGCGTTTGACGACCTTTGCACCTGCGCCGACCGGGCATGCCCGCTGTCCGGGGGGCTGCTCACAGGCACGACGCTCATGTGCCAGTGCCACGGCTCCCGGTTCGACATCACCACGGGAGCCGTAATCAACGGTCCAGCAACTGAGGCACTGAACCTCTATGAGGTGTACGAGACCGCCGGCGCTATCCGAATCCGAGCCTGATCGAGAGTGGTGTGGGTCGTCGATGACGGGTGAGCAGCTTCGATGATGGGACCAGAGGAACGCGATGCGTCCGGCTCCGGCGCCGCAACAAGCTCGATCGGCGGAGGCGAGAGTCGGCTAGCTCCTGATAGGGCCGGGCATGACCCGTACCGGGTGCGGGCGAAAGGCCTGCTGAAGATGCGCGCGCTGTGGGCGATCCCGGTGATCGTCGGCTCGATCCTCATGGTGCTCGTGACCGTGTTCTACATCGGCTCGGTCGTGAACCCGGTCGGTCATCTGAGCGGGCTGCCCGTATCGATCGTCAACGATGACGCCGGAGCGACGATCGGGGCCCGCCACGTCGACTTCGGGGCCCAGCTGCAGTCGGGACTGACGGGTTCGCGCGCCGTCTCGACCCGGCTGTCGCTGACCCCCGAGCAACTGCAAGCGGCGAAGTATCGGATGGACCACAACGGCGCCTACGCCACCGTGGTGATCCCACCCGATTTCACCGCGTCGCTGCTCTCGCTGACGGGAGTTCGCCTGCCAGCGGGAACGTCTGCCGGCAAGCCCACAGTCCAACTGCTCGCGAATCGGCGGGCCGGTACCGTTGGCATCGGGCTCGCCAGCGGCATCCTCACACCCGCGATCGCGGTGGCGTCACACCGGATCGGCCAGCGGCTGCTCGCCGCGACCCGGCCGGCGCCGCCGGCTGGCTCGGCGACCGCCGCGGTGCTGGCCGACCCGATCAGCTTCACGAGCGTCGACTACCGCCCGTTACCGTCGCACTCCGCGCTCGGGCTGAGCGCGTTCTACGTCGCCCTGTTGACGCTCATCTTCGGCTTCCTGGCCGCCATCACGATCAACGTTACGGTCGACGCCGCCACCGGATACGCCACCAGCGAGATCGGTCCCAAGTGGCGCCAACTAGCACCACTGCCGATCAACCGCTGGCAGACGCTGCTGACGAAATGGGCGATGGCGCTTCCCATAACCGGACTCCTCATGGGGCTCATGCTGCTAGTCGCGATCGGACTCCTGGGCATGGACGCCCCGAACGCCGGCTACCTTTGGCTCTTCACCTGGCTGTGCGCGGCCAGCGTGGCCGCCGGCACCCTCGTCCTGCTCGCGATCCTCGGTACCCAAGGACAACTCCTCGCCCTGCTCCTGTTCGTCTACCTCGGGCTCGCGTCCGCCGGCGGAACCGTTCCAGTCCAAGCGCTCCCCGGCGCCCTCAAGCTCGCCAGCCAAATCGAGCCGTTACGCCAGATCCTCTCCGGCACCCGCTCGATCCTCTACTTCAACAGTGCCGGCAACGCCGGCCTGACCCGAGGAATCATCACCGCCACAGCTGGACTGTTCTTCTGGCTCGCCCTCGGCACGACCGTCGTGAAGTGGTATGACCGCAAAGGACTGCAGCGGCTCACCCCGGACCTCATCGACTACGTTCAGCGGTCGATCACCGCCTACCGGGCTCAGGCACAACCACAGCCCGAGCCAGGTGAGAACGGGGCACGAGCTGGTGGTGTAAGTCGGACACGAGGAGAACCGAGTTGAGCTACCTCTTCGCATCGGAATAAGACGTCTGAACCGTGAGCTCGGACCAGCCGTCAGCGCCAGAGCAGGTGAACGCCGCCAAGGCGCGTCGAAGCCTGCGCAACGGGTTCATCACGCTGAGCCTTGGGGGCGCCTTGGCTGTCGGGCTCCTCTTGGCTGTCCCGGGGCTCAAGGGCGTGGCCACCACGGTGTCGCACATGAAGACGCAATGGGTTCTCGTCGCGGTCCTGCTCGAGGTTCTATCTTGCGCCAGCTACGTCGTGGCGTTCCTCCAGGTGTTCGAGCGGGCACCGTTCCGCGTTGGTGCCCGGGTCGCACTCAGTGAGGAGGCGTTCGGCGCCGCGGTAGCGTTGGGTGGCGTGGGCAGCCTGGCGGTGGGGGGTTGGCTGATGGTCGAGCGCGGCGCGCCCGTGGGGCGGATAGCCGAGCGCTCGGCGGTGCTGTTTCTGTACACGAGTGCGATCAACGTGATCACGCTGATTCTGGCGGGGCTGGGGCTGTTTCTAGGCCTCAGCGGGCCGACCAACCCGCTGCTGAGCATCGTCCCGGCGGCGGTCGGCGCGCTCGTGCTCGCGCTGTTCCTGCTCTTGCCGCGCTACGTCGATCGTCTCGTCCGGGGGATCAAAGCTGGGCGGCTCCACACGTTTCTGACCGAGACGGCGACCAGCGTCCGAGACACCAAGCGATTGGTGTTCCGTCCCGACTGGCGGATCCTCGGCGCGTTCGGCTATCTGTGGTTCGACATCGCGGTGCTGTTCGCGTGCTTTGCCGCCGCCGGCCATGTCCCACCACTGGCCCCGGTGGTGCTGGCGTACCAGATCGGCTACCTGTCGAACTTCATCCCGGTGCCGGGTGGGATCGGGGTGCTCGACGGCAGCCTGATCGGCATGCTCGTCCTCTACGGCGTGGGCGGAACAGTGGCCACGGCGGCCACGCTGGCCTACCACGCGATCTCGCTCTGGGTCCCCGCGATCTGGGGCACGATCGCGTTCATCGCGCTGCAGAGGACCAAGAACCAGCCGATCTTCCTGCGCAACCCGACCGAAGAACTGCGGCCGCGGGCCGCGCTGATCTCTGAGGCGGTTAGTAGTGAAGACACGCCCGCTAATTGAGTTGGTGACTGCAACGGCATCGACCATGCAGTTCGCAAACTCGTGTTCGGGGTCCGTGAGAAACAGACCGTCCCTGCGGCGATCTCTCTCGCCGGACGATCGCAAACTGTTGATCGGACCGCTCGCCGTCCTGGTGGCGGTGTTCGCCTTGGTCTCGTCGAACGTAGCGGCGAACCACTCGCCGAAGCCTCACGGTCTTCCCATCGGGATTGTCGGGACGCCAGCGGTGGTCGGTGTCGCCCGTGCCGAATTCGCCCGGCGGCCCCGAGCGCTTTCGAGGTCCACGCTTACCGGTCTCTGGCCTCGGCGAGGACCGCCGTGCTTCACCGTTCGGTCTACGGCGCGTTTCAGCCCGCCCTCGCGCCCGTGCTGCTGGTGGCCAGCGCGGCCAGTCCCCCCGGTGGCCGTGTTGCTGCAGAGGACCTTTTCCCGGGTGGCCGGCCGATCGGGTCGCGCTTTGGCGGTCCACAATCTGGTGCCCCTGCCCTCGTCGGACTCCAGTGGCGCCATTAGCTTCTCTGTCGTCCTCAGCCTCATCCTCGCCGGGCTGGCTCGTGCCTCGCTGGTCTACACAGTGACTCAGCAACGCCCCGCGGCGGTCCGGGTGGTGCTCGCCGTGGCCCTCGGAGTCGCTGCGGGACTGGTCACGGCGCTGGTCACCAACATCCTCGTAGGGGCATATCCTGGCCACTTCTTCGCGGTGTGGGGGGCGGCCACGCTGTTTGTCTTCGCGATCGCCTTGCCGATCGCCGCCTTTGAAATGATTTTCGGAATCGCCGGGTCCGCGCTCGGCTGGATCCTGTTCCTGGTCATCGGCAACCCGGCCTCTGGGGGAAGCTCGGCCCCGGAGCTGGTCCCCGGCTTCTGGCGAAGCCTGAGTCAACTCCTACCACCCGGTGCCGGCGTCACATCTCTGCGCGACGTCGTGTACTTCAACGGCCGCGGGAGCTTCCACGCCCTCATCGTTCTCGCCGTCTACGCGGCGCTCGGCGGCGCGGTGGCGATGATCGCGCGCAGGCTGCGCACTCGCCCCGCACCGGCCACCCCGGCCGCCTGAACGGCAGCGCCCACGTCGGCTGCGCGCCGAGTGATCCGGACCGAACCGGGGAACTGACCAGGGACTCACGGGCGCGACCCGTCCACCGATGCGTCACGCTCTCGTCAACACCAATCGACCGACGAGAGGTCACCATGATGGTCGAACTGACCGCGAGCGGCGATGCCGACCAAGCCGAGGCGCGGCTGCGCCAGGCGCTCGACGAGCATAGCCTGCAGCTGTTCGCGCGCATCGACCATGCGGCCGGCGCCCGCAAGGCCGATGTCGAGCTGGAACCCGACGTCCTGCTGATCTTCGGCAACACGCGCGTCGGCACCCCCCTAATGCAGGCCGACCCCCGCGTCGGCATCGAGCTGCCGCTGCGAATGCTGATCTGGCAGGACCCCGACGGGACGCATGTCGGCTACCTCGACCCCCGCGAGCTGGCCGACCGCTATGCCCTCGACGGTCACCAGGAGACGCTCGAGCGACAGAGCGCGGTGCTAACCAAGCTGGCCGCCGCCGCAGCCGGCTGAGCCGCTCGGCCGCCCGGACCGGACGCGCCCGCGCCGCTCGGCCGCGACCCATCAGACGAACCGACACCGAGAGGAGGGGCACCATGAGATACACATTCAGGTCCAGCCGCGCCACCGAAAGGCCGGACTCGCCGGGCAACGATCAGCCTGGAGCGAACGGTTGGATCACTCGGTGCGTACCGGCGGTGGCGAGAACTGGCGCACCGCTGCAGCGACGGGCTTGACGTGACGATCTTCTGGTGTCCGGCGACTGACGACCTGATGGTCGGCGGCTACGACAGGCGCTCCAGCGTGTGGTTCGAGCTCCGCCCCGAGCGGCACTCGGCGCTGGACGCCTTCTACCACCCTTACATGTACGTCGCCGGGAACGACGTGCACTACGACGATCGCTAGCTCGCCGTGTAATCCGGCGACTGGGTCCTATCCGAAGGTGAACACGTAGGCTTCGGCGCCCGGGGCGAGGAAGGTGATTTCAAGCGTTCGGTCGAGCACCTCGCCGGGTTGCCGGAGGAGCTGGTAGAGGCGGCCGACGTCGAGGAGCCCGTTGCCGTGCTCATCGACATCGACTCCGTGTGACGCCCGCGGCGCCTCGCCATCGAGGTTGACGCGGAAGGGGATCGGGTCGCGCGCCTTACAGGACAGGACGAGGTGCGCGTCGCGCGCGTGGAAGCGGTACGCGATGCTTCCGCCCGGTCCGTCGAGGGTGATGTTCTCGCGCCCGACGGTCCACTCGCCCGTGAGCGCCCACTGGTTGAGGCGAAGGCTTTCGGGCAGCCGATAGCTGCGTCGCTCTTCGAACGCAGCACCGCCCGGAGATGCGAACTGCCGGCTGCGCTCGTAGCCGACATACGTCTCGGGCGATCCCAGCTGGTTCCAGTCGGCCTCGGCCTCGACCCCGGTGCCCTGTACTGAGACCAACTCTCGCTCGACGTCGAGCAGCCGCTGGATGACCTGCTCCGAGCCTTCGTAGCGTCCCTCGCCGAAGTGGTGGTCGCGGATGATGCCGTTCCTGTCGATGGAGTAGAGAGCCGGCCAGTAGTGGTTGTCGAACGCGTCCCAGATCGCGTAGTCGTTGTCGACCGCGACTGGGTAGTCGATCGCTCGCTCCTTGATCGCCCGCCTGACCCCCTCGATCCCATGCTCGAAGGAGAACTCCGGCGTGTGTACGCCGATCACGATCAGCCCGTCGTCACGGTAGGCCCGCGACCAGGCGCGGACGTATGGCTCGGTCCGCAGCCAGTTGATGCAGGTGAGCGTCCAGAAGTCGACGAGCACAGCGTGGCCACGCACCTCGGCGAGATCGAGCGGTTCGGAGTTGAGCCACGCGGTCGCCCCTTCGAGCGACGGCATGTGGACGCGTTGGAAGATCGTCATCTAGCCCTGCTCCCCCAGCTCCCGGATGGCGTCGGCGAAGGCATCCGGAGCCTCCTGCGGAAGGTTGTGCCCGATTCCGCCCTCGATCGTGCGGTGCGAGTACGGACCTGAGAACTTGCCGGCGTAGTCGCTCGGCTGCGGGTGAGGCGCGCCGTTCGCATCACCCTCGAGGGTGATCGTGGGGACGCTGATCGCGGGCCCCTTGGCGAGCCGCGTCTCCAGGTCGGCGTATTCGGCCTCGCCGTCGGCCAGCCCCAGCCTCCAGCGATAGTTGTGGATGACGATTGCGACGTGATCCGGGTTATCGAACGACGTCGCGCTGCGAGCAAACGTCGCGTAATCGAAGTTCCACTCTGGCGACGCGGTCCGCCAGATGAGCTCTGCGAACTCGCGGCGGTTTTGCTCATAGCCGGCCCGGCCGCGCTCGGTGGCGAAGTAGTACTGGTACCACCACTGCTGCTCGGCCTCGGGAGGCATCGGGCGCTTGTCGGCTTCCTGGCTGCCGATCAGGTAGCCGCTCACCGACACCAGACCGCTGACGCGTTCGGGCCAGAGCACGGCAACGATGTCGGCGCTCCGTGCTCCCCAGTCAAAGCCCGCAACGATCGCCGTCTCGATCCCGAGCGCATCCATCAAGGCGATCGTGTCGGCGGCCAGCGCGGCCTGCTCCCCATTTCGGACCGCCGCGTCAGACAGGAACCGCGTCGACCCGTATCCGCGCAAGTAGGGAACGATCACCCGGTAGCCTGCCGCCGCCAGCCGCGGCGTCACCCCCTCATAGCTGTGGATGTCATATGGCCAGCCGTGCAGGAGGACGACCGCGGGCCCATCGCTCGGACCAGCGTCGACATATCCTACGTTGAGGACACCGGCGTCGATCTGCAGGACGTCGCCGAACCCAGCGGTCGGCGACTTGCGGGTCGATTGTGTCGCCGCCATGTTGATCAGGCGACCGCGACGGGGGCCTTGACCGCGGCAAGCGCTTCCAGGATCACGTCGGTCACAGCCTGAGGCTGGGAGACCATGATCACGTGGGAGCCCTCGACCTCCCTGATCGTGGCACCCGCCCGTTCCGCCTGTGAGCGGACGACGTCTGTTCCGGCCGCCTTGTCGCCGGTGGCGACCACGGACCAGGAGGGCAGGTGCTTCCAGGCCGGCGGTCCATTGGGCTCGGAGAACGCGGCCTCGGCCACGGGACGCTGGGTTGCGGCCATCAGCGCCGTCTGCTCAGACGGCAAATCCGCCGCGAACGCTTCCTGGATCTTGTCCGGGGCGATTGCGAACTCGACCGCGGTGCCGTCCGCTGTGGGGTAATTCAAAGGCACTAGCGCGCTGTTCAGCACGCTGTCCTTGGAGCCCGCCTCCACCTCGCCCAACCGCTCGCCCTCGTCGGGGGCAAACGCGGCCACGAAGACGAGGCCGACGACGTTCTTCGCCTCGCTGGCCGCGTTCGTGATCACGGCACCGCCGTAGGAATGTCCGACGGCAAGGACGGGGCCCGGCGTCTGCGAAAAAACGCTGGCTGTGTAGGCGGAGTCGTGCGCGACTCCGCGCAACGGATTGGGAGGGGCCGTGACCTTCAAGCCTGCGGCCTGCAGGCGTCCG
Source organism: Solirubrobacterales bacterium (assembly GCA_019244745.1). Lineage (GTDB taxonomy): Bacteria > Actinomycetota > Thermoleophilia > Solirubrobacterales > Solirubrobacteraceae > Palsa-465. Next base: position 8,901 of record JAFASF010000298.1, on the reverse strand, counting down.
ATGACCCCGTTCCAGCTCGAGGCATCGGCAAATGCCCCGTGTACGAGTACGACGGTGGGGGTTTCGTCAGACATGTTTGCTCCTTCCTGCTAGCGCAGCGAATTGAAGGTGGCGCGCATCTCCTCGGCGAAGAGTTGCGGCTGCTCCCAGGCGGCGAAGTGACCGCCCTTGTCGACCTCGTTGAAGTAGATGACGTTCGGGTAGGACGCCTCGACCCAGCTGCGCGGCGATCGCCAGATCTCGCCCGGGAACGTCGTGAAGCCGAACGGGACCGACGACGCGGGGAGGGGCGTCTGCTTGGCAGCAGGTGCGTCGGGCCCGTAGGCCTCCCAGTACGACCGCGCTGCCGATGCTCCGGTGCCGGTCAGCCAGTAGGTCGTGACGTTGTCGAGGATGTGGTCGCGGGTCAGGTTGCCGGACGGCTCCTCCCGGTTGAAAGCGCCCGCGATCTTGTAGTAGGCGTCCGTGTCGTGGTCGACCATCCACGCCGCGAGTGCGACGGGGGAGTCCAGTAGCCCGTAGCCGATGGTCTGGGGCCTGGTGGACTGCTCCACGAAGTAACCGTTGCCGCTCGTCTGGAACGCCTTGATCGCGGCGAGCGCAGCCTTTTCCTGCTCGGTGTCTGCCGGCAGCGCCGCGGGGTTGTTCAGCGCGGGCACGAGCAGGTTCGTATGGGCGCCGATCAGGCCCTCGGGTGCCAACCGGCTCATTGCGTCGGTGACGCCCGCGCCCACGTCGCCGCCCTGCGCGACATAGGCGGTATAGCCGAGACGGCGCATCAGCTCGGCCCAGGCCCGTGCGGTCCGGCCCAGGTCCCAGCCAACCTCGGCCGGCTCGGCGGAGAAGCCGTAACCGGGCAGTGAGGGCAGGACGAGGTTGAAAGCATCCGCCGGGCGCCCGCCATGCTCGGTCGGGTCGGTCAGCGGGCCGATGGTCTCGAGCAGCTCGATCACCGAACCGGGCCAGCCGTGGGTCATGATCAGCGGCAGCGCGTCCTCGTGCCGCGACTTCACGTGAATGAAGTGAACGTCCACCCCGTCGATCTCGGTCTTGAACTGCGGCAGCGCGTTCAGCCTCGCCTCGCACCGCCGCCAGTCGTACTCGGTCACCCAGTAGCGGACGAGCTCCTGGACAACCGCCAGCTGCACTCCCTGCGAGCGATCTGTCACCAGCTCCTTGTTCGGCAGGCGGGTCGCGGCGATCCGGCGGCGCAGGTCCTCTAACGCCTCCGCCGGAATGTCAACCTGGAACGGACGAATCGCAGCGCCCTCAGTGGTAACTGGCTTGTCAGTCGCAATTGACATTGCGTCTCCTCTGCTTGGTTGCGGTCAGACGGTCTGGGCGGCCGCGAAGAATTCGATGAGCAGTTGATTGACCTGCTCAGGCTGATCGTGGTGCACCCAATGCGAGGCGTCCAGGCGTTCCACCCGGTCGAGGTTGGGCACGTCATCACCGTGGGGCTCGGCTAGGTCGGAGCCGAGGTAGGAATCGCGCTCTCCCCAGATGACCAGTGTCGGCGCCGAGATCGGGCGAAGCTTTGCCGCGGCTTCCTTTTGGGACTGTCTGACCGAGGCGCGGTAGTAGTTGATCATCCCGGCCGCTGCGCCTGGCTGCGACCACGCCTCGATGTAGCGGTCCATTTCCTCCTGCGTGTAGGGAGGGTTCGCGTCGTGCAGGAAGTGCCGGAAGAAGTGCCAGTCTCTGGCGTGGACCACGTCCTCGGGCAGTCCCGGTGTCGCGAAGAAGAAGAAGTACCAGGACTTCCGGAGCTGGCTCGGGTGTTGCAGTCCTTCCGAGAGGCGCCGCGGGTGGGCAGCGTTCAGGATCGCGAGTCGGTCGACGACCTCCGGATGGTTCATCGCGACAGTCCAGGCGATGCTCCCACCCCAGTCGTGACCGACCAACAGCGCGGACTTCGCCCCGCGCTCTTCGATCAGGCCGCGGATGTCGGCGGCGAGCAGGTCGACGGCGTAGGCGTGGAAGTCCTCTGGCTTTGATGACAGGTTGTAGCCACGCGTATCGGGCGCTACGACCCTGAAGCCCGCCGCCACGAGGGGCTCGATCTGCAGGCGCCAGCCGTACCAAAACTCCGGGAAGCCGTGGAGGAGAACGATCAGTGGCCCGTCGCCCGCCTCGACGTAGTGCAACTTCACGTCGCCGACGTCGGCGTAACCAGCTGAAAGGCTGACCCCGGTATCCGGCAACAGTGCTGGGCTCTGCTCTGTGGTGCTCATAAGTGTCTCCTCGCTGCGGTTGGTCGAGCTGGCGCACACTGTCGTCGGACTAGGGTGTGCCTCGCATCAGGGAAGCCCTAGTTGTCCCCGCGCGAGCGTTGCGCCCGGCGGCTCGTCGTCATTTCCTGAGGGACGCCGCGACGTCGAGAGCGAATTCGGCGTGGTCGGACCAGCGCTCGTCTGTCAGCGCGCCGCGATGTGGGCGTGTACGAGCTGCACGGCCCAGGCCCCTTCACCTACCGCGGTAGCGCAACGCTTCATTGAGCCGGAACGCACATCACCCACCGCGAACACGCCGGCGACGGTGGTCTGGAGCAGGGTGTCGGCGCCGACCGCCGGGCCGGTGAGAATAAAGCCGTCGTCGTCGCGTGCGACGACGTCCTCGAGCCACTCGGTGCACGGCAATGCGCCGAGGAACAGGAACAGGAACGAGAACCGCAGCCGCTCTCCATCCTTAAGGATGACCGCCTCGACCGGGCCGTCAGTGCCGTGGAGGGCGATGATCTCGCTGCGGTCGCGCACCGGCACGTCGTAGCGCTCGAGCTCGCGCACGAGGTAGTCAGACATCGTCTCCCGCAGATTTGCGCGACGGTGCAGCAGCGTCACGAGCGCGCCGCCGCGAGCGAGCCAGACCGCGGCCTGCCCAGCCGAGTTCCCACCGCCGACGACGGCCACGCGCTCAGCGCCACAGAGCTGCGCCTCGGGCGGTCCCGCGGCGTAGAACACGCTGATGCCCTCGTACTGGTCGAGGTCCTCGACCGGCAACCGTCGGTACTGCGCGCCGGTGGCGATCACCACCGCGCGGGCGGCGATCTCGCGTTCGCCTTCGAGCCTCACGGTGTGGCGACCGTCGCCCGGCTCCAGCATTATCGCGCGACACGGTGTGGCCAGCCGTGCGTTGAACTTCCGCGCCTGGGTCACCGCACGGCTCGTCAGCTCCGAACCGCTGAGCCCGGCCGGGAATCCAAGATAGTTCTCGATCCTCCGGGACACACCGGCTTGACCACCGAGTCCGGTGCTCTCGACGACGAGCGTGTCCAAACCCTCGGACGCGCCATAGACAGCCGCGCCGAGACCCGCCGGACCGGCGCCCACCACGAGCAGATCGGCCTCCTCGCGCGGCGCGAGCTCGCGGCCGATTCCCAGCGCGCGAGAGACCTGACCCGGCGACGGCCCTTGGAGCTCCACGCCGCCGGGCAACCTGACCAGCGGCAGCCTCGTCTCGTCGAGACCGCCCACGAGAGCCGCAGCCGCTGGATCGTCCGCGCGTTCGGGATCGCGCCAGGTCAGGGGCAGACGATTGCTGCGCGCGAAATCGAGCATCCGCATCGTCGCCGTAGACGAGCGCGGCCCAACGATCTCCAGGCCGAGTCCGGGGACGGTCTGAAGCGCCTCGCGCCTGGCGATGAAGGCCGACAGCACGACGTCGCTGAGCGGGCCGTCCTCATAAAGAAGGGCGCGCAGCGCCTCGCGCCGCACAGCGATGTAGCGAAGCGGCTGGGTGACCACCGCGGTGACGAACACGGTCTGGCCCGAGAGCAGGTTGAGCTCGCCGAGGAAGCCGGACGGGCCATGGCGGACGATCTCCTTGCCAGCGGTGTCGAGGATCATGACCTCGCCCTCGATAACCGCGATGAACGGGTAGTCGCGATCGCCGACCTGATAGAGCACCTGGCCGGTGTCAGCCGCTCGCTCCTCGCCCAGCTCCGCGAGTCTTGCCAGCTGCGACGCTGACAACGTCGGGCTCGGTGGGGCGTCGATCCGGCTCTCCGTAGGCGGCTTCATCGTGGAGGGCTAGCGTTCGATGACGGTGTCGGCGAGCGTGTCAATCCGCGCGAGGTTTGCCTCCGCGCATGGTCCGGGATTGTTGGGACTGAATCCGCTGGTGGCTGGTGCTGCGCACGCACGGTCGATCGCGCTGCGATTTTGAACGTCGACGGTCCGGATCGCGCCCGGGAGGCACCGGTGTATGCCCCGGTCAGACCAAATCCTAGGGTCTCCGGGGCGCCGCTCTCCCGACAGGGCTCCTCCCGGGCGCTGTTTGGGCAAATGACGGCCCGGTCCTGAGGGATCTCCGCAGCGGGTCTCCAGTCGGGACTGGTGCTTCCCTGATGCGAACCGGGCACGAGACCATTGACACTGGAAGCGTCCTTCGGCGTCCCTACCGAGGCTGACACCGCAGCGGCAGGCCGCCGCCGATCTGACGAATCCCTAAAGGGACTGGAGAACTGATGAACGCGCGCGAAGTTCAGGTCGCATCGGCGCACGCCAGGGATGGGCTACGCGAGTCGGCGCTTTCGGGCCCGGCCGAACTCCGTGGACCGGGCTCTAATTGTTCGGAGGGTCCCACGGTCCTGGTCGGGAGGGGGAGCGAACGGAGGCTTCTCGACCGGCTGCTCGAGGCGGTACGCGAGGGCGAGAGCCGTCCGCTCGTGATGGTGGGTAAGCCGGGGGTTGGCAAGACGGCGTTGTTGGAGTATCTGGTCGAGTCGGCGTCGGATCTGATGGTCGTGCGGGCGGTTGGGGTGGAGTCGGAGATGGAGCTGGCGTTCGCGGGGCTTCATCAGCTGTGCGCGCCGCTTCTCGATCGGCTCGAGAGGCTGCCGGCTCCGCAGCGTGAGGCGCTGGAGATCGTGTTCGGGTTGAGTGCCGGCGCTGCTCCGGATCGCTTTCTCGTCGGGTTGGGGATATTGAGCTTGTTCTCGGAAGTGGCAGAGGAGCGTCCGCTGCTGTGCGTTGTGGATGACGCGCAGTGGCTGGATCAGGCGTCGGCGCTAACGCTTGCGTTTGTCGCCCGTCGCTTGCTGGCGGAGCCGGTAGGGATCGTGTTTGCGGCGCGGGAACCGGGCGAGGAGCTTGATCGCATCTCGCAGCTGGAGGTACAGGGCGTGCGCAACCGCGACGCGCGCGCGCTGCTCAACTCGGCATTGCAGCTCAAATTGGATGAGCGCGTCCGGGACCGGATCATCGCCGAGACACGTGGCAACCCGCTGGCGTTGCTCGAGTTGCCGCGCGGGTTGACGCCGACGCAGCTGGCCGGTGGGTTTGGGCTGCTGGAGGCGCAGGCGCTCACCGGACGGATTGAGGAGAGCTTCGTCCGACGACTCGAGCCGCTGGCCGGCGGCGCGCGGCGTCTGTTGCTGGTCGCGGCGGCGGAGCCGGTCGGTGATCCGCTGCTGCTCTGGCGGGCGGCCGAGCGGCTCGGGATCGGGCCTGCGGCCGCGGAAGCCGTGGAGGCAAGCGGGCTGGTGGCGATCGGCGAGCGGGTGATCTTCCGTCATCCACTGGTGCGCTCGGCGGTGTACGGCTCGGCGTCCGTGCGGGAACGCCGAGCCGTCCATCAAGCGTTGGCGGAGGCGACCGATCGCGAGGTCGACCCTGACCGGCGGGCGTGGCATCTGGCTGCGGCGGCCGTGGGACCGGACGAGCGGGTGGCCGTGGAGCTCGAGCGATCGGCGGGCCGCGCGGAGGCACGAGGCGGCCTGGCCGCGTCGGCAGCGTTCCTACAGCGCGCTGTGGCGCTATCGCAGGATCCGGCGCAAGGTGGGGAACGCCGGCTGGCCGCAGCACAGGCGAGCGTGCAGGCCGGCGCCTTCGATGCCGCTCTTCGACTCTTGTCCACCGCGGAGGACGGGCCGCTCGACGAGTTCCAGCGCGCCCGGGTGGACCTGCTTCGCGCCCACGTAGCGTTCGCCTCGGGTCTTGGCAACGAAGCTCCCCCGCTGCTCTTGGAGGCCGCCAGGCGCCTCGAACCCTTCGACCTGGAGCTCGCTCGCGAGACCTACCTGGCCGCGTTGCTCACGGCGACGGCGATGGTGGAGAGTCCTGCCGAAGGCGGCGTCCTCCGAGAGATCTGCCGCGCGGTCGGCGCGCTCCCTCGGACGCCGGGTGATCCGCGTGCTCGCGACCTGCTACTAGACGGCCTAGCAACGCTGGTCATCGACGGACACGCGATCGCGACTCCGACGTTGCAGCGAGCAGCGAGAGCGCTCGTGGACATTCCCGTGCAGGACGTCCTGCGGTGGGGGTGGATGGCCACCGCCGCTAGTGCCTACGTGTGGGACGTGGAGGGCCTGTACGCGATCTCCGCCAGACAGGTCCAACTCGTCCGCGACGCCGGCGCGCTTGCGCAGTTGCCGTTTGGCCTCTCCCAATTAGGCCCGGCGTGCGCGTGGATGGGCGACTTCGCAGGCGCTGGATCGTGCGTCGCGGAGTTCGAAAACGTGGCGACAGCGACCAAAAGCCCTGTCGCGCCCTATGCCTTGCTGAGGCTCCGGGCGCTCCAGGGCAGGGAAGCCGAGACCACCGCGGCGATAGCGACGGCGCACGAGCTAGCCGCGGCCGGAGGGCAAGGGATCGCGGGGCTCTACGCGCACTGGGCGGCCGCGGTCCTGTACAACGGCCTCGCCCGCTACGAGGAGGCACAGTGGGCGGCGCGACAAGCCACCCCGACCACCCTCAGCTTGTGGTCGTACATGTCCGCGCTACCGGAGCTTGTCGAGGCGGCCGCGCGCGCGGGCAACACCGAGGTGGCACGCAACGCGCTCGAGCGACTTGCGGAGACGACGGAGCCAGCTGGTACCGACTTCCCGCTCGGCATTGAAGCCCGTTCCCGCGCGTTGCTGAGCGACGGCGAGACCGCAGAACGCCTTTATCGAGAAGCGATCGAGCGACTGGGCCGCACACCCTTGCGCCCCGAGCTCGCCCGTGCGCACCTGCTCTACGGTGAGTGGCTGCGCCGCGAGGGCCGGCGGGTCGATGCGCGTGCCCAGCTCCGCACCGCGCACGAGCAGTTCACGTCGATCGGGATGGAGGCGTTCGCCGAGCGTGCCGGGAGGGAGTTGCTCGCGACGGGTGAGAAAGTGCGTAAGCGGACGGTGGAGGCGCGCGACGATCTGACCGCGCAGGAGCGGCAGATCGCCGAGCTGGCTCGCGACGGGTTGGCCAACCCGGAGATCGGTGCGCGCCTCTTTCTCAGCCCGCGGACCGTCGAGTGGCATCTGCATAAGGTCTTCGGCAAGCTCGGGATCCGCTCGCGCCACGAGTTGGGCAGTGCGCTCGGTAGCACCGAAGCCGAGCTTCTCGGGCTCCGAACGTGAGCATCCAGAGTCACTTTCGCCAAGCCCCCATCGAGACCATGCTTCAGGTCTGGCCGGCCATCAGGCTGCGCTAATGGGACACCGGGCTCCCAAATTAGGCGGCAGAACAACCCTGCTCGGGCGAGCCGACGAGTGCGCCCTGCTCGACGGGCTCGCCGGGGACATCCGCGGAGGTGAGAGTCGGTCGTTGGTGCTGCGGGGTGAGGCTGGGGTTGGGAAGACGGCACTGTTGGAGTATCTGATCGAGTCGGCGTCGGATCTGATGGTCGTGCGGGCCGTTGGGGTGGAGGCGGAGATGGAGCTGGCATTCGCAGGGCTTCATCAGCTGTGTGCACCGCTGCTCGATCGACTTCCGAGGCTTCCGGCCCCGCAGCGTGAGGCGCTGGAGACCGTGTTCGGGCTGAGAACCGGAGCCGCGCCTGACCGGTTTCTCGCTGCCCTGGGGGTGTTGAGCTTGTTCTCGGAGGTGGCGGAGGAGCGTCCGCTCCTGTGTGTAGTCGATGATGCGCAGTGGCTGGATCAGGCGTCGGCGCTGACGCTTGCGTTTGTCGCTCGTCGTCTGCTCGCCGAGGCGGTAGGAATCGTGATCGCGGCGCGTGAACCGGGCGAGGAGTTTGGGCACCGGCCGGAGCTGGAGGTGCATGGGCTTCACAACGACGACGCGCGGGCGCTGCTGGACTCGGCGGTGCCATTCAAATTGGATGAGCTCGTCCGCGATCGGATCATCGCCGAGACACGGGGCAATCCACTCGGATTGTTAGAACTGCCGCGGGGGCTGACGGCGATGCAGCTGGCGGGTGGGTTCGGGCTGATGGGTGGACAGGCGTTGACCGGAAAGATCGAGTACAGCTTCGCCCGCCGGCTGGAGGCACTCGATGAGGAAGCGCGGCTTCTGCTTGTGCTCGCGGCGGCCGAACCCACGGGCGATCCACTGCTGCTCCGGCGAGCGGCCGAGCGGCTCGGGATCGGGCCTGCGGCCGCGGAAGCCGCGGAAGCGCCTGGGCTGTTGGAGATCAGTGAGCGAGTGAGGTTCCGCCATCCGCTGGTGCGCTCGGCCGTGTACCGGTCGGCGGCGGTGCAACAGCGCCGAACGGTCCACTTGGTGCTGGCGGAGGCGACCGACCGCGAGTTAGACTCCGATCGCCGCGCGTGGCATCTGGCCGCGGCGGCGCCCGGCCCCGATGAAGATGTTGCTATCGAGCTCGAGCGCTCGGCCGGCCGGGCGCAGGCACGCGGCGGACTCGCGGCCGCGGCCGCTTTCCTGCAACGCGCCGTTGCGCTGACACAGGACACTGACCGGCGGGCGGAGCGGGCGCTGGCCGCCGGGGAGGCGACCCTACAGGCAGGCGCGTTCGACGTGGTGCTTGGGCTGCTGTCCGCGGCAGAGGCCGGGCGGCTTGACGCGATGCAGCGGGCTCGTCTCGACCTGCTGCGCGCCCAACTCGCGTTCGCTCAAAGTCGGGGCAGCGACGCTCCGCCGCTGCTAATCCGAGCTGCAAAGACGCTTGAGCAGCTCGATCCGAAGCTCGCTCGCGAAACCTATCTCGACGCCTGGAGCGCGGCGCTCT
>JAFASF010000087.1 GCA_019244745.1 Solirubrobacterales bacterium | reverse complement strand
GATCGCGAGCGGATCGCCCGCCGCGGCGTTGGCGTCCTCCTGCTCGACGCGGGTGACCACGTTGTAGGAGTTGTTCTCCATCACGTAGACGATCGGCAGCTTCCACAGGGAGGCCACGTTCAGCGACTCCGAGAACGCGCCCTGCTTGGACGCTCCATCGCCGAAGAAGCACAGGACCACCTGGGGCGGGTGGGTCCGGCTTCGGATCTGGGCCGCGTACGCCGCGCCGGTCGCTTGCGGGATGCCCTGTCCCACGATCCCCGAAGTACCAAGGAAGCCCCGGTCGGGGTCGACCAGGTGCATGGAGCCCCCGTAGCCGCCGCACAAACCGTCCCGGCGGCCGTAGATCTCGGCCATCATCGAGTTCGGATCGGTGCCGAGCACGATCGGGTATCCGTGGCACCGGTATGTGGTCATCACCTGGTCGCCGGGTTTCATCGCCGCCAGCGAACCGACGATCGACGCCTCGGCGCCGTCGGCCAGGTGGGTATGGCCCCGGATCACGCCCGGGTGCTCCTCAAAGGACCGCTTGACTCGCTCCTCGAACTCGCGGATACGGACCATCTGGGTATACATCCAGACCAGCCGTTCGTTGTCGAGCTCACTCATCCGTTCGGCCTCCTAACAGTCAGGGTCAAGCGACGCCCGCCTGGAACTGGGCGACGGTCGTCTCGAACGCTCGGGCGAACGCCTCCTCCATCGGGCGGCTGCGGAGCGTCTCCGAGAGTACCTCCACCCCCCAGGGCCCGCCGTAGCCAAGCTCTCGGCAGACCTCGACGTATCCCGGAAGGTCGAACTCGCCCTCGCCGGGCAGTCGCCGGTGGTTCACGGTCTCGTCGACCGGATCGGTCATGTTCTCGATCTGGCCGTCGGATAGCTCGACCCAGGACAGGTACTGGCGCGGGATCCGGCGCAGCTCCCCGGGGGCGATGCCGAGCTTGGCCATGTGCCAGGTGTCGATCGCCAGCCCGCCGTTGGCCTGAGCGGCCCCTTGTACCAGAGCGAGCGCCGCGTCCAGCGTGTTGACGTTGACGTCGAACGGCATGAACTCGTAGACGACCGTCGCGTCGGTGTACCTCGACGCGTCCTGACACAGCTCGGCAAACGCCTCCGTGAGCCGGTCGAGCTCGCACGGGGTCCCGGGGATGTTGCCCACCTTGATGTGGTGAGCATCAAACGCGGCGGCGGTGTCGAACAGGAGCCGGCGCAGTCGGTCCGATTGCGTGCGCTCCGGCGTGCCCTTCTCGACGAAGAAGTCGGCCAAAAACTCGACCTGGAGGTACTTCAGTCCCGCGTCGTCGAAGATCGCCCGCATCTCGTCGAGCGTGCGGGTCTCGAGCTGATGCTCGATGTCGGCGTGCCACAGACCGATGCCCTTGAATCCCACCTTGGCAGCCTCGGAACAGCGGTCGCGCCAGTCGAACAGGCTCCACTCGCGGCCGACATGCACCTCAGCCGGACCGCTGACGGTCCAGTACAGGGCCAGCAGCTCGACCTCGCCCATCGATACTCCTCTCGACCGCAGGTACTCGTGAATCCACTGTCGCAACGCGCGGACGCTACCCGCAAGCTACCGCCGCCCCTCGGGGCAGTCCAGCCATCGCGCGCAGGCGTTCTTGCCGATGAGCGCGCCGGCTCGGAGCCGCGGCTAGTGTGTCTCTACGCCGTTGGCAGGTCGAGCGCGTACACCGAATGGCCGGCCCTCGCGCAGGCCGGACAGCACCGGGTTCCAGTTGGACGCGGCGCCGAACGCTCCATGCACCAGCACGATCCTCGCCATCTAGCTCCTCATGAATTCATCGTCAGCACGACCTTGCCGCGCAGGCCGCTGCGCTCGACCAGCCGGTGCGCCTCGGCGGCGTCCACGAGATCGAGCGTCCGGTTCACGCGGGTCCGGAGCGCACCGCTCGCGACCTTGCGCGTGAGCTCGGCCAGCGCGATCGGGTCGGTGTGCACGAGCGGCGACTGGACCTGCAGGTCGCGGCCGCCCGAGACATCGCCCACGCGTCTGGTGAACACCACGACACCGCCGTCGCGGGCAGCCGCCGCGGCCGGGGCGCCGACCGGTACCGCGTCGAGCACGGCATCGACCGGGTGCAGGCTCGCCGGATCGGTGGCGCGTGGGACGACCTCGGCCGCACCCAGGCTCGCGACCCAGTCCTCGTCGCCGTCGGAGGCGACGGCGAGCACACGAAGCCCGTCCTGGACCGCGAGCTGGGTCGCGAAACCGCCGACTGCGCCGCTCGCTCCGGTCACCAGCAGCGTCGCCCCAGGCGGCGCGGCGATCAGATCGAGCGCCTGCCGCGCGGTCATGGTGTTGAGCGGAACCGTGGCGCCGGTCACCTCGTCGAGACCATCGGGGCGCGGCGCCAGCCAGTCGGGATCCACCGCCGCCGCCTCGGCGTAGGCGCCGACCCGGCCGCCGATGCGAACCCAGGGAATCATGCCCACGACCGGATCGCCAAGCGCGTAGCCGGAGACCCCCGCGCCGACGTCGCTGACCACGCCGGCCAGGTCCCAGCCGGGCACGAACGGCGGCC
>JAFASF010000006.1 GCA_019244745.1 Solirubrobacterales bacterium | reverse complement strand
CGCATCGGCGCCGAGGTGTCCTCCGGCGACCTGCTCGTCGGCAAGGTCACCCCGAAGGGCGAGACGGAGCTGACGGCCGAGGAGAAGCTGATCCGCGCGATCTTCAAGGAGAAGGCGCGCGAGGTCCGCGACACCTCGCTCAAGGTGCCCCACGGCGAGGGCGGAGTCGTTATCGACGTCAAGACGTTCAGCCGCGACGAGGGCGATGACCTGCCGCCGGGAGTCAATGATCTAGTCCGCGTGTTCGTGGCCAAGAAGCGCAAGATCGCCGAGGGCGACAAGCTCGCGGGGCGTCACGGCAACAAGGGCGTGATCTCGAAGATCGTCGACGAACAGGACATGCCGTTCCTCGAGGACGGCACGCCGGTCGACGTGATCCTCAACCCCCTCGGCGTGCCGAGCCGTATGAACCTGGGCCAGATCCTCGAGACTCACCTCGGCTGGGTCGCGGCCAACGGCTGGTATGACGACGGTTCCGACGGTCACAACGCCGCGAGGGGCGACGGCGGCAGGGTCTACGTGGCCACGCCGGTGTTCGACGGCGCCACGGTCGCCGACGTCGACGAGGCGCTCGTCCGCTGGCAGGACGAACACAAGGGCTCGATCAGGATGGACGTGGACAAGAAGCGCCGGCAGGGCGAGCAGGCCTCCGGCAAGGTGACCTTGTTCAACGGCCGCACGGGCGAGCCGTTCGCGGAGCAGGTCACCGTCGGATACATGTACATCCTGAAGCTCCTGCACCTGGTCGACGACAAGATCCACGCTCGCTCGACCGGCCCGTATTCGCTCGTCACCCAGCAGCCGCTGGGCGGCAAGGCGCAATTCGGCGGCCAGCGGTTCGGCGAGATGGAGGTGTGGGCGCTCGAGGCCTACGGCGCGGCGTACACCCTCCAGGAGATGCTCACGATCAAGTCCGACGACACGGTCGGACGGGTCAAGGCCTACGAGGCGATCGTCAAGGGCGAGAACATCGCCGAGCCCTCGATCCCCGAGTCGTTCAAGGTCCTACTCAAGGAGATGCAGTCGCTGGCGCTCGACGTCAACGTCGTCTCCGAGGAGGGCGAGCGCGCCGAGATGCGCGAGGAGGACGACGACCTGCTGCGCGCGGCCGAGGAGCTCGGGATCGACCTGAGCGGCGTACGGGCAACCGACGGTGCCGCTGCCGACGAGACGACCGAGCACGAGGGCGAGACGGTCGAGGCCTCCGAGGAGGAGACCGAGGTCGAGGATCCGGACATGGAGCCGGGCGAGGAGCTCGAGATGGAGGACTTCGCCGCGGACGGAGACCCGATGATCGACGAGGATTTGGCTCCCGGGGAGGCAGAAGGCGTCCTCGAGGAAGACGAGTAGCTTCGCCGGTTGCCGTTTTGGCCTCCCGCGCTAGAGCGCAAGGAGGCCAGGTACGGCAATCCGGCCTCGCAGCCACAAGACAAGCCGCCACAGATTTCAAGACACGAAGGACTCAATTTGATCGACATAAATAACTTCGATGCAATCGAAATAGGGCTCGCCTCGTCCAAGCAGATCCGCTCATGGAGCTCGGGCGAGGTCACGAAGCCCGAGACCATCAACTACCGGACGCTCAAGCCCGAGAAGGACGGGCTCTTCTGCGAGCGCATCTTCGGCCCCACCAAGGACTGGGAGTGCTACTGCGGCAAGTACAAGCGCGTCCGTTACAAGGGGATCGTGTGCGAGCGCTGCGGCGTTGAGGTGACCCGCTCGAAGGTTCGCCGCGAGCGCATGGGCCACATCGACCTGGCCGCCCCGGTCAGCCACATCTGGTTCTTCAAGGGCGTGCCGAGCCGCATCGGTTACCTGCTCGACATGGCGCCCAAGGAGCTCGAGAAGGTCCTCTACTTCGCCGCCTCGATGGTGACGTGGGTCGATGATGAGGCTCGCGAGCGCGACCTCGAGACGCTCGAGGGAGAGGTGAACAAGGTCCTCGACGCCTACGCGGCCGAGAAGGAGGAGCGGATCCTCGAGCTCAGGGAGTCGCTGACCAGACGCGAGCAGTACCTGGACTCAGGCCGGCAGAGCCGCGACTTCTCAGACGACGACCACCTGTGGGCCGAGACCCTTGGCGTCAACGTCGCCAAGCTCTCCGACGAGGAGCGCGAGAAGCACCTCAAGGACCTGCGCAAGAGCTTGCAGGCCGACATCGACGACACGGAGGCCTACATCGAGGACGCCGCCGAGCGGATGCGCCAGGTGTGGGAACTCTTCAAGACGATGAAGGCCAAGGACGTGATCAACGACGAGACCACATTCCGTGAGCTCAAGGATCGCTTCGGCTCGCCGTATGGGTTTGGCGACTACTTCCGCGGCGGCATGGGCGCCGAGGCCGTCCGCGACCTGCTGCAGCAGGTCGACCTCGACGTCGAGTCCGACGACCTGCAGGAGCAGGTCAAGACGGCCAAGGGCCAGAAGCAGGCCCGGGCGGTCAAGCGGCTGAAGGTCGTCTCGGCATTCATCCACTCGGGCAACAAGCCCGAGATGATGGTCCTCGAGGCGGTCCCGGTGATCCCGCCGGAGCTCCGGCCGATGGTGCAGCTCGACGGTGGCCGGTTCGCGACGTCGGACCTCAACGACCTCTACCGCCGCGTGATCAACCGCAACAACCGGTTGAAGCGGCTGCTCGACCTCGGCGCGCCCGAGATCATCGTCAACAACGAGAAGCGGATGCTCCAGGAGGCCGTCGACGCCCTCTTCGACAACGGCCGTCGGGGACGTCCGGTCACCGGTCCGGGCAACCGGCCGCTCAAGTCGCTGTCGGACATGCTCAAGGGCAAGCAGGGGCGGTTCCGCCAGAACCTGCTCGGCAAGCGCGTCGACTACTCGGGCCGCTCGGTGATCGTCGCCGGGCCGTCCCTGAAGCTGCACCAGGCGGGTCTGCCCAAGCTCATGGCGCTCGAGCTGTTCAAGCCGTTCATCATGGCCCGGCTGGTCGAACGCAAGTCGGCGCAGAACATCAAGGCGGCCAAGAAGATGGTCGACTCGATGATCCCGGAGGTGTGGGACGTGCTCGAGGAGGTCATCCACGAGCATCCCGTGCTGCTCAACCGAGCACCGACGCTGCATCGTCTGGGCATCCAGGCATTCGAGCCGGTGCTCGTGGAGGGAAAGGCGATCCAGGTCCATCCGCTCGTGTGCCACGCGTTCAACGCCGATTTCGACGGCGACCAGATGGCGGTCCACCTGCCGCTGTCGGCCGAGGCCCAGGCCGAGGCGAGGATCCTGATGCTGTCAGCGAACAACATCCTGTCCCCCGCGCACGGCGCGCCACTGGCCACGCCGACACAGGACATGGTGCTGGGCGCGTACTACCTCACCTACGGCCCGGATGCGGCTGCGCTGTCGCAGATCGATCCGGCGACCCACGATCCGCGGCCGCACGTGTTCCGCACCGCTCAGGAGGCGGAATGGTCCTACGAGCACGGCGTGGTCAGACTGCACGATCTGGCCGAGTACCGCCCCCTGGGGCGCGAGGGCGGCCACGTGCTGACCACCGTGGGACGGATCATCTACAACGACAAGATCGAGCGTGCGCTCGAGGAGGCCCTGGGCGAGCAGTTCGACCCCGTCTCCTATGAGTTCATAAACCGCTCGATGAAGAAGCGCGACACCACCAAGCTCGTCGATGACCTCGTGCAGCGCTACGGCGCCCCCACGATCTCGCAGGTGCTCGACGCGTTCAAGGACATCGGCTTCCACTACGCCACGCAGGCGGGAGTGACGATCTCCAAGAACGACGTGCAGACCCCGCCGACGAAGGCCGAGATTCTCGGTCGTTACGAGGCCGAGCTCTCAACGATCGAGGCGCAGTACTACGCCGGCGAGATCAACCAGGAGGAGCGCCACGAGGCGGTCACCAAGCTGTGGGATCGCGCGACCAACGAGGTGGGTCAGGCTCTGAATGATCATCTCGACGAGCTCAACCCGATCTACATGATGGCCAACTCCGGTGCCCGCGGGTCGTTCTCGCAGATCCGGCAGCTCGCCGGGATGCGCGGCCTGATGGCCAATCCGAAGGGCGAGATCATCGAGCGCCCGATCAAGGCCTCCTTCCAGGAGGGCCTGAGCGTGCTCGAGTACTTCATCTCGACCCACGGCGCGCGCAAGGGGCTGGCAGACACGGCCCTGCGCACGGCGGACTCGGGCTAACTGACCCGCCGGCTGGTCGACGTGGCGCAGGACGTGATCATCCGCACCGCGGACTGCGGCACCGAGGACTACATCGAGATGCTGATCTCGAAGCTCGAGGTCGATCCCGAGACTCGACGATTGCGTCCGACGGGCGACCCGAACGAGAACCTGATCGGCCGTATCGCCGCCACCGACGTCACCACCAAGCGCGGGCGCGTGATGGTGGAGAAGGGGGCGGAGATCGACCGGGCCGAGCTGGCCGACATCGTCGACTCCTGGAGCGACGACACCGACAAGGGCATGACGATCACGGTCCCGGTGCGGTCGGTGCTCAAGTGCGAGGCTCCCACCGGGGTCTGCCAGAGCTGCTACGGCCGCTCGCTCGCGACCGGCAAGCTCGCTCAGATCGGTGACGCCGTCGGGATCATCGCCGCGCAGTCGATCGGCGAGCCCGGCACGCAGCTGACCATGCGTACGTTCCACACCGGCGGCGTCGCCGGTGCGGACATCACGCACGGTCTGCCCCGCGTGGTCGAGCTGTTCGAGGCCCGCAAGCCGAAGGGGCTGGCCAAGATCGCCGAAGTCGGCGGCAAGGTCTCGATCGAGGAGTCCGACAAGGCCGTCACGGTCGTCATCACAGACGACGGCGGCGAGGAGCATCGCCACACCTTCCCGCGCCGGACGCTGCTGTTCGTCGACAACGGACAGAAGATCGAGCCGGGAACGCAGCTCAACGAGGGGTCTCTGTACCCGCACGAGCTGCTGGCGATCCGGGGACGGACCGAGACCGAGCTCTACCTCGTCCGCGAGGTCCAGGAGGTCTACAAGTCCCAGGGCGTCGACATCAACGACAAGCACATCGAGCTGATCGTGCGCCAGATGATGAAGAAGGTACGAGTCGACCAGAAGGGCGACACCGACCTGCTCCCCGGCCAGTTCGTCGATCGCCAGGAGTACGCGCGGGTGAATCGCGACGTCGTCGATCAGGGCGGCGAGTCGGCCCAGGCCGAGGAGATCATCCTTGGGATCACCAAGGCTTCGCTGAACACCGACTCCTTCCTGTCGGCGGCGTCATTCCAGGAGACGACCAAGGTGCTCACCGACGCGGCTCTCGAGGGCAAGATAGACCGCCTCAACGGGCTCAAGGAGAACGTGATCATCGGCAAGCTGATCCCGGCCGCGACGGGGCTCAAGCGCTACCGCCGGATCGAGATCGAGCCGTCCGAGCCGCTGCCGCGCGGCATGGACGACGTCGGCCTGCTCGATCACGACGACCTCGCGGCTGAGCTCGGTCTGACCGATGGCGAGTCGCTGACCGGGTTCGGGGGAGGCCTCGAGCCCGACCTCTCCGATCTCGAGGACATCGGCAACGGCTCCTCGTCGGTCGGGTTCGCCGATGAGCTCGGCGACCTCGACGTCCCCGACGAGGACGAGTCCTGAGGGCCCGCTGAATCTGTCTGATTAAGACCGGGTCGCCCTCCTTTGGGGGGCGGCCCGGCAACAGTTGTCACCCTGCGGTCGTGGCGTCGGAGGAGCGTACTGATTCCAGTGCGTCCGCAGAGCTCAAAACTTCGGCCAGATCGCGCGGGCGCTCGCCGCCGAAATGGGAGCGCAGCCCAGACTCCGCCAGCAACCGTAACCGGCTCTCGCCAGCTTCCGTCATCAGAGGATCGATGCCCACCTCCCGGACCAGGGACGCAGCGTCGGCAAGTTCGTCCGCGCGGCGCTCGGCATATATGGCCAGAGAGCACATGACGCGCTCCGCCAGACTCGGGAACGGCACCTGCTCCCCCGCACCACCGATGCTGGACAGCACGGCATCCTGAACGCCATGCCGGCGCGCCGCGAGCAGCATTTCGAGCACGAGCGCGTCGCGCCCTTTCATGAATACGCTGCGCAGCAGCTTGACGAGCGCGGCATCGCCGGCGGTGCCCTCGATCGCGGTCACGTTTAGGCCGACGGCCGAAGCCTCGTTCCTCCACCGTGGCGCACCTGAACCTGCGGCTAGCATCGGGACACGCGCTCCGGCGGTCACCACTGTTCCCAGGACGGCGGCATCGACATATTCCGACCCTGCGCTTTCCACGAGCTCGGCAGCGCTCCGCTTTACGGCTGGCAGGCTCGATGATGGATCTACGTACAGCTGGCCTTGCCGCAGGTGGCTTGAGCAGGCCTCGACGACCTCCGTGGCGGAGGCGGCTGGCACGGCGGCAATCACGACCTCTGCTCCTCTGACCGCTTCGCTCACCGATCCTGCGGGGCGGACGCCCGCAGCGCGCATACGCTCGCGCCGCGAATGCGCGCCCGTGGCAGTCGACCGGGGACGGACGTACGCCTGAAGGTCCATGTGCGCGGCCGACAGACCACGGGCCAGCGCGTCCGCGAGTTCGCCGTACCCGATGAACGAAACGCTGCGCACTTAGTTACCTTGCCCAGCTTCCAACTCTCCTGCGCTCCACGGCCACTAAGCGGGCGGCGGATAACAGCGCACTCACCGGGACGACTTCAGCTGTCTAATCAACGTCCTCGACGCAGACTCCGTTGCTCGAGAGGATTTGATCGACCCAGTCATTCGAGAAGTCTCCGCGGGCCACGGCAGCGGTGTAATTCGACTCCGCCGTCTCGCGCGCTTCAAGTCGCGCAATCAAGTCGTCGGCGATCCCGCGCGGGACAACCACGACGCCATTGAGGTCGCCAACGATGATGTCCCCCGGGTGTACGACGATCCCCCCGGCCGAGATCGGATGGTTGATCTCGCCGGGTCCTCGATGAAGCGGGCCGATCGGCGTCACTCCGCGCGCGAAGACCGGGAAGTCCTCGAGCGCCCGGATACCGGGCAGGTCCCGGATGAGCCCGTCGACCACGAAGCCGGCGATACCACGATGCCGAGCCTTGGTCGAGACGAGATCGCCCAGGACCGCGGTGTTGCCTGAATTCGCAGCGTCAATAACCACGACATCTCCCGGCTGCGCGATGTCCAGGCTCTTGTGGACCATGAGGTTGTCCCCGGGATACACCTTCACGGTGCACGCCGGCCCGATGATGCGGAGCGATGGATCGGTGACATTCCTGATCAATGGCGACATCGTGTAGAGGCGGTTCATCAGGTCCGAGATCGTCGGGGTCTCGAACCGGGCGAGCCGCGGCATGACGTCCTCCTGCGGGCGCTCGATCCAGCGCCGGACACGGAAACCGGGTCCAGGGTGCATCTCGGCCGTCTTCGGCTTGCTGACGGGCTGCTGAGTAACGGACATCCAACACCCCCAAAGTGCCTGGGCCCTCCTGATGGGCCGTCTTAGGCAATAATGATGAGCGATAGGGCGGCCCAGCGCAAGGGTCTGCGCCTGCGAAATTCCTCCGTCGGCCGTGCCGGGGGCAAGCGAGGGCTGCCCACGGGAGCTGACGGAAATCTGTCGGCGTCGGCTGGGCAGCGCGGCGCCAGGAGAGCGTTTCGCGCCGCAAATCTCAGCGTCTTGACTCGTTTGGATATGATGTCGCAGCCATGCTTGAGAGCGGCGGCTGGGGCCGCGGCAAGCGTGGGGTCGGTAGCAGCAAGGGGGCCTCGCCAACTGGCGTGGGCCAAGAGCCATGCCCAGGGGCCAGTGATAGACCCACGAAGGGGGTAGCAGACAATGAGACTTTCGCTTCGCGACACGGCGCGACTGGCCAAAGCCGTTGTGCGGGGGATGAGGCCCCCGGCCGGCGCGACGCATGCAGGGAGGGTACGATCGACGATCACGGCGCGTAGCTTGGCGGTCGCTGTGATTTTCGGCGCCGCGATCGCGATCTCTGCTGCGCCGGCGATGGCCGCGACGAGCAGCCACAACGTGGCGTTGATTCCGACCGACCATCCTGTCCCGCCAGCCGGAATAAACGGACAGGACGGCAACATGCCGATCTCGTCCTATGTGAGTGGCCGGCCAGATGAATCGTTCGCCAAGTTCTCCTTCAGCGACCTCGCGCTGAACCAGATCACCCCCGCCAACCTCTCCCGCTTCGACACGGTCGCGCTCATCGAGGTCAATGTGAGCGAGCTGAGCACAGACGCGAAGGCAGCGCTGGCGCAGTTCGTTGCCAACGGCGGCAAGCTCCTCATCCACGACGCCGACGAGACGCATCTGAACGATTACTCCTGGCTCCTGCCCGGGAGTTATTCGACCCAGGACGGGGCTGGCTGCCCCAACTGTGGCTTGACGGCCGGCACTACGAAGATCACTGAAAACAGCGGGCTTATCAGCGGGAATCCCGCTGACCCAAATTACGTGAATCTTCCCGAGTTGCAGCAATACACGGACGCGGTCGGCGACGCGAACCTGCTCGTCTCCGACGATCCTCGTTGGTTTGCTGCGGTAAGCGGAACGAACGGACGGAATGAGGCCGGGGCGCAGCTCGCCTATGCGAGCAACAATGGCCTCATCGTGTTCAACGGTTTCGACACCGACATGATCAAACCGACCGCGACGTCCCCGTGGCGTTGTGTCGGCACCCCGACCTTTCAGTGCGTGGGATCAGCTCATCCGTCGGTCGACTGGCTGGCGCAGATGTGGTATGCCGAGCTCAACAAGTCCTGGGCACCCGCGTCGAGCGGCTCGTCCCAGGGCAACAACGGCCTTCCGCAGAGCAACCCGGTCACCGGGATCGGAACGCCGATTTCGCCTGTCCAGGCAGGTCTTCCGTCAAGCAAACGCTGCGTGGCCAAGCGAACTCTGTTCCTTCGGCTGCGTAACCTGATCCGTCACCACCGGCAGGTGGTACAGATCGACGTCTACGTGAACGGGCGCCACGTGATTCGCGAGCGAGGTCACTGGCATAACGTGACATTGAGGCGGCTGCCCAAGAAGGGAAGCGTGGTCGTGAAGGTCGTGGCGACGACAAACCGGCGCTATCACTTGGTCAGCAGGGTGCGCTACCACGCATGCTGAGCTGCGGTAACTGAGGCGCGGGGTCCGAGGCTCAAACGTAGGTGAGATGCTGGGGATCTCTGATCCCCAGCATCCACGCACCGTCCGTCAAGACCAAGGACCGAACGAGGTAACCGATGGTGACCACCGCGATGCGGGTCACAAGCAGCCTACGCCCGGCTTAACGCGGGCGGGGGCCATGCACGTAACCTGGATCCGCGGCCCACGGCGAGCACGGATCGTGAATGCATAGTACTTGCCAATCCATTGGGGCCGGGCTATCAAGACCGTGATCTTCGCCGCGGGAAACAGACGATGGCCCCGGAAGAGCGGAGTCAGATCGGACCCGCCCCCACCTCGACAAGTCCGCTTGGCCTTCTTGCGAGTACAGTGTCGTCTTGCGATCTTGCTAGTCCGACTCCGAAACGGGCAGCCCCGGCCATGGCACGTGACCACGACGGAATCGCCGGTCGCGGCGCCGTTGACGAGAAGGAGAAGTACCTTCGTGTAGGAAGCTGTGTAGGAGAAGGTCCACTCCATCGTAGACCTGACGTTGCCGAGGATGGGGGCTCGTGGTAGTACGACGCTCTCGCTCACGGCGGGGGAGGTGGAGCGGCCGAAATTGGAGTCACCACCGTACACGGCAGTGATGGTGTGCTGCCCGGGCGCGTTATAGGTGAGCGTGCAAGTCGCAGTAGAGTTGACCACTGCCTGGGCACCGCAGGACGGGATCGAAGTCCCGTCGGCGAAGAACTCAACCGAGCCTGACGGCTTGACCGGACCGGGCCGGGTCGTCGGGGGCGTAACGACGGCGGTGATGGTGGTGCTCTGGTGTACCGTTGCGGGCGTCGACACCGAAAGAGAGACAGAGGTCGAGTCCGGCGAGACCGGCAGTATGAGGTTACCAGTGGAGCCCGGGGCGGTCGAGGCAGTGTCTGGCGTGAACGTAGCCGCGGCCTGCACGGGCGAGGCGGACGCGGCAAATGAAGTCTGGCACGCGGCGGTCGCGTGTGACGGCGAGATTGGCACCCCGACGCAGTTGACAATGGGCGCCGCGCCGTTTGTGAAGGTGATCGTTCCCGACGGAGAGCCGGCGGACGTGACGGTCGCCACCAACGTCACGGTTTCGTTTGTGACGGGAGCTGCAGGGAAGACTGAGAGCGAGGTAGTGGAGGGACCCGGGGCTTGGAAGAGCGTGGCCTGGCCAGACACGGAACCGTCAGTCGCAGTTATCGTGGATGGCCCGGCCGTGGTCGAGCCTCTGATCTGCACGCTGTAGCTACCGTCGCCGTGAGGCGACACTTGTCCGAAGAACTGGCCGGGGTCGCTGGATCTGAAGGTGACGCTTTCGTTCGGCAGGGGATGACCTAGGGCGTCGGCCACCGCCGCTGTCGCGATCGTGAGGGAGGTGCCGTTGGCGAGGATTGTGGGCGGGTTCAGCTTCACTGACACGAACGCAGACGGCCCTGCGGTCTGGATCAAGGTCGCTGATCCGGACACGGCCGGCGATCCCGAGCGGTCGGTGGCGGTGATCGTCGCGAGGCCGACGGCCGTGGTGCTTGTGATCGTTGCGGTGTACTTGCCGTTGCCCGCGTTTTTGGACGGGCCGATCTGGTTCGAGGCGCTGGACGTGAAAGCCACTTGTGTCTCATTGGGTAGCCGGTG
Source organism: Solirubrobacterales bacterium (assembly GCA_019244745.1). Classification (GTDB taxonomy): domain Bacteria; phylum Actinomycetota; class Thermoleophilia; order Solirubrobacterales; family Solirubrobacteraceae; genus Palsa-465. Next base: position 35,574 of record JAFASF010000006.1, on the reverse strand, counting down.
GCCTTGGGCGTCTGTCACGATGGCCGTCGCGGTGGTAGCGGACGTACCGTTGGCGACAATCGTGGGGGGATTCAGTTGCACGGTGACCTTCGCTGCGGGCCCCGCGCTCTGGATCAGAGACCCGGATGCCGACCGTGACCCAGGTGGAAGATTGGCGTCGGCCGCCGTGATGGTCGTGGCGCCGACAGTGGTCGAGCTTGTGATCGTGACAGTACAGGCGCCAGTGGCACCTGTGATGCAAGAGGAAGCGCTGAGCGTCACGGCATCCCCGGCGGCGGTGAAGCTGACCGTCTCGCCCGAGGAGCCGGTAGAGGTCGCGTCCGTCACCGTTGCTGTCGCGCTGGCCGTGGACGTGCCGTTCGCGACCACGCTAGCCGGCGAGAGCTGCAAGCCGATCGCGGTCGGAGCCGCCTCGGCCGTCGCTGGGAGTACCCACCAAGCCACGATCGCGAAGAAAAGGACCGTCGAGATCAAGGGTCGACGCCACGGCTTTCCCTTCATTGGCGCGCTCCCGTTCAACTAGGGGGTGGTGTTTCCGGACGAAGGGACGTCACTGACGGGGGGAGATCCGTGCCGCGCTGATGTCGCCAGAAGGTTCGAGTGGACGAGATCATGAGTGGTCGTAGGGGCCGGCCGCGGCCGTGGCGAAGCCTGGCACGGTGGTGCCGCCCATATGTGAATTATGCGCTACATAACTCCACAGGTCTAGGTAAACTTGATCTTTCTTACGAAATCCGCCGCCGTCCGTTGTGCCCGCACCTGACGCTCTACGCCTGCCGGCGATGGCTTGTGAACGGGCGCCGGGAGCCGAGGACATCCAGCGCGTCGACACGAGTCCTACGGAACTTAGGCTGCGGTCCGCCGACGGCGCCTTGATGCCATCCCCCAGGATGGCCCAGGGGTCCTGCGCCGCCTCCATCACGCGGCCGGCCCCAGATCGAGGCCCTCGATCTATGCGAAGTCGCGGGGGCCCCGCCGGGGCAATCACGCCTCAGCGAGGACGTCCAGCGCGCCGAGCTCGAGCAGGCGCGTCGCGTCGGCAAATGCGTCCTCTCGCGATCGGCCGTTCGTCCCCATTTCCTCGACAAGGCGATCGAGTGGCTTCGCTTCACGTGCTCCGCGAAGCAGGCGGAGCTGTGCCGCCGTGATTCCAAACGGCTCGCTTCCATAGAGCGACGCCTCGAGCACCTCCTGGAGATCGCCGAGCGTCAGTCGTCTCGCAATCGAGTCGAGCCGTCGGGAGACCTTGACCGTCACCCCGTCGAGCGGGCCGCCGTTGGCGGCGGCGAGTGTCTCGAGGGTATGCTCGCGGCGGACGGCCGTACGGGGGTCTTCGCCGAGCGGGTCGCAATCGAAATCGTTCAGTTTCACATATAGATTGATCGCACCTGCAGCGTGGCGTCGCAGATGCCACGTGGTCGAGCCGCCGAACATCACGACGTCGCCTGGGCGATCGGCGATTTCGACCTCGCGCGCGTCGCGAAGCACGACCTCTGGGAGCTCATTCGGTTGCAGGTGGCGAATCAATGCCGCTGCGGCGTTGAACGGGTTGAGCTCGCGGCAGTCGTAGGGATAGAGCACGAGACGGGACTGCTCCGGTATCGCGATCGAGAGACCAACGGAGACTTGTGACGGAAAACGATCCTTGTGTGCTTGCGGGTGAGGACTCGCGTCCGGCTCATAGAGCTGGATGTGGCGCTCTGAGAGGGTCATCGAATCCCGCTCTAAGCCGCACACAGAAGCGACGGCGTCGAAGATCTCATCCGGGTAACGGGTACTCACGGGGAACTCGTACAACGCCTGCTCCTTCTTGCCCTTGATCGCGAACCGATCGAGCTTTTCAACGTGCGCGAGGTCTCTTCCCACCCTTTGGAGCTCGGCAAGAAACTCAGGATCGATACCCCCGCGGATATGCGCCCATCCTTGCTGCTGATACTGGTCCCGGTAATCCTCCGGGTCAAACGCGAAGATGTGCATCTGTACCTCCTACGCTGATAAATGTCTCGGCACCCACAACTCGCACGTGCCTGCCGAGCTTCCCGTCGATCGCCCCAGAGGGCTCGGATTTGGGATGTGAGCCGCCCTCCCCGTGAATATTGCGCATCTCTTGGGCAAACCCCTTAGCTAGAAGGCCATGGAGGCCCCTATAGCCCGAGCGCCGGCATCGTTTGGTGGACATTAAAGCTAGGTCACCCTGCCACCTGCTGCGGATCGGCGTTCTTGGGCATGAGAGGCCAACCCTCACGAGCACGACCCTGAGCCAGAGTCTTTGAAGCCGTCCCATAGCTGGCCATCGGAGGCGGGGATGAATTGCCAGTCGTAGCTTCCGGGGTGTAGGGTCAGCCGGAGGACGCCGAAGGTTTTGTAGTCGGCCGTCTCGCTGTTGGAAAGGGTGCTGCTCGGCACAACGCCATGGCTCTGGCCGCCGGTGGATACGATGAACTCGCTAATCCCGTTCGCGACAGCGTTACCGTTCGGATCTTGGGGCGCAAAGCGCTCGTAATGGTGGTCGCCGTGCCCGTTCAGCACCAGCGTCGCGTGCTCGTTATAGAGATCTGCCCAGAAGGACTTGATCGCGGGCTCGTTTGCCAACTCCGAAAAGAGCGGGTGGTGCCAGTACGCCAAGATGCATTTTCCCGTCGTGGCCTTCAGATCGTTACTCAGCCATGCTTCCTCCGGGCTGCCGGCGGCACACCCGCCGCCGACGCCGTAGGTACCCACGCAGTTCGAGTTGAGCGCGATGATGTGCCAGGTGCCGAGGTTGAAGCTGTAATACCCGTCGGAGAAATGTGAAACATCGCCCCCGTGGGCCTGAATTCGTGACGACACGTTTGTCGAATTGAAGTAGGAGAAGAATCCGGTGGGAGGCGAGCTCCCGTCATTGTATTCAGCGTTTCCGAGACTCGGGTAGGTCACGGCGTTCGCACGCCCGAACGTCGGATCGAATACATGCTGATAATCGAAGAGCGAGCCGGTGTTGTACTGGTTGTCGCCGAGGTCTAGGAACGCATCCGGCAGCGGATTCACGACCAGATCGGATACGTATTTCTGAAGGCAATTGTTACCCGGCGCTTGGATTGGCGACTCGCCGTTTCCGCCGTTGTAGTTCGGGTCATCGAATGCACACGCCATATCTCCGACCGCGTCGACCACGGGGTCCTTAACCGTCCACGAGAACGCGGTCGACGCGGTGCCGCCGGGTCCGGTCGCTGTGACCGTCGCGACCCCTGTGCCGATCCTTGTTGGGCTCCCAGAGATCATCCCCGTGCTGGTATCGAAGGCCAGTCCGGCGGGCAGATTCGACTCGGAGAAGCCAGTGACCTTGCCCGTGATGGCCGGCGCGATAGGCGTGATCTGAACCTGCCGGAAGATCGACTGATCCGGAATTTGCTGGATCGTGGGCGCCGCGTATGCGATCTGGACCGTGAACGGCCCGGCACTTGCCGTGCCCTGACTGTTGGTCGCGATCACCGAATAGGTCACGGAGGTGCCGCCCGACCCGGAGGGCGGCGCCCCCGAGAGCTCGCCGCTCTGCGACCCGATGGTCAACCAGCTCGGCGCTCCAACCAGTGCGAAGGTCGGCGCAGGCGTGCCTGTGGCGGCAAACATGTAGCTGTAGGTCTCTCCCTCGGTCGCCTTTGCGGGTGGCGACGCTGGCGCAAACGCGGGAGCGTGAGTGTTGGGTGCCTCGGGGAGCTCCTGTTGGCCGCCGGGTCCGGCGGGCTTCTCCTTCTGACCGGCGTTGCCGCGCGAAGCACCTGGCTGGCCCGTGTGACTGCTGACGCCTGATCCTGGAGACGTGGCAGTGACCACTAAGCGAACGTTGAGGCGATGGCCGCTTGAGCGCACGGACAGGTAGTAAGGGGCGACCGGCGTGGTGGCAGGCACCGCGAACAATCCGCGCACCGCACCTCTACGGTCCGTCCGCCATGTCGCGAGGCGCCGCTTGGCGAACCATAGCTGAACCACCGCGTGGCGGCGAAATCCAGTCGCGTCGAGTCGCACCGATGAGCCGGCCCTGACTCGGGTGGGAGAAACCCGAACCCATTGACCGGTGGAGAGGCCCGAGATCGTCGTGTCTGACGACCCCGGAATTACCGACCTGGTTACTGCGAACGAACCGGCGATCGCCGAAGCGCCCACCGCAGCGCGGAGGCGAATCGTTCCAACGGGGGTCTTCGACGGGACGCGCACGAAAACGGACCAGTCGCCACGGCGATCAACCCTGAAGCGAGCCACACGCACGGAGCCAAGCCAGATCGTCCCCGTTTTCCGGGCGGGCATACCGGAACCCGTCAAGGAGAGAACCGAGCCGACGGCGGCGCCAGCCGGGGTGGCGGTCAACGTCGCGGGCGAGGACGCCGCCGAGCTCACCTGCGCCGCGGCGAGCACGCCAGCGGAGGCCACGATCACAACGCACACCAACCCCGGCGATATCGCTCGCGAGCGGGCACACCACAGCACTACCGCACGCCGCAAACGCCACACGACGCCGGCGAGAAATCTCAACGATTGCCCCCTTTGACCCGCGGCCAACGGCTGTCCTGTCGTGTTGCCCGCACGGCCACCCACACTGTGCAGGCACCAATCTTCGAGCCCATCCTAGCAAGAATCGAGTGAGCGAGATGGCGCTTCCACGGTCGGAGTGCTGTGGTCTAGGAGCCACAGTGGTCGAGATCTCGGTTGGGGCCTGCTCTGTCTCCCTTCCAGCGTCGATCCGGTGAGCGTATACTGCTCGGGTGGGAAACTGCGAACGAGAGGATTAGCGTGGCAGTTGGCGCACCTGCTGGCGATGGTCTCGTCGGGGATGGATCGCGGTCAGTTCAAGCGCCTAAGCAACGCGAGGTCGCGTTCCGGGAAGTGCTGCTCGGCGTTGCCATAGTGGTCGCGGCGTTCGGCGCCGCGTTCATGGTCCGAGCCGGGACGACGACGCACGCCACCAGCCGAGGCAGACACGTCTCGCCGACAGACTTGGTGCAGGAAACTCCTGTGGCTGTCGTGCCTGTCGCGGCGATTCCCGCGCCTCCGCCACTGAAGCTCCGGCAGCAACGACAACACCAAGCGAGGTCATTGGCGCCTCACCGATCTGGCTCGCTAGCGGTCGCCGCAAGCTCGGTGCCGCCCGCTGCTGCTCCCGCGGTCCAGGACATCTCGAGTGGCGCCGGCTCGTCAGGAGTCGTGGCCTCCTCGCCTCCCGCTGGATCGTTCGCCCGGCCGGGCTCTACTGAGGTCGTCGGAGCCGCAACCAGCCCCGGCGCCACCGGCACCGGCAGTGGGGGTGGGGGCGGCTACGTCGGCAGCCAATACTCCGGAAGCGCTAACTCGGGTGGCGGCGCGCGGGGCGGCACGGCGCCCAGCGGCACCTCAACGGGAGGCGGCACCGGCAGTTCCAGCAGCAATGTCAGCTCGACCGTTACCAATAGCAGCAGCTCATCGTCCAGCAACAGCAGCAGCTCATCGTCCAGCAACAGCAGCAGCGTGTCCCAGAGCAACTCGGGAACGGTGAGCGGCGGAGGCTGACACCTCGAGAGTCACGCGACTCGGTAGCCGAGTCTACTGATCTGTGCGAACCCCAGGCTTAGCGCCTCCGCCGCGCGCGCGAGCTCGGCACGCGCTGCGCCGTAGCTGCGGGGGTCGGCGCGCGAAGCGGCCAGCGCTAGCGCACGATACGCGTTGGCAGTCATCAGAAGCGCGTTCGCCAATGCCGTGTTAGCGACCCACGCCGAGCCGGCGCTCGTGCGCGCGAGGTCAGAGGCAGCCTCGGCGTGCGCCCTCGCCAGTGTCGCGGCCGCGATCTCTTGAGCCTGAGCGTTGGTTGCATGCGCGAGTTCTGCTCCGGCCCTTGAGCGCACCGCGTTGAGCTTGGTAATCACCGCGTTGATCGTATGCGCGTAGCTTGTGGTCAGACCGAGCGGCAGGAAGCTCCCAGAGGTCAGTCGGATGGTCCCGAGCACGTGTTCGCAGTTGCTGATGAAGCTGGCCGGTGCTTCCGTCGTCGTACATACGCCGACAATGGTGCCGACCGTGGTCGGTGCCGTGTAGACCGCCCGGGATGTCCTGAGGCCGGGTTGCGGCGAGCTCACGTAGCGGTAGAGACTAACCGGACCAATCTTGACGATCTGCGGACGAGCTGCCAGCCCCGCGATCAGGCTTTGTGGCAACGCGTTCGCAGATTCCGCTGGCGTCCTCCCGACCAGCAGCGAGCCACGCGCGGGAGCCGCAGCAGTAAGGGCTAGCTCGTCAGCGAGTCGAAGTTGGGGCGTCGCTGTCGCAGACTCGGGCCGCCAGTTCGCCGGATACGATATTCGTACCACCCCGGCACGGGCGTTCGTGTTGGTCTGAGAGACGACCGTCGGGCGGGTTATTGCGACCACGGCGCCGAGCCCGGCTGCGATGAGGGCACCGCTCAGCGCCCATTTCGTTCCGGTACGGCGAAGGACTTGAGGTGCTCCAGACCGGGTGCGCGACTCTTCCGGTAACGGCTCGACCGAAGCCGCCCCTTCCGGTGTTGGCTTACTGAATGGCGCCTCCCCGGCGTAGGCGGGAGGAACCCGCCTCCGATATCCCCTCTCCAGCATCGTCGCCACGTGGTGCAGCTGCATCGGGACGCCCTCTCCCGCGGCATTGGAGGCCGCCGCCTCGCAGCAGCTCCGGATGGTGCTCCCAGGCCAGCGCAACCACCTCGCGAGGTAGTCGAGCCCGCTCTCAGTCACGCGGGCATCGCCCGGAAGTGTTCTGCGCCATATATCCTTGCGCGCGGTGCTATCAGGGAACGGGAAGTTGACGACCACGTCGAAGCGCCTGGCAAACGACGGTTCGAGACCGCCCGTAGGCGCGGCAGCGAAGATGACAAGCCGGTCATGTCGGCGACTCCTCTCGAGGAGATCCGAGAGCGCGGGATCCGTCTCTCCATTCTTCGAGGCCAACAGATCCTCTCGAGGCCGCTGAGCCACTCGCCCTGCCAGACGCTCTCGGCGCTCTGCTCGTGATTGCCTTGGCACGAGCAGCTCGGCGCCCTTGAACAACAAGATGGCACCGGACGCGTCGGCTGACGCGAACACTCCACCGATGACCGCCTCCGTGTCCTGTTCCGTTCGAGACAGCACGTCGCCGAGCTCGACTTTGAACACCGGTAGACGGAGGGCGGTGCCGATGATCTGCGCCGCCATTGTCTTGCCCGTACCGGTTTGCCCGACGAACAGTGCCGTTCGAGCGTCCTCGCGCCGACGCGGCCTAAGGGAGGCATCCGACGAAATGCGTCCTTTAGTTCGGGCCCTGAAAACGATCGCCTGGAGGAGATCCCGTTCGCGATCGGGAAGCACCAAGTCATCCCAGCTATAACTGGTCTCGAGCTGCGTCCATACCGGTCGACGTCTCGTTGCAGATGGGCCCCCGGCGCGTCGCCTCGCCATGGGGGGAGGATACGGCTCTGGGTCTTCAGGAACAAGCAAGGAGCAACCGATCCCCGGGTTCGCAGCCGCGGAAAGTGGCCGAAAGGGGTTCAGACCACTACCCCCTCTGGGCGGATGTGCCGCATGGACGTCGCTTCGCACTGAACAGCTACTGACGATTGGTCAGGTTCCGCCCATCTAGCCCGCTATCTCGTAATCGGGCTGTTGCCCGGGGAGTGACTACCCGGGTGTTATCACCCCAACCGGTCCAGCAATTGCCTGTCGGTCCGCGGCACGGTTAGCACGCCCCCTCAGGGTCCGTGGGGCGGGTCAGAAATGGTGCGCGCCACCGATGCGTAGGTCGGGCCAATAGCGGCCGCGCCATGGTAGAGCGTGTACGTCCCGCACATGAAGCGATACACAGAACAGCCTACGTTGGAGCGGTACGAATCGAGAGCAAGGGCGGTGTAGTTATAACCCGCCGGCAGGAAGTGCAGTTCCCCCATCGTGGTCTGGCCATTCCTGAGCGTCTGGAGCACGCCATCGTGCCAGACCTGAAGCCAGCCATTCGATCTGCCGGACCCAGACTCAAAATGCAGATGAAGGATTAGGTCGTGCCAGGCGTTGTCTATCGGTGGTCCCGTCCAGATGACCTCGCCCGCCTTGTTGCAGCAGTCGATGGCCCAGCGAACGGCGCCGCCAGAGTTCGTACAAGTCACCCTAAGTGCCGGCGAGGGCTCCTCTCCGGGCCACTCCAACTGCGAGAATAGGAAGAACGTCGGGCCGCTGCTGCCACAATTGGATGGCAGTACGACGTTGCCGGCACCAGGGGCATCCCTGCTCGCAGGAGTATACATCGGGATGGAGATGTACCTGTCCATGCCCGATGCGAAGGGATAATTCGCGAACGAATCCCCTCGCGGAGACCCGTTCCCTATCCTGTCGCTATCTGGTATGGAGAACGCCTGCACGATCGCTCCAGATCCCAATGGATCGGTGACGCAGCGGACGTGAGGCGGCGGGCCGCGATTCCAGCTATTGAACTGCCACAGTGTATTCTGGGGATTGCCGTACGTCGTGCTCCCCCCTAGAGTCGGGCAGCCAGGAGTACCCGAGTAAATGCCGAACCAATGGTCAGGTCTGCCTCCACCCCCGCAGCTCACCACGGCGCCACCTCCGAGCAAGACGAGAAGAAGGGCGGCGGTCGCCAGCCAGGGTTTTGTTTTGCTCATAGCTCGAAGGCGGATCATGGTGGGGCGCGGTCCGGGTACGCCTCAGGGTGCACTGCCGGCATTACCCCAACGTCGACCGTCGACCGCGCGCGAGAGCTCTTCGTACAGGTCGGCGAAGCGGATCGCCACCGCCTGGATTGTGAACTCCTCTAGGCGACGCGAGGCGGCGGCAGCGAGTCGCTTGGCGAGAATAGGGTTAGTCAACAGCATCTGTAGCGCGTCCGCCAGCTTCTCGGGATCTTGCGGGGGGACTAGCATTCCGGTCGTTCCAGCCTGAATAATTTCCCGTAGACCCCCCACCGAGGTTGCTACGAGTGGAGTGTTGGTCGCCATGCACTCGAACACGAAGAGCGGCATGCCCTCCCAGTCAGAGGACAGCGCTGCCACGTCAACGGCATGAAGGATCGCGGTGACGTCGCTTCGCTGTCCGAGAAGGTGCACGAATCCCGCAATGCCCAATCGGTCGATGTGGCGCTCGAGCTCCTGTCGGCACGGACCGTCGCCTGCGATTACGAGATGTGCATCCGTCACCCGAGTGATCAGGCGAGCGTGTGCGTCGACGAGCACGTTGAGAGCCTTCTGTCTGCGTAGAACGGCAGCGACGCCGACAAGTGGTACGTCGCGGGAAAGACCGAGCTCAGCTCGAAGGTCGGTGTCCTGACGTGAGGACGGAAACGGGACGTAGCCAGTCGGCATGACGAGTACCTTGCCGGCTGGGACACCCTCCAATGCGATCATACGCTCGCGATCGTGTTCAGAGACCGCGATGAAGCGAGTCGCGAGCTTGCCGACCACATGCCCGTCGATCCACATCCGGAGCGGATCGCCCGCGTAAGACCACGTATGTTCGTGCGCGAGCACGACTGGGACGCGGCAGGCGCGGCCGATGAGCGACCCCCAGACGTTGGAACCGAACTTGTGGGCGTGGACCACATCGAAACGTTCTCGGCGCAGAAGTACGGCGAGCTTCTGCAGGCGGTGAACATCCCGCTTCGATGTGCGACCGAGGCTGATGTGTCGGATGTGCGCACGCATCAGGGCGCGGACAGCCTCTTGATCCCCGACCCGCGTCGAACATACCCATGCCTCGATGCGGTCGCGCGGCAAGTTCTCGGCGAGCCCCATGACAAAGCGCTCGGCACCACCGACCGGCGTCACGTAATCCACAAGCAATAGTACGCGCAACGGACGTGAGGTCTGCACCCTTTAGAGTCCCGGCTCTGGCGGCAATACGGGGCGGAACCTTGCGGCGGGCCCGTGGGAAAGGCGGTCCCGTGCACTCGGCACCGGAGCGCGACGAAGGCTACCCCACGAACAGGGCGCACTCACAGAGTTCGGGGCAGCCGGGTCATCATTTGTGGCCAATTGTATTCTAGGAGCAAGGTGCCGTTCGTGAGACCCTCAGGGAGTCAGGATCACGATGCCTTGCAAGGGGGGCGAGTCGGTCAGTTCTCAACTCTCGCCTGACCTAGTACCCTTCCCGGAGGCTTCCCGGAGTGGCCGCGCGAAGCCGGCCTGTGAGGGGCGTCGTCTCCGTGGCATCAACTCTGAGGGATCTTACGCATACGTTTTGATGAGGTTGGCCGTTTACACTGACTACGTCTACCGCCGCGTAGCCGGTGTAACGTACGCCGAGCGGGCGTTCGCAGTCTTTCTTGCTTCGCTCGTCTCCCATGTGGAGCACCTAAGGCTAATCGGCCGCCTGGCGCCCGATGTTGGCGAGGGGCACTATGCGCTGCCCCCGGGCGTCGCGCTGGCGCCGCTACCTCATTACGGCAGTCTCGCTGATGCTCGCGCTTCGCTTCGGTCGCTTGCTGCATCAGTCCGCCACATGAACCGCGCACTTGACGACGTCGAAGTGCTGTGGGTACTCGGACCATATCCACACGCGATATTGCTTGCCTTGCTGGGTCTCTGCCGGCGTCGTACGGTGGTACTAGGTGTTCGGCAGAATTGGCCAGCCTACGTCAGGATGCGCCGGCCGGGCAGGCGATGGATGCATTGGGCCGCCGATGTGCTCGAGTGCGTGTGGAGAAAGCTTGCGAAGCGCTTACCGGTCGTCGCGGTTGGCGCAGAATTGAGTGAGATTTACGCGCATGCCCCGGCCGTACTTGACCTCGCGGTGTCGCTTGTTCCGGCTGCGGCCGTGGGACCGCCGAAGACGCCGCGTGACTATCAGGGCGAACTGCGTGTGTTGAGCGTCGGCCGCTTGGATGCGGAGAAGAATCCCTTGATGTTGGCAGAAGTGCTGGCCTTGTTGCTGACCCGAGACACGCGCTGGCGGCTTGTCGTTTGCGGGCAGGGTGACCTCGAGGCAGCACTTGAGTCGCGGCTGCGTGAGTTGGGGATCGCTGACCGGGCGGAGCTACTGGGGTACGTTCCGATGGGAGACGGGCTGTGGGACCTGTATCGCTCCTGTCATGTACTGCTTCACGTGTCCTGGACAGAAGGCTTTCCGCAAGTGCTGATCGAAGCGCTCGCGACTGGCTTGCCGGTCGTTGCTACGGCAGTCGGCGGCGTTCGGGCCGGGGTTGGGAGGGCCGCGGTGCTGGTCCCGCCAGGGGACGCAGATGCGGCCGCGAAAGCCCTGTGGCGCGTTGCCACTGATGCCGATCTGCGAAGTCGCCTAAGTGCCGCGGGCTTCGAGCGCGCACATAGGCTTACGCTCGAGTTTCAGTCGGAGCGTCTGGTGAATTTCCTCAATACGGCACATCGGGAAGCGCAAGCTAGGCGGTCAAAGGCTGGCGCCCGGCGTCAGTAGTAGCCTTCCATGGAAGAAGAGGAGGGTTGGAGTGGGCGGGGGGCTGCCGAAAACTGCGGTGCCGTTTGCCTCGATCGAGGATGGTGTGAGTGGACGGCCGGAGTCCGGCCGCGAGCGCTGTCCCGGGGGGAATGAGAGGTTCGATCAGCTGGTGGAGCCGGCGCTGACCATCGAGCCGGACAGCGAGGCCGAAGGCGGTCGCGGAGTAAGGGGTGCTGCGAGTACCGGGAACTTTCTTGCAGGGAAGATCAAGGATCAGGAGGGCGGGGGCCAAAATCAGTTCGAGTTCTCCCGGTTGATCACTGGCTCAGGAGGGTGCTCGTTGGGCCATCACGCGGACAAGCATGTCCTCCTCGTGAGGAGGAATACGACTTCCGCCGAGGAAGCCCGATAGAGTTCCGGCGGCCATCAGCTCGCCGTAGTCGTCCCCGAGGATGAGCGCCCCTAAATCTGGAGGGAATGGACAGGTATGGCTCCAAGGTGCATGCGTATGCGTGTGTGGATCATCGTTGGCGGCGTTATGATGTTCCTCGCCACAAGCCAACCGCTTGCCGCCCGAGCGCATAGCGGAAAGGCCCGGTCGCGTAGCGGCTCGACTTGCAAGCTGTCGCGTGGCGGCGGTCGCTCCTACCGAAAACATCACTCGCGCTGTAAAACGCGCCGGCGGCACCCCCATCATCGCCGGCGGCACCGCCATCACCGCCGGCGGCGCGATCGTCATCCGCGGCCGGTTGGTTCGTCAGGGGCCACAGCTCCATCGGGAGCATCGGGACCATCGCCCACCGCGTGGTTTCCGTCCGCTCCGGCGTCCCCGCCCGAATGGTTCGGCACGTTTTCGCCTGGGTGCGGGAATACTGCGCTTTACCCGCTTCAGAGCCCGAGCCCCGGGTATACGGACTCCGGAGGCGGCGTGCTCACATGCGTGTCCGATCCGACTGGTACCGGGCAGACGGTTCTACAGATGACCGTCAGTCCAAACACCTGCGCCTGGAGTTGTCAGCAGAGGATGGATTGGATCTCGCCGAAGATCATCGCTGCTGGGGCGGACGAGTATTTCAGCATCCCGATCCTGGTTCCCACCTCCCAAACCTCAAACCTTGGCGGCAACGGAAGGTTCGTGCAGTTTGATGAGCAATTCGGCGATCCTACGAGCGGCAGCCCTTCCAATGCGCTCGACATCTGCCAGCAAGGAGCCATTGTTGTGTTCTGTGCGGGCGGCAACACGAGTGGCGCTTCGGGCGGCGGGCAGATTTACTACATGGGTTCAACCCCCGCTAATGATGGTAGATGGCATGATTTTATCGAGCACATCGTGTTCTCGACCAATCCCTCGGTTGGCGAGCTCGAGATCTGGAAGGACGGCAACCCGGTGACGTTCAACGGTCCCGATTGCCCAGATACCTCTAACGTGACCGGCTGCGGTACCACGACACTGCATTATGCAACGCTCATACCCGGCGCGACAACCGGAAGCAACAACTGGGTTCAGCTCGACAACTACCGCAATGACTCTCCCGCGGGCTACACCAGCACCTTTTTTCACGGTGCGCCCGCGATGGGGTCGAGCTACGAGTCGGTGCGGGATACGATCGTCGGATATCCGAGCGGACCGTGAACTGATAACGGGCACCCAAATGCGGTGCGGTGATGATGTCGCCCTGGATCACCCTGGACCGACCTCCCTGGATCAGCCGGGCGAAACCGATGGGCGTGCTCCACGCCAGAGCTTCTCAGTGACAGTCCGCAATTCGCCGAGCGAGACCTCGCGGGTAACGAGCAAGCTGGCGGCGTAGACGGCTCCGCCGGCGGCACCGCCGACCAGCCACTGGAGCGGAGAAAGGTGGTCGGTCCCGACGACAAGCATCAGCAGCGCCATTGCCAGGCCGGCTACCAGGACACGCAGGACGGTCATTCCCAGCGTGCGGACATCCACGCTTACCAAGCGGGTGCAGATCCACAGGTTGGCCAATACGTAGGCAGTCGCAACGATGTCGTCCGCGATCGCAGCACCGACGAGGCCGAGGATGCGGAGGAACCAGTAGGTGCACAGTAGTCCGAGCACAAGGGTGAGGAGTACGATCCGGACACGTCTCCTGGCTGCGCCGAGGTAGGTTACGGACACTGAGATCAAAGCGGCCGGCGCGGACACGAACGCCATGACCGACAGTACCTGCATGATCTCGGGAGACTCCGGATATCCCCGACCGAGCAACAGCTCCACTATCGGTTTGGACCAGACGATCATCGGCGCGAGTACCAGCCCTTGCACGATCAGTAGGTAGCGGATGGCTCGGCTCAGGGCTCGGGCGTCCGGAGGGCCACTGCCGAACGAAAGCCGAGGGGCGACGCCGCCGGCGACCGCGGTTCCGAGATAGCCCAGAACGGTCATGATCTTCATGACCGCGCTAAAGCTCCCCACGGCCGCCGAGGTGAGGAGCGCGCCGATGAGCAGGATATCCACCTGGGCAATCACGCTGACGCCGAGGTCGACGACGAACGTCGCACCGGCATATCCGAGGACCTCGCGCGCGCCCACCAGCGGACGAGCACGGGCGCGCCAGGGCGGGCCGCCGAGGAGACGCAGGATGAGGTATACGCCCGCAGCGGTCGCGAGGGCGTAGCCGATTGCCTTGCCCAACGCGGCGCCCGCTGCGCCGGCTCCCGCGACGACTAGGGCAATACTCGCCGATGTCTCCGTGGCGCTCTCGGCTAGGGCCATCCTGAGAGCCACACCGGACTGGCGGAGCGCCGCGCCGGCATAGCTAAGGAATCCGAACAGCACTTGGCCGGCCACCGCGAGCGCCATGAAGCGCAGCGGCCATGCGAGACGCGGGTCTCCGTATGCGGCAGCAACTGGACCGGCGGCCGCGAACAGTCCAACTGTCGCGAGGAGCGCCGCAGGTACCTGCAATCTCATCCCCAGTGCGAGGATTGCACGCAGCTGGTCGAGGTTGGTTCTGTGATCTGCGAGAAAGCGCGCTATCGCCATCGGAAGGCCGAGCCCAGCGGGAAGCACCAAAAGGCTGGCGATGCTCACGGCGAGCGCGTAGCGACCGTACCCCGACGCGCCGAGCACGCGGACGAGGAACAGCGTAAGCGCTCCCGTGAAGACCACGCCGGCCATGTTTGTCATGAACTGAAGGAGCGTGTTCCGAATGGCCCCTGCGTCGGCCAGCCGACGACCCTGCACCTCGTCTGCCGCCGATAGACCCGCCGCGCTCGAATCTAGAGTGAGCCCGCGTCGCCTATGCCTCACGCTTCCGATCAATGGATCATGCCCGTCTGAACGCGTCGCCTGTGCCAGGCGCGCGCCTTGCGCCCGGTCGCCTTCGCTTGCGCAAGCGCTCGCGGGCCCATCATCCCGAGCAGAAGCGTGGCCAGCAACTTGGGCGAAGCGCCGCCGGCGCGCACGGCCGCCCAGGTATGCCGGGTCCCCATGAGCCGGTGACCGGCGAGGAAGGCTTCGCGTGCTGCAGACTCCATGATCAGCCGGCGGAACCGCGGAGCGTGGCGAGCGAGTCCGTCTGCGTGCTGGTGGAGCATGGTCTCGGCCATCCAAAGCGAATCGGGAGCCTCGCTGAGCAGCCGCGGAATCACGGTCGCCCGTGAGTCGCGACTATGGCTGTTCGGCGCATCGGCATGTTCGAGTCCGAGGACGTCGGCCACCCATAGGCTGCGCTCCACACGAGCGAGGTCTAGCTCCCACAACGCTTCCATCGCACCCCGGCGGGCATCGAAGTAGTTCGTCATGTCGAAGACGGAGCGGTGTATGCAGTGACCCGCGTCAGTACGGCCCGCATTCTCCGCGACCAGCGCCTCATGCCAGAGCAGACGGTCTCGATAGCCGGTGATCCCAGTTGGCATGATGGTGGGGCCGACGCAGCCGTCGTCCCATCGGAGGCGGCTTCGGATGATGCGCACGCCGGGGGGTAGCCCGTCGATTAGCGTTCTGAGGCGAGCGAGAGAATGTGGAAAGAGCTCCCAATCGGAGTCAAGCATCACGAGCCATTCGCCGCGCGCGTGGTTGACGGCCGTGGCTCGCGCCGGCGAGATACCACGGTTTTGCTCGTGACGCACGATCCGCAGACGCGGCTCGTCAAGGGCAGCCAGTACGGCTTCGGTGGCATCCGTGGACGCATCATCGACGACGACTATCTCGAAGTCCTGCAAGGTCTGACGGATGCAGCTCTTCACGCAGCGTTCAACCTGTTGCGCCCGGTTATACGCGGTCACCAGGACGCTGAAGAACGGATTAGGCATCACCGCGTACTCGTGATTCAGATCGCGGGAATCCGGCATGGGAAACATCGGTCAGGGCCGGCTACGAGCCATGAAAATCCGGCGGCAAGTTCCGGCCTGCTTCGTAGTGAGTGGTGAAGTTCACGGTTCGGTTCGTGATCAGGCCGCGCGCATCGCTTAGAGCCCCCCTGGACTGTGCCCTCAATCAACGCACGTCCGGGCGCGAGGGCGCGAGTGCCAGCAACGGAGGCGGGAGAGCCAGCAGAAGCCAGAGCAAGCGCTCGTATTGTCCGGAGATGAAGAAATCGGCGCAGAGTAGCCCGACGATGGCCAGCGCCAAACTCATCGACAGCAACTCGAACGAAACGTCGCCCGCGCTCTCGAATCTTCGAGCAGCACGGAGCGCCGCGACGATGGATGCTCCCGCCAACGTCAGGAACGCGATGAGCCCCAGAGGTCCCAACTCATCGAGTATCTCCAGGTACATGTTGTGGGTTACTTTGGGGACGTCGACGATCAAGTCCGCGCGTGTGAGCGCCCCGGGTTGCTGTACGTAATGTACGGATGAGATGGGGAAGTTCGCTAGCCCGACCCCAACGAGCGGATGCGCTGTCCACATCCGCACACCCACCTTCCAGAGGTCGGTCCTCCCTGTGGAGCTGCTCGTCACCAGGTGCTGACTGGCAGAGGATGGCGCCAGAACGATCAGATAGACCGCAGCCGCAGCGGTCGCCGCGACTAGCAGTGCGAACGCTTGCGCGCGCCACCGCCCACCGAAGACGACCGCCGCCACCAGCACGCACCCCAGAGCGACGACACCACCGCGCGAGCCGGTGCCGAGTATGCCGACGACCGCGATGAGGCCCGCGATCATCGACAACAGCCGACGGCGCGATCCGCGCGGGAACGCTGCGGTGAGGCCCGCTGTCAGCATGAGTGCGGCAACGAGCAATGCGGCTTCGCCATCCGCGTCGCCTATCGATCCAGTTACACGCGCGCCGCCGGACTGGACTAGTCCAAACGCGGCGGAGACGGTGGCGCCGAACACGAACGCGCCGACGATCCAAAGGAAGTGCTCTCGGCTCCGAATCGCGCCGAACACGATAGGAAGCAGGAGGACATCCAGCAGTAGGCGGTAAGAAGAACTGAGAGCCGCGCCAGAGCTTTCGGCCCAAACGGCGCTGATTGCCGCCCAGCTAACCCATGCCACGGCCGCTACCACGAGCACAGGTTCGGATTTCACCAGCGACCGGACTTCGCGCTCGCGCCGGGTTGCCACTGCCGCAAGCCACGACATGAACAGCAGCAGGCCAGCAACCTTCATCACGCTGAGCGCCCCGCCGCCGACATTTATCACCACGAGGAACGAGAGCACCGTGAATAGAGCCAGTCCCACGGTGACGTTGCCGAGGACTGCGGCGACAAACACAAGAGCCAGGGTCGCCTCAAGGCCGAGCTTGGGCTGAATGCCGGACGTGATTCCGAGTCCCGCTGCCAGTATCGCCAGCAGCCCGATCCAGGTCGGATTGCGTACGCCGAGCCGGGCCGCGAAGCCCATCGGTCAGGGCTGATCCGAACGGGCGCCCGTCGAGCGACCGCTGGACGTCGCCCACCGCTCAACGGCTTCCACATCCTGGTCCGACTGCTGTCCGTCTTGGATGGGAGACTGGTCGGAGTCGGGCCGGTAATAGCGGTCCCGCCTCGCGGGCGGGCCAGGTTGACCGATGATCACGATCCCCGTCGAATAGGTTCCCTGGTCCGAGAGTAGGTCGTGAAGTTCCCGTAGCTGGGTGACCTTCGACGCGCCGATGCGAGCGACCACCAGGACTTCGTCGGCTAGCTCGGCGAGCGGCAGCGCGTCGCTCACCGACGTGAGCGGCGGCGAGTCGATCACCACGAAGTCGCTCACGGCCATCGTCTGCCTGATCAAGTGCTGTGCAACCGCAGGCGTCAACCGATCAGCAAGATCAGCGTTCGGACGTTTAAGGGCCAGCACCCCAACCGTGGCGCTGCCGAAGTCAGCGACCGCCAGGGTTTCGTCGAGATCGGCTCGGCCGGTCAGCAGATCATCGATCCCGTTGTCGATCTGCAGACCCAGCGCGCTCGCGATCGTCGGATGGCGAAGGTCGGCGTCGATCAGGATCACCCCGGAGCCCCCCTGAGCGAGCGCAGCGGCAAGGTTGATCGCACAGGTCGTCTTTCCCTCGGCGGGTTCCGAACCCGTGATGAGGACCGAGCGCGGCCGCCCGCCGGAGCGCGATTTGAGGATGGTCCGGAGGGTTCGGTAGCTCTCGACCCCGGCGAACGAGAGTTCGTCGGGCAGGATCGGCCGTCCGAGGGTCGCTCGGCGCTCGCGCGGAATCCTCGCGAGGATGGGAACCCCCAAGACATCTCGGAGCTGATCTTCGCGGCGCAGGCGAGGATCGAGCGCATCAAATGCAAAGGCGGCTCCGATGCCCAGAATCAGGCCTCCGAATAAGGCGGCGATCAGCGTTAGCTTGGTCCGCGGAGACGAGGGCGAAGTTGGACGATCCGCGAGCGCGGCGATCGTGATCGTCGGATCGTTGCTGTGCGCCAGTTGTTGGAGCTGGAATAGCTGATCCCCGACGGTCCCAGGTCCGTTCCGTTGCCCCGGGGGCACCCCGGCGGCCTGTGCGCTGAGAGCAGGAATCAGCGTTGCGAGCGCCGCGTGAAGCGTCGCCGCGCGCGTATTGACTACCTGCTGGACGAACTCGTTGGCGATCGCTTGCGCCTCAGCGGCGGAAGGAGCCTCCGCCTGCACCGCCTCGAGGTTGCTCTGTCCGATAGGGGTAGCTTTGACCCGCGAGAGCAGTTGGGTCGGCGTCTCGCGCAGTTGCAATGCGTTTACGACAGCGGACGCCACCTGCGGCGTCGTAATCAGGCTTGCTGCGGTCAGGACATCGCTCGTCGGATCGCCGGAGGAATGAAGGACGGGCAACCCAATCAGGGCGGAGTTCGACGCCGGCACGGGCGTCACGAGCATCTGCGCCTGCGCGGTGTACTTGCGCGGAGCGGTCACGACATAGACCGCCGCAGCGCCGAGGGCGATGAGGACGCATAGAAGGATGATCCATGCGTGCTCGATGAGCACTCGGTAGTAACGCTTCAACGATTGAGGTTGCGCGGCGGGCACTGGTTCCCGATACCCCGACTGGCTAGTCCCCCGAGGGTTCCTTCCCCCAGCCGGGCGCCCACTAGAGACGCGTCTTGGGGCCATATTCCGAATAATGGCAAGGTTTGGGAGGGCGGGCAAGCACGAGGCCTACCTTCATCCAGACTTTCGGCTCATGGCGGGCTGTCGCCGAGCCCACAGATGCCGAACCTGCTCGTACATGATCGGGCTGAGCCGCTTCGAGGCGCTCTTCGTCTCCCACGCGAGCCACAGGCTGGCCCGCGCCAGGTGGTTCCCGCGCGCGTAGGCGGCGGCCCGAGCTGGGGACGTGCTCGCCCAAATCGTGAAGCGTCCGTGCACCTCGATGCCCTCATGGCGTGTGGCCCTAGCGCGCGGATGGGAGGTCATGAGAACGTGGTAGCCGGCATGCGCCGCCTCTTCGATGACTGCCGGCGACACATATCCTCCAGGAACGGCCGCCGTCGCGGGGGCGGCGCCGATAATCTCGCCGAGCGTATCTCGGCTACGATGCCACTCCCGTGCGATCTCATCGCGACTGAGCGCCCCCATGTAGGTGGGGTGTGAATGAGAATGGCTGCCGACCGCGTGGCCTCGGCGTACGAGTTCCCTGATCTCGCCGACGCCGACAAAGCCGGGTGTGCCAATGCGTCCCGTGGTGATGAAGTAGTGTCCTCGCCACCCTCGTCGCTCGAGCGTTTCAGCAATCCAAAGTGCTGACACCCCACCGTCGTCAAATGTCAGCGCCGCGGCCGGATGGTCGGCGGCGAGGCCAACGTCGACGTTCGTCGCAGCGATTGCGTCGAGGTGCGCCTCGAATTTCGCCGGGCTGAGCTTGTAGCGCGCCGCTCCAGGTCCAGGAAATCCGTAACGGTCCTCATCACCGTGCGGCGCGACGTCGTGATAAATCAGGCTGAAGGTCATGACATCACAGATACGCTACTCGTGAGCCGGCCACATCCGATGGGCGCGAAGCCGCCGGATCGTCGGATTGACCTTGAGGCGGAATCTCCACATCGGGTCATCGTGATAGATCCCGACCCGCGGCCACAGATGGGCCCCCGCATTCCGAAGGCTGCTCGAGAGGGTAGCTGCGGCCGTGTAACCGGCCGCGCGGGCGAACTCAGCGACGCGGTCATCTGCATCCCCGTACGGGTAGGCCAGAGTGTCGCAGGGAACGCCCAGACATTCCGCGCACTCGCGCCGAGACTCTTCAAGCTCGAAGCGCAGAGCGTGATCGTCCAGTCCGGTCAACCGAGGGTGGGAGCGGCTATGCGAGGCAACCTCCCATCCCTCGTCAACAAGAGTGGCGAGGTCATTCCAACTCATGCAATCGAGCTCTGGCGCGTCTCTGGTCTCCAGCCACTGCTCGATGCCAGACCACCGTAACCTCTGTCGCTGGGACGCAAATGCGGTCGGAACAAACACCGTGCCGGGGAGGCCTAACCGTGAGAGGATCAGTCGTGCGAGGTTTAGCACGGATAGGAAGGCATCGTCGAATGTCACAGCCAGTGTTCGTGTCCATGGTGGGTTCAGTACCGCCTCCCTGAAAGTTGTACCTCGCCAGCCGGCTCGAAGGAGCTTGGCGAGCTGTGCCTCCAACGCCTCGGGTGTGACGGAAAGGGTAGCCCCCCAGGTTGGGCTGACAGCGTGGTAACAAAGCACGAGCACGTCGGTCACACGCGCCCCCGTCGATCGAGCCACAGTTTGTCGTTCACCTCGAATCGGAGTGAATTGAAGACCGGGTACTTGCCGGGGCGTCATGGTCGCCGCTAAAATGACAGTAGTTTTTGGGGGCCTTGGTTATATGGTCACTGGATGTATCCCGAGGGACGATGCGCGGATGGGGTATCTGTGAATACAGAAGCGGATGTAGCGAAGGACGGCGACATCATCGACTGCTCCGTACTTGTGCCAGTGCTCAACGAGGAGCGTCAGATCGCCTCTTGCGTCGCGGCGATGAGGGCGCAGAGATTCTCCGGACAGCTGGAGTTTCTGCTGGTCGACGGAGGATCGGCCGACCGGACTTGTGAGATTCTGTCGCAACTCGCACACGAGGATCCGCGCATCCGGGTGCTCCAGAATCCGCGGAGGACCACGCCGAGCGGACTGAACGTGGCGCTCGCACACGCGAGCGGACGCTGGGTGGCGCGCATGGACGCGCATACGTGGTATCCCGAGGACTACATCGCGTTGGGGATAGAGCGATTGGCTCGCGGCGACACCCGGTGGGTCAGCGGCCCGGCAACCCCCGCCGGTCGTGGTGCGGTCTCGCGCGCGGTCGCGCTCGCGCTGAGGACGCGCCTCGGGCGTGGAGGCTCTCAGAAATGGGCCGACGGCCGCATGCCTGCGAACAGCGAACGTGAACTGGATTCCGGTCTGTTCGCCGGTGTCTGGGAGCGCTCGACGTTGCTGGAGTACGGAGGCTGGGATGAAGGCTGGCTGCGCAACCAGGATTCCGAGATGGCCGGACGGTTCCTGGCGCGCGGGGAACGATTGATCTGCCTGACCGGTATGGCGGCGTGGTACACACCGCGCAACTCCCTGACTTCGCTGTTTCGGCAGTACTTCCAGTACGGCGAGTACCGCGAGAAGACGGCGGTGCGCCATCCGCACACGATGCGGCGATCGCACTTGCTCGCGCCCGCCGTCGTAGTGACGATGGGGGCCGCGGCGACCGCACCGCGGCGGCTGCGTAGCATCGCGCGGGGCGCGCTCGCGACGTATGGCGCCGCACTGCTCGCGGCCGCGTGGCGGAGCGCCGAGGCCGCCGAACACCCCGCAGACCCGATGCTGGTGCCGGCGGTGCTTGCGATCATGCATGTGGCGCATGGAGCCGGAGCTTTGCGAGGAGCGGTCTGCAACGGGCCGCCGCTCGCCGCACTTGCGCGGGTCGCCGGGATGCGTGGCCTTGCCGCCCGGTTGGCCCCGCCGCCGCAGCGGGTGTTCGCCCCCTCGCTCGTAGCCGATTAGCGCTGCGGTGGCTGTCGATAGGCAGGATTGCTGTCACGGAGCTGGAGGATCTCGGCCACGGTCAAAAGGAGGATTCGCAGGTCGAGCCGCAGCGACCAGTTCTCGATGTAGTAGTTGTCCCACTCCACGCGATCGGCGATCGATGTCTGCCCCCGCAGGCCGTTCACCTGGGCCCAACCGGTGATGCCCGACTTGACCCGATGGCGGTCACGGTAGTGATCGACTTCAAGGTCGAAGCGCTCGACGAACTCAGGTCGTTCTGGCCGCGGGCCCACGAGGCTCATCTCCCCGCGAAGTACGTTGATGAGCTGAGGCAGCTCGTCCAGAGATGTGCCGCGGAGCCAAGGGCCGATGGATGTGCGGCGATCTTCGCCTTCGATTCCACCCGGTGCACAGCCGTCCGGAGGCGTGAACGCGTGTGGGTTGACCACGTCGACCATCGTCCGGAACTTCAGCAGTTCAAACGTCCGGCCGTCGCGTCCGACGCGCCGCTGGCGGAACAGGACCGGTCCCGGCGACGTCACTCGGACGGCAATGGCGATCGCGAATACCAGCGGGGACAGCAGGACGAGCGCGGTGAGAGCAAAGGCTCGATCGAACGCGTGTTTCGCCGCGAACTGCCATCCGCGAGGATTCGTCCGGCGAAGGGACAGCAGCGGCAGGCCTCCGACGTGCTCGATCATGACGCGCTCGTTCACGGCCTCATAGAGCCGCGGCACCAGCGACACGCCGACCTGGAGGTCCTGACATTCCCTTACCTTTTGAACGAGAACGTGGTCCGGCTCAGAAGTAAAAGCGAAGATCACGTGTCCAGCTCCCACGCGCGCCACCGCCTCGCGAAGGTCGCCTGGGCCTCCGACCACCGGGACCGACGGAATCTTCGCCGGGTCATAGCTCGGAATCGGAGCTGTGTCCAAGAAACCCACCGGACGCAGTCCGTACCCGGAATCGGCGAGTAAGCGGTTTGCAACGTGCGTTCCCACCGCCCCAGCTCCCACGATCACGGTCGGCGTCGCCAGCGCCGGTTTGGACAGCGCGTGCCGTCGATAGGAGAGCAAGGCAACGCGGGCTGAGGCGACCAAGACCAACGCGAACAACCACAGCCGGAGCGTCTGCGATACCGGATGTCCGGTTCCAAGTATGGAGCCGACTGCGATGGTGAGGAGGGCAGCGAGCGAAACGATCGCCAGCACGTGCGCTACGGCGTCGAGTGTCGAGGCATGGAGTCGGTCATCGGGGTTGCGCCCTGCGCACAGCAGACCGAGCCCCAACGCCACAAACGCGACCGACAGCACGGGATCCGGGCGACCGCTGCCAGTTCGGGATGACAGGACTGCGACGCCCCCGGCCAAGCACAGCATCGCCGCATCCACCAACAGGCGCGTCCTGGTCCAAGCGCGGGCGTCGAGCACGTGAGCGGCCGCTTTCCTGGAGAAATCCTCCGCGACCGGGACGAGGCCGGAGCCGCTAGAGCCGGCAACCTCAGCTGCGGAGGCAAGCGCGACCGGCCGGCCGTCCGGAGTACCTGCGACCGCTGCCCTCTGCAGGAGCGCGCTGCCGACCTCTATGTCGCCGGCGCCTGGATGGGAGTCCAGCGGCATCTCGATCTGGGTCGGCTCATGTGCTCGCAACGGCGAGAACCCCCTTGACTTGGCGCCGTGCATCGACGCGCACAAGGCCGGGCCCCCCGGCCCCCTTTGCCTTAGCGCGTCCCCGCACTTGTTGACGAACTATAGCCCTTTAACGCGAAGGCTCAACAGAAGTTGGCAGGGCTATCAAGAAGCGGCCAGAGCTACACATTTGACTCAAAAACAGCGTCACGGCGCCCGGGGCCTTCGGTGGTCGTGGCGGACCTACGGCGGGCTTGACTGCGCCATACAATCGACTCTCGGCGGGCGAACGGCAAGGCCACGCGGATCGGAACGCAGGAGATCCCGGCCAGCGGTGATCCAACTACTCAAAAAGGGGCGATGACAGGACGATGGAGGCGCGGATCGCGATCGGACCGCGCAAGAGTCGTGAGTGGTGAGCCTCCGGCCGTCGTGCTCGGGGGCGGCATCACCGCGCTATCGGTAGCGCGAAGCCTGCATGCGGCGGGCATCACAATCCACGTTTTGGATCGCCCGGGAGCCGTTGCGCGGCGCTCGCGGGCGGTTGCGGAATATGTGGACGTCGGTACCGAGCGGCCGCAGGAGCGAATGCTCGAGTGGCTGATCTCAGCCGATCTGGGGGCCGTCGTGCTTGCCGGCGCGGATGATGGCGTAGAGCTGATCGCCCGCCACCGCGCCGAACTCGTCGCGCATGGTCATCACCCGGTCGAGGGCGACGATGAGGTCGTGCTCGCCATGCTGAACAAGCTGCGGACGTACGAGCTTGCGCGGGAGCACGGGATCGCGGCTCCCGAAGTCGTGCCGTTCAGCGATGAGGAGGGCCTTGACGCTGCGGTCGAGCGGCTTCGGTTCCCCTGCGTGCTCAAGCCCGCTCAATCCCACGTGTTTGCGCGACGCGCGGCTTCTGGCGCCAAGGTCCTCGTCGTGAACGATGCCTCCGAACTACGACGCGAGTACACGCGGCTAGCGGCAATGGACGTCGAGATGTTCGCCACCGAAGTGATCTACGGAGAATCTGACGAGTTCGTCTCCTACTACGGATATCTTGACGAGCGGGGGGAGAACCTGGTGAGCTTCACGAAGCGCAAGATCCGCCAGTGCCCTCCGGGATTTGGAGACGGCACCTACCATGAGACGACGCGTGACCCCGGGGTGGCTGCGGCGGGTCTGCGGTTCCTCCAAGCCGTAGGACTGCGCGGTCTGGGAAACGTCGAGTTCAAGCGTGACGCCCGCGACGGAGAGCTCATTCTGATTGAGTGCAACCCACGATTCACGTTGTCCAACGAGCTCGCTCGAGTTGCCGGGGTCGATCTTGCCGTCCTGTCCTATAACCGGGCGTTGCGGCGCCCCGCTCCTCCGATCGAGGAATACCGTGCGGGTCTGCACCTTTGGGATCCTGCGCGCGACTTGCGGGCCTTGTCTGGCTATCGCCGTCAGGGCGAACTCTCCACGCAGGCCTGGGCCAAGAGCCTCCTGCACCGGCAAGTCTTCCCGGTCTTCCGGTTCGATGATCCGGTTCCTGCCATCGCGCGTGCGGCCTCGATGATCCGTAACGCCGGCGCTTCGCAAGCGAAGGGCAACCCAGTTCCGTCCACTGGCTCAGGACCTCGGCACCGCGCCGGCAAGCCCGCCGGCATCAATCGCGCCCTGGACCGAGTGGCCAACGGGCACGGCCGCCGGGGTCGCGCGGTAGCGGCCCGGCTCGACCTGACCTACGCGTGCGGCGTCGGGCCCCTGATTCGGCGGGTTCGCTCGGAGCGACTCTTCTCCGGGCTCGGTCCGGCCGCCAGAGACAGGCTTTACGAGGACATTTGGATGCGCGCGGCTGAGGAATGCGGAGCGGAGGTAACGCGGCTCGCGCCGGGCCTGCTCGAGCTGGCGTGCAACGGGACCCGAACTCGTGTCTACCATCAGCTCGTGCCCTTGGATGATCCGGTCACGCTCCAAGTGGCGCTGGACAAGACGGTGGTGCACCGTCTGATGGGTGAGGTCGGCGTGCCTCACGCCGACTACGTGGAGTGGACCCCGGATGACCCTGGCCCGGCGGTGTCGTTTTTGGGGAGCGTTCGGGGCCCCTGCGTGGTCAAGCCGGCCGCGGGTACAGGTGGCGGTCACGGCGTCGTTCCGGGCGTGGAGACGACGGACGACTTGCTCCGGGCGCGCTGGCACGCCGGTACGGAGGTTGACCGGTTGTTAATCGAGCGACAGATAGATGGCTCGGTCTTCCGCCTCCTGCTGCTCGACGGCGAGCTTCTCGACGTCGTGCGCAGCCTGCCCGCGAGCGTGACCGGCGACGGCCACGCGACAATCGAAGAGCTGATCAGGCGCGAGAACCAGCGGCGGGTTCACGCCTGCGGCGCGGCGGGACTGTCGCTGATCGGCCTGAACCTCGACACGGTCCTCACGCTTCGACGTGCTGGCTTGGCGCTGTCTTCCGTCCTGCCGCAGGGGCGACAGCTCGCGCTACGCGTCGCGACCAACAACAACGCGGCCCGGGACAACGAGACGTGGAGACAAGAGATCTCCAGGTCGACCCTCGATCAAGCGCGGACCGCGGTGAGGGCGGTTGGACTGCGTCTGGCCGGCGTCGACGTGGTCACCACGGACATCGAGCGACCACTGAGGGAAACCGGCGGCGTCATAAGCGAAGTGAATGGGGGACCGGGGCTCCATCACCACTACCTCGTGGCCGATCCGGCACATGCGACGCCCGTCGCGGTTCCCGTGCTCGAGAAACTGCTCGCCGGGGTCGGCGAGGTTGAGCTGCTCGCTCGCTGAGCAACTCTAGTTCGAGGGGTTTAGGCGGGCAAAGCGAGGGCTTTTCGCTCAGCAGCCCGCGTTCGGGCGAGTGGCACCGGGGGGGAGACAAGCGACCTGTACGCGCGGGGCGCGGCCCGCTCGCGTGTTGAACAGGTAGTACTTGCCTATCCACCGAGGCCGAGTAATGGCAACCGTGATTTCCGTTCCGGCGCGCAGGCGATGGTGTTGAAAATCGGAGGTTAGGTCGATCGTCGAGCGAGTTGCGCACGTGCGCTTGCCGTTCGGCCCGCACCGCTTGGTCCCAGCAACCGCTTTGCGGTGTTCTGTGAAGGGGCATCCTCGCGCATGACAGTCGACCAACACACTGGCGCCGGCAGGCACCCCGTTCACCACAAGTGACAGGACCTTCGTGTAGACGGGGGTGTACCGAAAGGTCCACTGCATCGTTACGAGCAGCAGGAGGCTGCCGCCGCTCGCCGTCTCTCTCAATACTGCGAGAACGCTCAGGTTGGCGGTGAGATCGGTTGCCCGGATCGCGACCGCACCGGGCCTCGTCGAGCTTCTGATCAGCGCGCTGTACGTGCCGTTCCCGTTGTTCGCGACTCCTGAGACTTCGTCGCGTGGATCAGAGGAGGAGAACACGACGGAACCGTCCGGAACTAGATTGCCGTTAGCGTCTGAAACCGTGGCTACGGCGGTTGTATAGGAAGTTCCGTTGGCCACGATCGACCGGGGCTCGAGGCTGAGGGTCATGGTCTTCGCCGGACCGTGAATCTGCGTAAGCGCGGCCTGGCCCGAGGCCACGTTTCCTGCGGACGCGCTGGTGGCGGTGATCGTCGGCATACCAACCTTGGTCGAACTGGTCAGCGTGGCGGTGTAGGTACCGTTGAGATGATCTGTGGTCGGGCTGAAGTGAATGCCGGCGTCGCTGGAGGAGAATATGACGGCCTGACCCGGCAAGAGTTCTCCGGCGAAACGTACGGTCGCGGTCGCTGTACTCGTTGAGATGCCGTCGGCCACGATCGTGCTGGGCGACAGGGTGACGGTGATCGTCTCCGCTGGCCCCGCCGCATCCGCGACGGGAGGGGCAACCCATGCGCACGCCGCGACGGACAGAGCTGCCCCAAGCATCAGCCGTCCACCGAGCGCCCACCGAGACAACGAGCACCAAATGGCACGCCACCCGCGATGTTTGAAGGTTCGCAAGGCCTCGCCCAAGATCCGACCCTCGAAGGCCCTCGGTGAGTTGAAGCCAAGCGTACACAGTTCTCCCCGGTTTCTCCACTCTCACGGTGGCGCCGAAAGTCCGGCTTCGGGCTCGATTACGCTCGCGGAGTCCCGTGCCGGTTCCCTCGCCGGAGTTGGACAACCGATCCACTTCAGTTGAACCTGGCCCGCCGGGTTTGGGGCGGGCCAGGCCTGCCTGCAGCCGTCCCTACTAGAACTAGACCAGGCCCCCCCGCACCGCTCTCACCGCGGCCTGAATGCGGTTCTCGACCTGGAGCTTGATGAGGATGTTCGAGACGTGGTTCTTGACGGTGTGCTGACTGAGGTACAACGCTCGCCCGATTTCCGCGTTGTCCAGTCCCCGGGCCAGCAGCTCCAAGACCTCCAGCTCGCGCGGGGTCATGTCCGCCCCGGCGAGCCCGGGCTCGATCGCCTCGGGCTCGCGCATGCGTCGCACGAGGCGGGACGCGATCCGCGGCGAGATCATCGATTCTCCGCGTGCAGCCGCCCGGATGCCCTCGATGATCTGACTGATCGGGGCATCCTTCAGGAGGTAGCCGCAGGCGCCCGCCAGCAGTGCATTCATCACGTGCTCATCGTCGGTCATCATCGTGAGCACCAGGATGCGTGCCAGGGGCGCGGCGGCCGACAAGCGCTGGGTCGCCTCGATCCCGGACATGCCGGGCATGCTCAGATCCATCAGCACCACACCCGGGCCCAGCTCGGTGGCCTGCCGAATGGCGTCTGCCGCGAGCGCCGCCTCACCTGCCACCTGGATTCCCCGCTCCTTGAGCAATTCGATGATTCCTCGCCGGAACAGCTCGTGGTCGTCGACCACGATGACCTTGGGGTCGCTGCTGCTTACGGCGTCGGTAAGTGGTCGGGCATGAATCATGGGACGAGCAGTTCGAGTTCAGTTCCCCCGCCCGGCCGTGCGTGCGCGCTCAGCTGACCCCCGAGGGAGGCCGCGCGGGCGCGCATGGTTCGCAGACCGAACCCCGAGCGGTCGGTGGCGGCGATCCCGCTGCCGTCGTCCGAGACGCGAAGAAGGAGATCCCTTCCGCGGCGCAGCAGCACGACGTCGACGTGCCGGGCGGTGCCATGGAGAGCAGCGTTGACGATCGCTTCGCGCGCGATTCGCACGAGATTCTCGCGTTGGGGGGGATCCAAATCCCTGGTGGGGCTGGTCGCCGCCTCGGACTCGATCCGCACCTGGATGTGCACGCCGTAGCGGTGCTCGAGGTCATCCGCGATCAGCCGCAGCGCCGCCTCGGTGCTCGGGGCGCTCGAGGCAATCAGGTCTGCGATGGCGCCGCGCGCAGCCGCGAGCGCGTGCCGGGTGGCGACCATCAGGGGATGCTCTGGTCCTAGTTCGCAACCCAGCCGCTGCCCCTGTGCGGCGATGCAAGCGAGATCCTGCGCGAGTCCATCATGCAGGTCACGGGATATCCGCTCACGCTCCGAGCTGATTGCGTCGTGCACCTCGTAGCGCGTGGTCTTAGCGTAGCGTCCGCATGCGGTCGCCAGGAGCAGAGCGTAGGCGGCGAGGCGCAGGCCTCCCCCCGGCGTGACCCACTCCGCGGCCACGACCGGCATCACCAGATACTGCAAGCTGGCGCCGGCCAGCAACAACGACGCTCCGGCTAGCAGTCCCCGCTCAATCGCGCCGGGCCGGGACCGGATCAGGAACGCGAGCGCCGAGACGATCAGGATGGCGGCGGATACGGTGTGGACGGCGAGCGCGACGGGATGGTTGGCAGCCCCCGCGATCCCGGCGTCCTTCGAGGCGCCGGCGTCCCCGTTAGAACCGACGATCGGCGTGAGCAACTCTGCCAGCATGAACGCGCCCGCTCCGGCAGCGACGGCAAAGGCAACGCGGGCGCCGCGGACGCCCGGAATCGCCTTGCGGGGGGCGAAGGCGGCAGCGGCGAACGAGAGCGAGGCGATGAGCTGAACGTCGAGACCCGCGCCGGTATCGGATTCCAGGCCCACGCCGCCGCTAGCCCAGGCCGCGGCGGAATGCACGAAATCCGCGAGTGAGACCGCCAGCAGCGCGCACAGCAGGAGCAGGTCGAGCAACTGGCCCCTGCGCCGGAACGTCGCCGTGAACAGGCCGGCGCTGAAGATCGCCGCGAGGGTGATCGTGGTCTCGAGCGCGGCCCGAGCACCGGGATTGACCGCATGACCGGGCCGGAACAGCGCAGCCGCGGCGCCTATGCCAGACAGAGCGGCGATCGCGAGCGCGGTGCGCGAGCGTGTCGCCGCCGTCAGGTCAAGCGAGATGGCTCTGATGGGTGCAGCATGGATCCCAATGTCCATTTTTGGCCTCGGATCGCCGAGTTGTGTCCGTCTTTGCAGGGTCGATCGATCACGGCGATCTCTGACCTCGGCCCTGCGCACTCCGGCCGTGCTGCACGCAGCCTTCCATCGTCACCCCGGGCTCCACTTCGTGTGGTTAGTCCCCAAAACCTATCTACGCCTTTCCAAGTGTAAACCTCGTGTCAACGAACGGAAGACCGAACGGACGGATGTCCGATCGGGTTCGTCGCGGTCCGCCTGCTGTGGGACGCCTGTCCTTATGAGCGCCGCTACCGGGAGTTGATACGGCGCCTTGTCCTCAGCAGCCCACGCCGGGGCGCGTTCTATCGACACCGAGGCAGGAGAGGATGATCAGCGGCCCGTGGCCGGGTCGCACCGTGAAGGAATAGAACTTGCCGATCCAGTGGGGTCGCGTCATCCGCACGGTGATCCGCGCCCCGACTCGCAGGTGCCGTCTGTGAAACGCGGGCAGGAGGTTGATCGAGGAAGCGGTCCTGATCGGGATGGAGACCAGGCCGAACGGGCAGCGCGCGCCCTGGCATGCGAGCGTGACGCTCATCCCGCGGGTCAGCCCGTCGGCCCGCAGCATCATCACCTGCGTGTAGGCGGGGTGGTAGTAGAACTGCCACTGAAGCGTCGAGTTGATGAAGCCGAGAACGATGGTCCCGGGGGAGCCCTTGCCGACCTGCACGGACCGGCTCGGCGACGTGGAGGAGGCGAAATTCGAATCGCCGCTATAGCGGGCGGAGATGTTGTGCCTGCCCCGCGACTTGTAGCTGATCACGCAGGTCGCGCCGAGCCCGTTGAGCGGGCGGCTCAGGCACCCCCGGATCCCTCGGCCGCCGTCGACGAACTCGATCGAGCCCGTCGGCGCGATCGGGCCCGAATTGCTCACCGGGAGAACGACCGACGCGGTGTAGGTCGCGCGCCTGCCGCGCGCGACCTGCTTGGTGACGGCGAGCGAAACGGACGTGGAGTCCTTTCCGACGTCGAGCATCGCCGGCGCGCTGCCCGAAACGCCGACCAGCGATCCGGGACCAGGCGTGTACACGGCCGTGAGGTCGGCGGCGCCTGCGCCGAACGAGCCCTGGCATACGAGGATGGCGCTCTGGCCGGCCGACTGGAAGCCCTCGTTTGCGCAGCCGCTGATCGCGCTGCCGCCGTCGTAGAACGTCAACCATCCTGCCGGGTTGGCGTTCGGAGAGCTGGAGCTGACGGTTGCCACCAGCGTGACGATCTGGTTTGTGAGCGCGCCGCTCGGCGAGACCACAAGCGAGGTGTCGCTCGTGGCGCTCACCACCGCGGTGTGCGCCGAGCTGGTGGGGGCACCGCTTCCTCCCGCATTGGACGCCGTCTCGACCACGTAGATGCTCTGCCCGACGTCGGAGGCGGTCAGCGTGTAGCTCTGCCCCGTGGCGCCTGCGATCGCCGCACAGCCAGCGCCGCCGCAGTCCACCCACTGGTATCGGTATGAGGTCGGGTTGTTGCTCCAGGAAGCGTGGCCCTCGACAAGGGTCTGGCCCTGCCGGGGCACTCCGGAAACCGTCGGAGCCGAAGCACTCACGGGCACCGGCACGACGCCCGGCGCGGTCGTGATGACGCCGGTGAGTGCGGAATCGGCCGGCGCGCTGCTACCGCCGGCGTTGGTTGCGGTCTCCGCGACCAGAATCTGGGCACCGACGTCGCTGGCCGTCAGGGTGTAGAGCGTGGTGGTGGCACCGGGGATGGCTGTGCAGACGGAGCTCACGCAGCGCATCCACTGGTAGCTGAAAGATGTCGGATTGCCTGTCCACGTCCCGTGATTCTCGGCCAGGAGGCCGCCCTGCTGCGGGACGCCCGAGATCGACGGTGGGAACTCGTTGGTTGGTGGGGCGACGATCTGAACCGTCGGGGCGGACGAGACGCTCGCTGTGCCGCCGGTGTTCGTGGCGGTCTCCAGCACCTTGATCGTGTGCCCCGCATCACTGGCCGTGACCGTGTACGTGGCCCCGGTCTGGCCGGTGATCGCGGTGCATGTTGTGCCCGTGCAGTCCTCCCATTGGTCCGTGATCGTGGGGCTGTTGGTCCACGTCCCCGTGGTGAGGGTCAGCAGCTTTCCCTCCTGCGCCGTCCCGGTGATCTTTGGAGGGACCGTATTGACCGGGGGGAGCGCGATGACGGCTGTTGTCTGCGCTGAGTGGACCATCGTGGCGCCGTCTGTGGCGGTCGCGGTCTCGAGGACGTCGATCGTGTGTCCAACGTCGGTCGGCGCCAGGACGTAGGTTGTGCCGACCTGGCCAGTGATCGGAGAGCATGTGGCGCCCGTGCAATCCTCCCACTGGTCCGTGATCGTGACTGCCGTGAGATCGGTCCAGGTGCCCTTGGTCAGGGTCAGCGCCTGTCCCTGCTTAGGCGTTCCTGCGATGGTTGGCAATGTCGTGTTGGTAGGCCCAGCGGCCTTGGCCACGCCGGCAAGCATCCACCAAGTGACGATGCTCACCAAGCTGACTGCGCCCGCTAACAGGCATAGTAAGACGCTCGTGCGCCGAATTGAGAACAGTGTCATCGAAAACTATGGCTCATGCATGGCTAGACCACCGGTCCGCGCCATCGCCGGTTCATCGTGGTCTACCAGCCCCTATTCACCGCATAGTCTGGATGTTCGCGAGTCCTCCGCATATGGCCTTCCTCGCCTGTCCTGCGTTCAGACATGAACGATGAAGGTCGGGACCGCCTTTCACGTGCTAACGTTGCCTGCCGGGTCCGGCAGCAGTGCCGCTGGCGCGATGGCGCATGCGGAACGGCAAGGGGGCACAGCTGAGTTACGCAGTCACTCCCAATGCGGATGAGCTGAAGGTGTTGCTCGCCGACCATCACATTCCCGCGCGCGCGGGTATCAAGCGCGCGATCGAGCCTCACGGCCTCCGCGTGGTGGCCGAGGCGTCGAACGCCGCAGACGCCCTGCGCATGGCAGCGGCCCAGCGCCCGCACGTCTGCGTGCTCGCGGTCGGGCTGCCCGGCAGCGGGATCGAGGCCGCCCGTCAGATCAAGGAGTCGCTCCCGGAGACAAAGATCGTCGTGATGACGGCTACGGCCTCCGACGAGGAGCTCTTGAGCGCACTACGGGCGGGCGCCGACGGGTACCTGCTGATGAGCACATCCGCGGTCCGTCTTCCGTACGCAATTGCCGGCGTCGCTCACGGCGAGGCGGCAGTTCCGCGGTCCATGACCGCTCGCTTGATCGCCGAGTTTCGCGAGCGCGGAGCCAGGCGTCGGGTCACTCTCCGACCGTCTGGAGTGGAGGTCGAGCTGACGGCGCGCGAGTTCGAGGTCCTCGAGCGGTTGAAGAGGCGCGAGGGCACGGCCGAGATTGCCTCTCGCCTCGGAATCTCGGAAGTGACGGTGCGCCGGCACATAGCGTCGGTGCTGCGAAAGCTCGGGATGCCAAACCGCCGCAGCGCGATCGAGATGCTCGAGGAGGCCGAGCGCGACGGGCTACGCAGCGCGCCCGGCCCTGAGTGACAGCGATTGCACGGCCGCCCGCGGCCTGGACGCGTGGCCGCGGGCGCCGTGCAAGGTCGGTCAGGGAGTGCAGATCGCGTAGACCGTGATGCTCCCGCCGGTGGCGGGGACATTTATGTCCGCTGTCCAGGCGGTCGCGGCTGTGCCCGAGGCCGGCGTGTTGCCGAGGTTGTCGCTCGGATAGGAGTCGACCACGTAGACACCCGTACCGCTCGTTCCTACGCCGCCACCGATTGCCTTCTGGCCGGTGGGGCAGGCTTCGGTCCACGGCTTCGTGCCGGCGGTGGCAATAGATTGGGCGCCACTGTTGTAGACGTTCGGCGTCACGCTTCCACCGCCGCTACCGGGAGGACCGGCAGGACCCTGCGGGCCCGTCGCCCCCGTGTCACCCTTGTCGCCCTTCGGGCCCTGTGGACCGGCGGGACCAGCTGGACCGGCCGGACCGGCGGGACCCGTGTTACCGGCGGGACCAGCCGGACCGGCGGGACCGGTGAAGCCCCGGGGGCCCCTCGGCCCGCGCACGACATGCACCACGACCTTCTTGTTGGCCGCACGCGCCTTGGTACTGCCGGCCGAATTCGTTACCGCACCAGCGGTGCCGCCGGCGGCGGCGATCAGCGCGATCACCGCCACGACCATCGCCGGTGAAGGCAACCGGCGCACTAACTGCTTCAACATCCTGCCCCCTTTGTTGGAGATCCTGTAGTTGGTGATGAGGCTTGTCCCACCCCGGCCGATACGACGGTTGCATGCTGACGCATTAGGAGAAGAGATTCACGTCAATGACGTAAACCCTTGGCGGCGTCATGCGTATTTTCGCCCGCAACCCGCCCTCTTCAGGCCATAATCGAGTCGATCACGAGTTGATCACAGGGCAATTACAGGGGGCTTTACCGTGCTTCACCAAGACGAGCAGTTAATGTCTTCGATGGAGCTCGAGGCGATCAGGGACGGCGACCTCGAGGGACATCGGAACGGTCACTCGCGACCGGTCGGATCCCGGCAACGCGCGCCCGGCCTGGGGCAGCTGGGCGTGCGCGTGAGCGTCGTGATCGCGGCGATGAACGAGGCGGAAAACCTGCCGCACGTGTTCTCGCGGTTACCGGTTGGACTGCACGAGTTGATCCTCGTCGATGGCCATTCGGTCGATGACACGGTGGCGGTCGCGCGGAGACTGTGTCCCGATGTCCGGATACTGACTCAGACAGGTCGAGGAAAGGGCAACGCCCTCGCGGACGGTTTTGCGGTATGCACTGGAGAGATCGTGGTGGCGCTGGACGCCGACGGGTCGACCGATCCTGCGGAGATACCGCGCTTCGTGGCCGCGCTTTGCCACGGCGCGGACTTCGTCAAGGGCTCGCGCTTCGCGCAGGGCGGATCGAGCACCGATATCACGCCCGCCCGCAGCGTCGGAAACCGGGTCCTGAACGCGTTCGTCAACGCTCTCTACGGAACGCAGTACACGGATCTCTGCTACGGCTACTTCGCCTTCTGGGCTTGCTGTCTGCCCTACATGCGCGTCGACTGCGACGGGTTTGAGGTCGAGACGCTCATCAACGTGCGGATTGCCAAGGCCGGGCTCGTGGTCCATGAGGTTCCGAGCGACGAACACCCCCGCCTGCACGGAGCGAGCAACCTCCACGCTGTCCGCGACGGCTCCCGGGTACTGCGCACCATCGTGCTCGAGCGGATGTCGACGGCATCGCAAAGGTCGCTTCTGCCCCGTATCGCCTACCGCTTGCTCGCCGGATGAAGGTCGCGCTGGTCGCGTCGAGCTTCCTGCCGCAGCCAGGGAGGTTGGAGCGTCGGGTGGATCAGATCGCCCGGGGGCTGGCCCGGCGCGGGGTCGAGGTCGAGATCCTGACCCAAGGGTGCGGGCGGGCAGGGTTCCAGCAGCACCAAGGGGTGATCGTTCGGCGCTTCCCCACTGCTGTCGGCCCGCTCCGCTTCGCGGTCGCGCCGAAGCTGCGGGAGCGGCTTCGCCTGACTTCCGAGACATTCGACGTCGTCGATGTCCACACGAGGCACATACCGCTGGCCGTCGCGGTCGCGCGGACTCGCGCCCGTCGGATCGTGTTTACGCCCGGCGCCCCGTTGGATGTCTTTCTAGGCTGGCCGTATACACGGGCGACGCGTGCCGTCATGGCCGCGACCGCCCAGATCGTTTGCCACTCCGAGATCGAGCGCGATCTGCTCCGCGAGACGGTTCCCGAGGCTGCAAGCCGCACCCGGATCGTGCCCGATGCCGTCGATGTGGCCGCATTGGACGCAGCCACACCGTTCGTGACCGCCGGCACGGTGGTGCTTGCCGTCGATCGGCTCGACCGTCTGACGGGGGTCAGACGCGCGATCGCGTCGATGCTGAGCCTCGACCCCGAGTTCCGACTCGTGGTGGTGGGAGATGGACCCG
>JAFASF010000430.1 GCA_019244745.1 Solirubrobacterales bacterium | reverse complement strand
GGCGCGCCGATGGAGCGGCCGGGTCGGGCGCCGGCGGGGCCGGCGCGCGGGGAGGCCGGCGCGCCGATGGAGCGGCCGGGTCGGGCGCCGGGGCCGGCGTGCGGGGAGGCCGGCGCGCCGATGTAGCGGACGAGGCGGACGAGCGCGATCCGGCCGGACGGACCCCCGTCTGGGCAGACCTCCGCCGGGTTCGCGGCGCGTCCACCGCGAAGGCGTCCTCCCATGCCTGGTCCCTCCATGCCGCTCCATCCGCCGCTGAACCGCGCGCTCGGGCCATGTGACCGTCCTCTTTCTCGTGCCTACGGGGTTAGCTGGCGGGCTCGCGCCGAAAGAGCGGCGCTACGCCGATGGGCGATTCGCCCCAAAACGTGGGTCCCCCGCTTCCCACCGACAGAGCGGAGCGGGAATTTGGCTTTTTCGGAGGCGGCATCGTAACAGTCTCCGGAAACGAATGGGGCCCGTGTCAAGCGCCGAATCCAGCCCGCGCTCCACGCTCGAAGCGCGCCGTTGTCAGGCGTCCAGTTCGCTTGCCGGCCGAGCGCTATTCCTGGCCCGCGACCCTCGCGACGAACGACGCGACGTCCTGCGCAGCGGTCCCCTGGACGACGTTCGAAGGCATCGTTCCCTGACCCAGGCACGTCTGGGACGAGCTGGGCGCCGGCGGGTTTTGGACACACCCATTCTCGATCGTATGGAGGACGAGGGATGCCGAAGGGCGAATCTGGTCGAGGTTAGGGCCGACTTTGCCGACGGCGTTGGCGGCCGCGAGCGTGTGGCAGACGGCGCAGTGCTGCCCGAACAGCAGCCGGCCCTGCTTCTCCCCGGCGGTGAGCGTGAGCCCCCCGACCTGCGCGTTCGCGTTGCGGTGGTTGCCGGTGAGGAACACCACCGGCAGAACCACACCGAAGCCGATGTAGACGATCGCGAATACGGTCGCCGCCGCCCTGCGCGCCCCGGGCGCGCGCCTGCGGGCAGCCCGGCGCCCCGGGCGCACCGCGAGGAAGAACACCGCGACGCCGAGGATGGCCCAGAATGCGGCGAACAGAAGTACCGGTAGCACGGGCGCCGCACCTTACCGTGCAGGACCTGCGGATGGGCTCGAGGCGCACGCGCGAGCCGCCGCCCCGCGCGACCCGCGTGCGGCGCCGAATCAGTCCGCGGGCCATCAGCGCCTCCTGCCCGAGGCAAAGCTCATCACCGGCGGGGCCACCGCGCGGAAGTCCTCGGTCTCGGTCTCGGTCTCGGTCTCGGCGGCAGTGGCCGCCCGCTGCTGTGCCAGGCTGCGACGCACCTGCTCGTCGAGCATCGAGAAGTCTTTGATCTCCGCGAGCAGGCGGTCCGGGGCGGCGATCGAGCCGACGCGGTCGACGAGCACGTTCATCGTGCCGCCGGCCTCCGCAAATCGTTCGAGCTTGCCCTCGATCAGCAACAACGGCTCGGTCCTCACGATCAGCCGATTGCTTTCGTAGATCGCCGGCGGGACGATCAGGTTGATCGTCCCGTGCTCATCCTCGAGCAGGATGAAAACGATCCCGTTCGCCGTGCCCGGGCGCTGGCGAGCGACGACGAGCCCACCAACACGCACTCGCGAGCCGTGCTCAAGGATGTCGAGATCACGGCTCGTCACCGCGTCCGCCGGCAGGCGGTGACGGAGCAGCGCCATCGGATGGGCCCGGGTCGTCAGCCCGGTCGTTCCGTAGTCGGCGAGCATCGACTCCCATTCCGAGAGCGATCTGAGTGAGGGCGGCGCCGGCAGGTCGAGCGGGAGCGCCAGCTGCGTGCCACCGGGCACCTTGGTACCGGGCGTCGCCACACCGAGCTGCCACAGCGCGATGCGACGGGCCGATCCCGGCGCGACGTCCCGGACGAGCGAGTCGCACGCCCCCGACCAGGCGAGCAGCTCGAGTGCCGGCGCGCCCGCGCCGGCACGGGAGGCCAGATCGGAGAGGCCGCCAAACCGGCCCCCAGTCTCCCGGGCGCCGACCAGCTCCTTCACCTCCTGCTCGCGGACACCTCGAACGTATCCGAGTCCGATGCGGACGGAGCCGTCCTTCATCTCGCATTCGGCATCGCTCTCGTTGACATCCGGCGGCAGCACCTCGATCCCCCGGCGCTGAGCCTCGTGAACGAGCGCGTCGGGTGGGTAGAAGCCCATCGGCTGCTCGTTGAGCAACGAGCACAGGAACTCGCGGCCGTAGTGGACGCGAAGCCACGTCGACTGGTAAGCGAGCAGGCCGAACGCGGCGCCATGCGCTTTGGGAAAGCCGAAGCCCGAGAATCCCTTGACCATCTCGAACACCTGCTCGGCCGTCTCCTCGTGGACGCGGTGGAGCCTCCGCGCGCCGGCCACGAATCGCTGGTGGTAGGCCTCGATCGCCGCCTCCGAGCGCTTGCGGCTCATCGCTCTTCGCAGTCCCTCCGCCTCCCCCGGCGAGAATCCCGCGAAGGCGATCGCGACCTCCAGCACCTGATCCTGGAAGATGATCGTGCCAAGCGTCTCGCGCAGCACCGGCTCGAGCGACGGATGGTCGTAGGGGACCTCGTAGTCGGGATCGACGCGCATCCGCTGACGCCGCTCGATGTAGGGGTTGACCGCGCCTCCCTGAATCGGCCCCGGTCTGACGATCGCCACCTGGATCGTTAGATCCTTGAGGTTTCCGGGCCGAGTTCGGCGCAGCGACTGCATCTGCGCGCGGCTCTCGATCTGGAAGACCCCGGTCGTGTCGGCGGTCTGGATGCACTCGTATGTGGCCGGGTCGTCATAAGGAATCTGGGAGAGATCGATGCGTTTGCCTCGGGTATGAGCGATCAGCTCCACGCACCGCTCGACCGCGGAGAGCATTCCCAGTCCCAGCAGGTCGATCTTCAGAAAGCGGCCGTCCGAGCAGGAGTCCTTGTCCCACTGGACGATCTGGCGGCCCTCCATCGCGGCGGGAACGATCGGGCAGCAGTCGATGAGCGGTCGAGTGGCGACGATCATCCCGCCCGAGTGCTGGCTGAGATGGCGGGGCAATCCGTGCGCTTCGGCCGCGAGCCGGACCAGCCACGCCCAGCGGCCCGTCGATCCGCGCCGGCCGTTCCCGGATCCCTCCCCTGGGGGGCTCGGCCGCACCCCGAACGCGCTCTCGAGGTCCTTGGCGACCTCCCGCGCGTCCCATCCCTCGCTGCCCCTAGCCACCCGCTCGATCTCCCCGGGGGGCAGTCCCAGCGCCTTACCCAGCTCCCGGATCGCGCCGCGCGCCCGGTACGTGGGAAAGGCTGCCACCAGCGCCGAGCGGTCGTGCCCGTAGCGTTCGTGTACGCGCGGAAGCAGGACCTCGCGTATGTCGCGCGGGAAGTCGAGGTCGATGTCCGGAAGCGCGGTCAGCTCCTCGTTGAGAAAGCGCCCGATCAGCAGCTCGTTGGCGATCGGATCGACGTGAGACAGGCCGGTCAGGTAGCAGACGATCGATGACACGCTCGAGCCACGGCCACGGCCGGGCGGCAGCAGCGTTCGAGCGGAGTCCGGGCCTCGGACTTCAACCGCGACCTCGCGCGCCAGCTCGAGCATGTCGTGGTGCAGCAGAAAGAAGCCCGGGAGATCCAGTGCTTCGATGATGCGCAGCTCCTCCCGAAGACGGACCGCCGCTGTGTCGCGCGCGGTCGCGCGCGCGCCTTCATATCGGTCCCGCCACCGCGTCTGACACAGCTCGGTCAGGTTGCGCATCGCCTCTGCGTCCTCCGATCCGGGGTAGCGGTAGCCGAGGTCGCTGCCCAGGTCGAATTGCAGGCGCTCGGCCAGTCGCGCGGTCTCCACCACCGCCTCCGGGTGCTCCGGAAATCGCGCCGCCATCGCCCGCGGCGAGGCGAGCACGTGGCTGAAGTTGCCGCGCCGCTCGGGCTCTGAGGCATCGAGCGTGGTGTGCAGCCGCACCGCGACGAACGCGTCCTGAAGCGGCGCCCGCGAGCGCGCGTGCGCGTGCACATTGCCGGTGGCGACGCACGGCACCCCCAGTAGCTGTGCGAGCCTGGCCAGCCTCCGGTTGCGGGCGCGGTCATCGCGCAGAAACGGCCGCTGGAGCTCGACCCTCAGCCGGTCGGCTCCGAACGCCTCGCGCAGCTTTCTCGCGGTTGGCTCGTCGTGGACTCCGCGCAGCGCGCATCCGCTCAGGCAGATGAGTCCCTCGGCGTGGTCCAGCACGTCCTCGAGCTGCACGTACGCCTGGGTGGGCGGTCCCGGTTTCTCGCGTGTGTGCGCGTGCGCTCGCGTGAGGATCCGGCAGAGGTTCGACCAGCCTCGGGCGTCCTGCACCAGCAGCGTCAGATGCCGACCGTCCGCGAGGTCGACCTCGGCGCCGTGGATCGCGCGCAGCCCGAGCGCCCTTGCCGAGACGGCGAATTCCATCGAACCCGAGACCGAGTTATGGTCGGTCAGCGCGAGCGCCCCGTAGCCGA
>JAFASF010000286.1 GCA_019244745.1 Solirubrobacterales bacterium | reverse complement strand
CTCGAGCGTGGGGCGCGTGACCGTCAGATCCTCGAGCCGCTCTCCGCGGGCAAGGGCCTCGCTCGTGAGCTCGTGCAGCAACGTCGTGGGGTCGTCGGTGTCGCGCTCAACGATGCCTCCGTGCCCGTTGCGATACGCGACGCGGTATGGGGCGCTGCTGCTGCTCGTGCCCAGCTCGTGCGGCGCGCCCTCGGCGAGGATCCGCCCGTCCTTGATGATCGCGACGCGGTCCGCGAGCGCCTGCGCCTCGTCGAGGTAGTGGGTCGTGAGCAGCACGGTCTTGCCGAGTTCCTTGAGCGAGCGGATCGTGTCCCATGCGTTTCGCCGCGCGGCTGGGTCAAACCCGGTGGTCGGCTCGTCGAGAAAGATCAGCTCCGGGTCGCCCACCAGCGCCAAGGCCAGGTCGAGCCGGCGCATCTGGCCACCCGAGAGCGTCCGAACGAGTGCGTGCTCCTTGCCCTCGAGCCCGGTGAGCGAAATGACCTCATTCGTGTCTCTGGGGTGCGGGTACATCGCGGCGAAGTGCGCGACCGCCTCGCGCACCTGAATGTGGCGATAAAGCCCGGTGCTCTGAAGGACGATCCCGACGCGGGAGCGCAACGCCCGCGAGCGCTGACCCGGATCGAAGCCGAGCACGTTCACCTCGCCGCCGCTGCGCTGCCGGTAGCCCTCGAGAATCTCTACAGTCGTGGTCTTCCCCGCACCATTGGGTCCGAGCAGGCCGAAGACCTCGCCGCGGGGAACCTCGAAGTCGATTCCGCGAACCGCCTCGAAGTTGCCGTAGGACTTCCGCAGCCCGTGGACCTGTATCGCTGCATCTGCCACCTCATGGATGATGCCAATGCCAGTTGCACGACGGCTGTCCCAGCGGCCGGCGGTAAATTGCCTCTAGTCTCCGCGGATATGGGGAACGTCCTGAAGCTCCCCGCGTACCGGCGATTGCTCGCCGCGTACACGCTCAACGAACTCGCGTGGCAGATCGGCTCGGTCGCGCTTGCCTATTTCATCTACCGGCACACGGGGAGTGCGATCGGGGCGATGGCCTTTTTCCTGTGCTCCCAGTTCGTGCCGGCTCTCCTCTCGGCGTTCGCCGTGGCGCGGCTGGACCGGGGCCGTCCACGGCGGGTGCTCCCGGCCCTGTACCTGGCGGAGGGCGCCGCCTTCCTCGGCCTGGCGATACTGGCACAGCACTTCGCGCTCGCGCCGATCCTGGTGTTGGCGACCATTGATGGGATCATCGCTCTCGTTGCCCGCTCGCTCGCCCGCGCCACGACGGTCGAGGTGACCACTACGGCCGGGCTCCTGCGCGAGGGGAACGCGGTCTCGAACGGAGCGTTTTCCATCTGCTACATGGCCGGGCCGGCGCTCGGCGGCGCGATCATCGTCGCCGGCGGAGCGAGTGCGGCGCTGTTTACGAACGCCGCCCTGTTCGCCCTGATCGCGCTCACACTCCTCAGCGCGCGTGGGCTTCCCACGGCGTACCCGGACCGAGGGCCGGCCACCGGCCGCGTGCGCGCCGCGCTGGCGTACGTGCGGCGCCACGCTGCCATCCGCGCGTTGTTCAGCTTGCAGGCGATCGCGGTGCTGTTCTTCACGATCTCGATCCCGGTTGAGGTCGTGTTCGTCCAGCGTTCCTTGCACGGGGGCGCCGGCGCATACGGCGGGCTGTTGACGGCGTGGGGGGCGGGCGCCGTCGCGGGTAGCGCGGTGTACGCCCGATGGCATGTAGTGCCCATGCGGAAGCTGATCGCGCTGGGAGCCGGGGCGCTCGGGGTGGGCTTCATCGTCATGGCGGCCGCTCCCTCGCTGGCGATCGCCGTGGTGGGATGCGCACTCGCCGGCATCGGCAACGGGATCGAGGCCGTGTCGGCTCGCACGGCCCTCCAGGAGCAGGTCGAGCAGTCGTGGATGGCGTTGATGATGAGCTTCAACGAATCGCTTCACCAGTTGGTGCCTGGAGCCGGGATCCTGCTCGGCGGCGCCCTGGCGGCGCTCGTAAGCCCGCGCGTGGCGCTGGCGGTCGCCGGCGCCGGTGCGCTCGGTGTCACCGGAGCCGCCTGGCAGCTGCTTCGCCCGCGCGTCCTCGTGGCGCCGGCGGCTGGTCGATCTCCGTCGTCTGAGGCCTCGGCCCGAGGTCGAGCCCCGGCGTCGGTGGGGCGGCATCAGTAGAGTCCTCGGCGGGGATCGAGATCGGACGAGCCCCACGCGTCGCCTCAGCGACGCCAACCCTCCACTCCGTGCGGCGCGCCTGTATCGACATCGGTTCGAACACGACACGGCTGCTGGTGGCCGAGTGCGACGGGGAACGGCTCGAGGCGATCCATCAGGAGAAGGTGTTCACCCACGTCGGGCGCGAGCTGGCCGGGGAGGGCACGATCGCGGCGGCGAAGATCGCGGAGGTGGCCGAAGGGGTCGCGGCGCAGGTGCGCGTCTCGCGCGAGCTCGGCGCCGCCCAAGTTCACGGCGTGGCGACGGCGGCGATCAGGCGTGCGGGTAACGGAGATGCGCTCGCGGACGCGATCGAGGCGGCGTGCGGGCTGCGGGTAAAGGTTCTCTCGAGCGCGGAGGAGGCACGGCTCGCCTTTATCGGCGCCGCGCGTACGCTCGGTCACGCGCCCGACGGTCAGCTGGGCGTGGTCGACGTGGGGGGCGGGTCGTCGGAGCTGGTGGTGGGAACCGCGCCGGACCAGGTCCTCTGGTCGACGTCGTTCGCGGTTGGATCCGGAGACCTGGCGCAGGGCTGGCTTCACTCGGATCCTCCCTCCGGAAGCGAGCTGAACGAAGCACGAGCATGGGTGCGCGACACGGTCGCGGAGCTCGACGTGCCGCGGCCGGTCGAGGCGGTAGCAGTGGGCGGGAGCGCCTTGTCGCTGTCCCGCCTCGCCGGCCCGCTGCTCGACTCGGAGGCATTCACGCGGTTGCTCGCGCTGTTCGCGGCCGAGCGCGCGACGGACATCGGCCGGCGGTTCGCCATCGAGGAGGAACGCGCGCGGCTCCTGCCCGCGGGCTTGCTGATCCTCCAGGCCGCCTCGGAGCTTTTCGGGGCGTCCTTGCAGGTGGCGCGCGGAGGGCTGCGGGAGGCCGTGCTACTCGAGGCCTCGCGTGGATGACGTGCCGGTATCCGGGCCCGGCCCGGAACCACCGCTTCCGCCGCGCGAGGCGCTCGCGGACGTGCGCGTGCGGGCGCCAACGCGCGGGAACCGCCGGCTGGAGAGTCTGCTCGATGCGGTCAATGCCGACGACCAGGTCAAGGCCTGGTGGCACGTCTCGGCGGTCAATGCGACCCGAAGGCTCGGCATGTCGGACCACTCCTGGGTCCACATCCAGATCGTGGTCAACATCGGACTGCGCCTCGCGCGCCTGCTGTTCCGCCGGGGTGTCGTACCGAGCGTGACCAGCGGGTACGGGATGAGCGATCGCGATGCCGAGGTGGTGGTGGCGGCGGGTTGCCTGTTCCACTGCGTAGGCATGTCGATCCACCGCGACGACCATGAGCGCTACAGCCTGTTCCTGACAGCCGACAAGCTCGGGTCGCTGCTCGCCGGCTCCTACGACGAGCCGGAGCGCTCGATCATCGTGTCCGAGGCCCTGCACGCGATCATCGGCCACCGCCGCAAGGGGGCGCCGTTCACGATCGAAGCGGGGATCGTGCGGGTGGCGGACGCGCTCGATATGGCTCGCGGCCGCTCGCGAGTGCCGTTTGAGACGGGGCACCAGAACATCCACTCTCTGTCCGCGTACGCGATCGAGGAGGTGAAGATCTCCCCCGGCCGCGACCGGGCGGTCCGGGTCGAGATCGCGATGTCCAACAGCGCCGGGATCTTCCAGGTGGACGAGCTCCTGGCGACCAAGCTGCGCGGCTCCGGGCTCGAGGAGCACATCGAGGTGACCGCCCGGATCGACGCCGAGCACGAGCAGCGTCTGATCACCGTG
The DNA here is from genome assembly GCA_019244745.1 of Solirubrobacterales bacterium. GTDB lineage: Bacteria > Actinomycetota > Thermoleophilia > Solirubrobacterales > Solirubrobacteraceae > Palsa-465. The sequence continues at coordinate 1,663 of JAFASF010000286.1, read as the reverse complement.
TTCCGAATCTAGTGCCACGAGCCAGAAGTACGACGGCGCCCGAGGGCCGCCGTCGTACTTCTGGCTCACCGCTCGCGGGAAGGACCGGCGCCACCGTGCGTCCTTACTGATGACGGGATTTCACACCCTCAGTAAGGAAAGGTCATGAAAACGAACAGAACCAAGTCGATCAGGGGGCTGGCGGCGAGCGCGCTGGTGCTCGTCGCGCTCGTGGTGGCGGCGTGTGGTGGGGGCTCCTCGAGCTCATCATCGACCTCGCGATCGGCCGCGCCGCAGCCCGCGGCCTCTCAGCCCGCGGCCTCGCAGCCCGCGGCCTCGCAGCCCGCGGCCTCCCAACCCGCGACTCCCGCGCCGAGCCGCTCGACGTCGGCCGGCGCGGCGTCATCGGGCATTCCGCAGAACAACGGCGGTGACCAAGACTCTGACAACAACGGCGGACCCAGCGATGGGGACGGCAATATCTAGAAAGGGTGCACTGGGTCTCGGCGCGGCGATCGCGATCGCGGTCGCGGTCGCCGGGTGCGGCGCCGCCTCGACGCCCACCACCCGCTCCACCAGTGTGAGCAGTGGCGCAGGCGCCGCGGCCGAGCGGCCAACCACCATACCGTCGTTCGCGTGGCTGAAACCGAGTCCCGCGCCCGCCGGTTGGCGCGTGGTGCGGATACCGACCGGCGCGGCACTGCCCTATCCCCCGGGATGGCAGCTCTTGGCCGGCGACCGCGGCACGGCGACGGCGGTGCTCATGGACAGTCGCCACCGGTACGCCGGCTATCTGAACGTGACGCCGCAGCAGGGTTCCGAGACACTGTCGGACTGGCCGAAGTTCCGAGTGGGCCACAACGCCGACGAAGGCGATCGCAAGGTCGTGACGCTGGCCACTGGCTCCGGTCTGACGTTCCGCATGGGCCACGGCAGTTGTGTGCGCGATGCGTACACAACCTCCACCGGTAACCGTTACGTCGAGCTAGCGTGCCTCGTAGCTGGATCGAGGACCTCAGCGGTGATCGTGGGTGCGGCTCCGCCTCACACGTGGGCCGCGGTCTCCCCCTCGATCGAGCGTGCGATCGATTCGTTTACGGCTTAGCGCTTTGCTTGGGCCGTGCGCGCCCCGGGGGGTCTCAACTCACGGTGAGCGTTCCGTGCATTCCCGCTGCCCGGTGGCCGGGCACACTGCAATAGAACGTGTAAGTACCCGGTTTCAACGTCAGTGTCAGTGTCTTGGTGCCACCCTGGAACGTGGGTGTCGCGCCGAGGACGGTGCCGGTCGCTCCGGTTCCCTGTTGAATCGTGACGTTGTGGGGGAGGGGCGCGGTGTTGGTGACCGCGATCGTCACTTTCCCTGCCTTTGCGGTCAGGGTGCTCTTGTCGTACTTGAGCTGGCCACTTGGATTGGCGGCGAGCGTGAGCGCGGCCGCCGCTGCGCCGCCGCTCGCCGTGGACGTCGCCGAGGTGGCGGTTGACGTCGAGGTTGCCGTCGACGTGGTCGCGGAGGTGGCCGGCGCCGCGCTGCTGGTCGTGCTGCTGCTGCTCGACCCCCCGCAGGCCGCGATCACGAGCGCGACAGCCGGGGCGGCGAGAGCTAAGGCCGAGATCTTGCGCACTGGCTTACGTCTCCTCTCGGTTGGAGGTTCTGGTGGACGCGTCCCGAGCGTACCTGCAAGGT
>JAFASF010000216.1 GCA_019244745.1 Solirubrobacterales bacterium | reverse complement strand
GGGCGTCGGGCGAAAGGAGCGTTGATGTAGGAGTTCTCACGTTCGGGGCGCGCGGCTTGTTGTACCGAGTCGAGCGGCGGATAATCCGCAGCAGGCATCTGACGGGAAGCAGAATGCGTCGACCCCCATCGCTGCCGGCCGGCTTGGCCGTATGCGCGTCAGTCGCAGTGGCGCTGGTGGCCGGCGCGACCGTGTCGTCGATCTCCGCCTCTTCGTCCTCGTCGCGGTCGCCGCGCCGCGCCGCCCGAGTCGCACCTCCGACGCCGAGACCGGTGGCCGTTGCGTCCCGTCCAGCCCAGACCGCGCAGCCCGTGGGCCGCAATGGGCCGATCCCGTTTTCGCCTGGCGCCTGCCTGGGCTACGCCCCCACAGGCCGCTGGAACGGGGTCACGGTGTTCCTCGATCCGGGCCACGGGGGCGTGGACACGGGAACGATGGGGGTCCTGGGCGGCCGGATCGTCACCGAGAAGGAGGTGACGTTGGCAGTCGGGTTGCGGACGCTGGCGCTGCTGCGCGCGGCCGGATACCGGGTCGTGATCTCGCGCACTCGGGACTCGACGGTCGCTCGCTATGCCGAGGCTTACCTCCATCAGGGGGTGCTCGACCCGGACGCCGCGCAGCGCGAGGTCGAGGTCCGCGACGTCTGTGCCAACGCCGCCCACGCGGACATACTCGTCTCGATCCACATGAACGGCTTCGCGGATCGGTCGGCGAACGGGACCGAGACGTTCTTCTGCCCGACACGTCCGTTTGCCGCCCACAGCCGGCGCCTCGCCGATCTCGTGCAGCGCGCCCTAATGTCCGCGTTCAAGAACTCCGGGACGATGACCTTCGACCGCGGGGTGCTCCCCGACGGGGAAGGCGGAGGAGCCGCGCTGACGCCGCAGACCGCCAACTACCACCACCTGATCATGCTCGGCCCGGCCGACAGGCCGTGGCTCCCGTATCCCAGTCGGATGCCCGGCGTGCTCGTCGAGCCGGCGTTTCTCACCAATCCGAGCCAGGCTTCGTTCGTGGTCAGCGGTCGGGGTCAGGAGGCGCTCGCGCGGGGGCTCGTCGCGGCGATCGACTCGTACTTCGACCGCCCGGGTGCGGCGTGAGGGGCCGGTGCATCGTCGCGGTCGCCGCCGGGGTTGCCGCGGCTGCGGGCTGTGGTGGCTCGCACACCAGCACCTCGCACACCAGCTCCGTGACCACGACCACGCCGGCGCGGGTCACGGTGCCGGCACGCCCCCACCCCCTCCCCGTGGTCACCCACCGCGTCCTCGCCGGCCAGATTCCCGACCGGATACCCACCTCGCGCCACGTCGTCGCACTCACCTTCGATGCCGGCGCGGACAACGTCGGCGCGCCGAGGATCCTGTCGGTGCTCGCCCGCACCGGGGCGACGGCCACGTTCTTCATGACCGGGCAGTGGGCGGAGCTCTACCCGCAGTGGGCGAGACGGATCGCCGCCCGGTACCCGATCGCCAACCACACCTACGACCACACCGATCTGCTGAGGCTCTCGTTGCCGGGGGTGAGGAACGAGGTGCTCGGAGCCGGGGCCGCCATCTCACGGGTCACCGGCCATCCCACGGTCCCGCTGTTTCGCTTCCCGTACGGATCGAGCGACGCGAGCGCGCTCGACGTGGTCAACCACCTCGGCTACACGGCGATCGGCTGGACGGTCGACACGCTGGGGTGGGAGGGGACCTCGATGGGGCAGTCGGTCGAGTCGGTGATCGCGCGCGCTGTCGGTCACCTGGAGCCCGGGGAGATCGTCTTGATGCACGTGGGTTCAAACGGGGTCGACCACTCGACGCTCGACGCCCATGCGCTTGCAGAAATCATTGCAGCGATCCGCGCGCGCGGCTACAAGTTCGTGACCCTCCCGCAGTACTTCTAGAGAGGGTGGCGCACGGCGGCCGGCCCGCGTGGCCGGCGGCCGTGGCCTACGGCTCGGCCGTTAGGGCCCGGTAGAGGGCGTTGGCGCCAACCCCCGTGAGGTCGGCGACGACGCCGGCGGCGGGACGCGGCTTGGCGCCGGCGTCCACCAGCCGCCGGAGGGCCTCCACCGCCGGTCCGAGGTCGCGGTCCGCGGTTCTCGGGGCGCCCCCCACGACCAGGACCACCTCCCCTCGAGGCGGCTCGGCTCTGTAGCGCTTGGCCAGCTCGCCGGCGGTCCCGCGGACGACCTCCTCGTGAAGCTTGGTGAGCTCGCGGCAGACGGCGACCCGGCGCTGGGGATCGAGCTCGGCGAGCGCCGCCAGCGACGCCGCCACCCGCCGCGGGGACTCGAACGCGACCAGCGT
>JAFASF010000145.1 GCA_019244745.1 Solirubrobacterales bacterium | reverse complement strand
GACGGTGGCCGCGGCGTCGCCGGCGGCCGCTCGCGCTGCGGCCCGCGCTCGGTCGCCGGCGGCATCGCCCACTCCCGCCCGGGCGGCCGCCCAGGCGGCAGCGGCGGCCGTTGCCCAGGCGATCTCTCTTCCCGTCGCGCGGGCGATCACTCCGGGCGCGAACCAGGCCACCGCGGCTGGTCCCCATCCGCTTCGCGCCCGCTGGCGGGCGAACCTGAGCGCCTCGAGCGCCGGTTCGAGTTCCTCGGAGGACGATACCTCCGGCAGCGACCGCAGGCGCTCGGCCGCGTCGGTCAAGCCGGCCCGCGACAGCCAGGTCGGGGCATAGGTACGGATCAGCCAATCCATCGCCATCCACGCGCGCGCGGGATCCAATCCGTCTCCGGCGGTGCCGATCGTCCGGGCGAGGTACAGCCGCAGGCGCTGGCGCGGGATGTCGTCGAGCCCGTCGTTGAGCGCGATGCAGAACGCACGCACGACCGGACTCACGCAGGAAGGCTGATCGCTGTGCGGCTCCCCGGCGAGATGGCTGACCCATTCCATCGCGCACCGCCCGTCGTCCGGCGTGGCGTGGGTCCCGTAGGCGAGCGTGTAGTCGGTGCTCATCGTTCCTCCTGTGGCCGGGTCGCAGCTCGGATTATGTCGCGCGACCCGCGCCGGGTCCAAGGGCGCACCGGATGTGCGCAGCACGGACGTGGCACCACTTAATGACGCTATTTGCGTCACTGGATCAAGCACGTCCCAATGGCGCGGTGTTTATGGGGGCCGTCGATCGACGGCCGCATCACCCGAGGACTCGATCGGCGCCGGTGTAGACGTTGACGCGTCCGTGGCGGGCGAAACCGGCGAGCGTCATCCCACGGTCGGCGGCGAGCTCGATCGCGAGCGAGCTCGGCGCCCCCACTCCGACCAGGATCGGCGCGCCGGCGACCGCCGCCTTCTGGACCAGCTCGAATGAGAGCCGTCCGCTGACGCACAGCACGTTCATGGTCAGCGGCAGAAGGCCGTCGAGCAGGGCTCGGCCCACGACCTTGTCCATGGCGTTGTGGCGGCCAACGTCTTCGCGCGCGATCAGCAGCTCGCCGTCGGAGGCGAACAGGCCGGTGGCGTGCAGTCCGCCGGTGCGCGCGAACGTCGGTTGGCGCAGGCGATCGGGCAAGGCGGCCAGCAGTGAGCGACCAACCCGGGGGCCGGGTCGAGCCGGCGCTGCGTGGACGGCGACCTCCTCCACCGCCCCCTTGCCGCACACGCCGCAGGATGAGGTGGCGTAGAAGCGCCGGGCGCCGGGATCGTGGGTGAGGGGACCCTCAACCTCGATGATGTTGGCCGCGAGATCGTCGGTGAGTCCCGCGCCGCGAGGCTGGTCGATGAGGCCCTCCCCATACAGGAAGCCCAGGGCGAGCTCCTCATCGTGGCCCGGCGTTCGCATCGTCACGACGAGGGGCGAGCCGTCGACCCTCACCTCCAGGGGCTCTTCGACCGCCACCTCGTCGCGATGCCCGTCGCGCTCGACGGCCGCGATCATCCCTCCCGCGAGCGTGTCGCCGCGGCTCTGGTTCAGGTCGACGGATCGCCTAGGTATCGGTCTCCCGAGCCGATCCCCGCGGCGGGTTGCTTGTTCGGGGATGCCGGACACTTCAATGTGAAGGTCTACCGTTGCGGAGCGCTAACCAAACGTCAAATCCGCCAGCGCCGGCGCCGCCCATCGGCTCGGATCTGGGTTCGCCTAGCCGCGCCGGTACCGGGCGACGGCGATCGGCACGGTGACGGCGATGATCGCCGCCGCCCAGAGCAACGCCCGGGTCACGAAGTAGGAGCTCGGATGCCCGAGCAGGGCCTGGGCGTGCGGTCCGAGAGTGAGGGACCGGACGGCGTCGACCATGTAGGTCAGCGGCTGGTGCTTGGCGAACACCTGTAGCCATCCCGGCATGGTGCTGACCGGCACGTAGGCGCTGGAGACAAACGCCAGCGGGAACACGATCATGCCCATCCCCTGGGCCGCCTGCGCGTTGCCGGCGAACAGCCCCATGGTGATGAACAGCCATTCGAAGGCGAACCCGAACACGATCACCAGCCCGAACGCGGCGAGTCCGTCGAGCGCGGATCCGTGGAGGCGAAAACCGACCGCGAACGCGATCGCCGCCGTGAACGCCGTGCTCCAGGCGACGAGCGCGGCGTCGGCCAGCACCCTGGCGGCGAGCACCGAACTGCGCGGGATCGGCAGCGAGCGCAGACGGTCGATGAATCCTCCTTCGAGATCCTCGGCCATCGCGGTCGCCGTGCCGATGCCCATGAACAGCACGCCGGTGGCGATGAACCCGGGGACGAGGTAGTCCACGTAGGGCATCCCGGCGATATGGATCGCGCCGCCGAACATGTAGCGGTAGATCAGAAAGAACAGCGACATCTGGATCGTGGCGAGCACGATCAGCTGAGGCGTCCGCACGTAGCGCAGAAGCGCGCGGCGAGTCACTTTCAGGGTGCTCTTGAGGAGCCCGGACTGGCCGCCCGTGTTTGCCGCCGCGGGCTGTTCGAGAGCCGAGGAGATGGTCGTCATGGTCAGTGAATGGTTCCTTTCTTGATCGCTAAGCCGCGACGGTGGCCGACGCGTCATCGTGGTTCTCTGCCGGTCTACCGGTGATGGCGAGGAACACCTCGTCGAGATTCGGCTGGCGCATCGCGATGTCGTCGATCTCGACCCCGGCGCTCTCGACGTACCGCAGCGCGCTCATCAGTCCGTCCCCGCTCCCCTCGACGCGCACGCTCACCCTGCGCGTGGGCTCGTCGATCTGAGCATCAACTCGGTGGATCCGTCCCAGCATCCCGGCGACCGTTGGGAGATCGCGGCCGTGTCGAACGCGGACCTCGACGACGTTGCCGCCAATCCGCTGCTTGAGCTCCGTCGGCGTGCCGGCCGCGACCGCCCGCCCATGGTCGATGATCACCACGTGGCTGGCGAGGTGGTCTGCCTCATCGAGGTACTGAGTCGTCAACAGAACGTCGGTCCCGTCGGCTACCAGCGCCCGGATCGCGTCCCACAGCTCGAGCCGGCTGCGGGGGTCAAGCCCGGCGGTCGGCTCGTCGAGCAGCAGGAGCCGCGGCGATCCAACCAAGCTCGCGCCGAGATCGAGGCGCCGGCGCATGCCGCCCGAATACGTCCGCGCCAGCCGATCCGCCGCTTCGACCAGCCCGAGCTGCTCGAGCACCGCGGCAGCGCTCGCCTTCGCGGCCCGCCGGGTCTGTCCGAAGAGTCCGGCGACCATCTCCAGGTTCTCGCGCCCGGTCATGGCCGGCTCGACGGCGGCGAACTGACCGGCCAGCCCGATCACCCGCCTGACCGCGGCCGGATCCTTCCCGGCGTCGTGGCCCGCGACCAGCAGCGTCCCCTCGTCGGGGCGGACCAGCGTCGCAACCGCGCGCACGAACGTCGTCTTGCCGGCTCCGTTGGGACCCAGAACCGCCGTCACCTGTCCGCGCTGAGCGACCAGGTCCAGACCGTCGAGGGCCGCCGTCTTTCCGTATCGCTTCTTGAGGCCGTGAGCCTCGATGGTGTAGGTCATCTAACTGCTCTCCGTGTCGTGTCGTTCGTTTGTCTCGAGGAATGCGTCCGCCATCTCGCGCAGCCACTGCTCGCTCCACGTCAGCCGCCCTTGGCGCAGGTCGTCGACCACGCCGCGGACCCAAGAGAGCTGAGCCTCGAGGAGGGCCTTTCGGTACTCCTCTTCGAGCAGGAACAGGCGGGGCAGCTCTTCGGGCGCGCTCGCCAGCGCCGCTTCGGTGTCCGCGAGCGCCGCCGCCAGCCTCTCTGCCCGCAGCTGTAGTTCCGCCTGCGCCTCCCCGGGCTCGAGGCCGAACAGGAGCGAGAGCGCCGCGATGAATTCCGGGTACTCGTCCTCGGTGGTGCTGAGCATCTCGCGCAGCCACTGGCGCGCGGTTGCCCGCCCGGCCTCGGTGATCGCGTAGACCACGCGGTCCGGATAACCCTCGACGTGGACGGTTTGCGAAACCTCGACCAGTCCGTGCCTGAGCAAGCGCTCGATCGTCTGGTAGAGGCTCGCCCGGGACCGGACGTTCACGACCCGATCCTTGCCCTCCGCCTCGAACAGCTTCTGCATCCGATACACGTGCATCGGTTCCTGCATCAGCTGCCACAGGACGATCAGGCCGAGGGCAGAGCGCTGTGGGGTCGTGGGCAATGGCATGATCATCAAGCTACTAGTTATAAGCTAACTAGTCAAGTCTTACTACTGCTCCCGGGTGGCCGGACCGGCAACGGGCGCCGGCGGCCCGGGAAGACCTTGTTCCTACAATCGGCGCCATGGTCGGTCGGGGGGCAGAGGCCTTGCTCGAGCGCGAGGACGAGATTTCGCAGCTCAGGCGCGCCGTCGGCGACTCGTGGGACGGGGTCGGGCGCCTCGTCCTGATCGAGGGGCCGGCGGGAATCGGCAAGACGAGCCTGGTCGCTGCGGCGCGCGAGATGTCCGCCGAGGTCGGGATGAACGTGCGTGCGGCGCGGGGGGCCGAGCTCGAGCAGAGCTTTGCCTTCGGAGTGGTGCGGCAGCTTTTCGATTCGCTGCTGGCCGGCACCGGCGACGCGCAGCGAGGTCGGTGGCTGACCGGTGCGGCCGAGCTCGCGGCGCCGCTGTTCGATCCTCGCGCCGCCATGGAAGAACCGGACGGTGACGCGATCTATCCGCGCCTGCACGGCCTGTACTGGCTGTGCTCCAACATCTCGCGAGAGCGGCCGCTGGCGCTGTTGATCGATGACGCGCAGTGGGCCGACGAGCCGTCGCTGGCGTTCCTCGGGTTCCTGGCGCGCCGGCTCGAGGAGCTGCCGATCCTGCTCGCCGCGGCGATCCGGGTGGTGGAAGCGGACGCCCCGGAGTCGCTGCAGGCGCTGCGCGTCGATCCCGCGGCACACTTCCTGAAGCCGCGCGGACTGAGCGCGGACAGCATCAAGCAGGTGCTGTCCGGCCAAATAGGCGGCGAGGTGCAGGAACGATTCGCGCGGGCCTGCCATGAAGCCACCGCCGGCAATCCGTTTCTGGTGGGGGAACTGGTGCGCGAGCTCCAGGAGGGCGGCGTGGCCCCGCTGGACGCCAACGCTGCCGAGATCGGCACGCTCGTTCCCCAGCGGGTCGCGGACGCGGTGCTCGCGCGTTTACGGCGGGTCTCGCCCTCGGCTCCGTCGCTCGCACGAGCGCTGGCGATCCTCGGAGACGGCGCGAGCGTGCGCCACGCCGCGGCGCTGGCGGAGGTGGACGAGCAGACCGCGATCGAGACGGCGGCGGCGATGAGAGCAGGGAACCTGCTCGGCGACGAGGGCGGACTGTCGTTCGCGCACCCGATCATCCGCGCGGCGATCTATCACAGCGTGCTGCCCGCCGAGAGGCCCGCGCTCCACGCTCAGGCCGCGCGGCTGCTCCACGAGCGAGGGGCCACACCGGAGCGGATCGCCGCGCAGATCCTGCTCGCCGACGAGATCCGTGAGCCCTGGATGGCCGAGCAGCTCCGTCTCGCGGCGGCCTCGGCGCTCGCGCTGGGCGCCCCGCGCAGCGCGGCGTCATACCTGCAGCGTGCGCTGGCACTCGAGCCCGACGATTCCGATCGTGCGCCGCTGCTCGCGCGCCTCGGTCACGCGGAGGTACTCGCCGGGCTGCCCGAGGCCGAGGAGCATCTGTGGGCGGCGGTCCACTTCGCCGGCGACGCCGACGAACGCGCCGAGGTCGCGATCGAGCTGGCGCAGCTGTTCAAATACACCGCCCGCGCACCGCGTGCGGTGGAGCTGCTGTCGGATCTGCCGCCCGCGAAGGAATCGGCCCTGAACGAGCGCGTGCAGACCGAGATCTTGAGCGCCGCCCTGATCAGCGACACCGCGCACGAGCTCCTGGCGGATCGGCTCGCCGCGCTGAAACCTCCGGCCGGCTACGCCCGGAGCGATCGCGAACGACTCGAGCTCGTGGTGGTCGCGTTCGAGCGCCTGCTCGCCAACCGGCCGAAGGGGGACCTCCTCGAGCTGCTGGCGCGCGCCGGGCCCGGTCCGGCCTGGACCGAGGAGCGCATTCTGCTGCCGCCGGGGCTCATCACCGCGGCCGCGATGCTCTCGTACTGCGACCAGCTCGACGAGGCGGAAGCGCTCTGCAACGCCGTGATCGAGCGTTCCCGAAAGCGTGGCTCGCCGACGTCGCTGTCGATCGCGCTCCCGCTGCGCGCCCAGCTTGCCTACCGGCGCGGAGACCTCTCCGACGCGCTCGCGGATGCGGAGGCGGCGTTTCAGCTCGCGAGCGATGCCGGCGCCGCGAGCGACGCGCTCGGGCTGAACCCGCTCGCCACGATCGCCAACGTCGCGGTCGAGCAGCAGCGCGCCGACTCCGAGCTCCAGGAGCTCCTGGCCAGGACCGACCGGACGCTCGACCGCGACACCCTGCATGTGAACCTCACGCTCCAGGCCCGCGCGCGGCTGCTGCTCGCGCTCGGCCGCGCCCGTGAAGCGCTCGATCAGCTGCTCGAGTTCGCCCGGCTGCCGCCCACGTTCGCCACGCGGACGCCGGCGTTCATCGCCTGGCGCTCCGACGCGGCGCTGATCATGCACCACCTGGGCGACCGAGCCGAGGCCGAGCGCCTGGCGGCCGAGGAGGTAGCGCTGGCCCAACAGATGGGAGCGCCACGCGCGATCGGGATTGCGTTGCGCGCGCATGGCCTGGTGCAGGACCCATCCTCGATCGAGGTCCTGCGAGAGGCGGCCCGGGTGCTGGAGCGATCACCGGCGCGGCTCGAGCACGCTCGCGCGCTCGTCGACCTCGGCGCGACGATGCGGCGGACGGGGGAGAGGGCGGCCTCCCGAACGCCGTTGCGCGACGGCCACGATCTGGCCGTGCTCTGCGGCGCCGCGCGGTTGGCCGAGCGCGCGCGTCAGGAGATCGCCGCCAGCGGCGCGCGGGCCGCGCCGGTCGGGACCCGGGGCGTCGCCTCGCTGACTCCGAGCGAGCGCCGCGTCGCCGAGCTCGCCGCCCAGGGCAGCACCAACCGCGACATCGCGCAGACGCTGTTCATCACCGAAAAGACCGTCGAGACGCATCTCGGGCACGTCTACGACAAGCTCGGCGTCCGCTCGCGACACAGCCTTCGCGACCTCCTTCCGCAGCCCGACGCGCGGGCGTCTCCTACTTTCGGCTGATCCGCAGTCCATCCGCGCGGCCGATGTGCCCAGGCCGCGGCGCGCATACCTTGGCTGGCATGCAAAGACCACACGCCAATCAAGATCATCAAGGGCCGGCGGTGCAGACCGTCGGACTCACGAAACGCTTTGGCGAGAGGACCGCGGTTGACGGCGTCAGCCTCGTGGTCCCGCGCGGAGCGGCCTACGGCTTTCTCGGCCACAACGGCGCCGGCAAGACCACGCTGATCCGGATGCTCCTGGGGCTGACCCGGGCGAGCGCGGGCAGCGCCACAGTGCTCGGGCTGCCCGTACCGGCGCAGCGCGCCGAGGCGCTCGCCCGCGTCGGCGCGATCGTCGAGGAGCCGTCGTTCTATCCCCACCTGACCGGTCGCGAGAACCTCGAGATCGCGGCCGCGGTCCGCGGCCCCGAGACGCGCTCGCGGATCGACCAGGTCCTGCACCGGGTCGGTCTCGACAAGCGCGCGGGCGACCGGGTGGGGACGTACTCGCTCGGTATGCGCCAGCGGCTCGGGGTGGCGCGCTGCCTTCTCTCCGATCCCGAGCTCCTGATCCTCGATGAGCCGATGAACGGGCTCGACCCGGGCGGGATGCTCGAGGTGCGGCGGATGATCCGCGAGCTGGTCGAGGAGGAGGGGCGGACGGTGTTCATCTCGTCCCACCTGCTCGACGAGGTGGAGAAGACGTGCGACGTGGCGGCGATCATCGATGGCGGCCGCGTGATCGCTCAGGGCTCGATCGAGGAGCTTGTGGCCGACCGGGCCGGTGAGCTCGTGATCGAGTGCGACGACACCGAGCGCGCGCTGTCGCTGCTGGCGGGCGACCCGACGATTCGGAACCTGCGCCGCGAGCACGGGGGCTTGCGGATGAGCCTGGTCGCCCGCGAACAGGCGGGCGAGATCAACTCGAAGCTGGTCACGGCCGGCCTCGTGGTGACCCGGCTCGAGCCCGCGCGCCGCAGCCTCGAAGAGCGGTTCCTGGAAATGACGACACGGCTGGAGGTGGCCGCATGACAACCTTAATCACGGCCCGGCAGATGATCTGGGCGGACGTGCTGCGCCTGCGAAAGAAGCGCGGCTTCATCGCGCTGGTGCTGGCGGCGGTGATCGCGCCGATCGTGATCGTGACCGGGTACAACGTGATCCAGCACGCCTCCGACCCGGCGGCCCACGCGCCGGCGGGAGGGCTGCACAACTACGCCCGACTGCTCGACATGCTGGGCGTATTCATGGGACCGGTGGCCGCGGTCCTGATCGGCGCCGAGGCCGGCGCCGGCGATCTGGCCGCGGGCGTGTTCCGCGACAACGTGATCACCGGCCGCTCGCGACTGGCGCTGTTCCTGGCCCGGATCCCGGCGGCGCTGATCGTGTGCCTGGCGGTCACCGGGCTTGGGTTCGCGATCGGCCTGGCGGCCACATTCGGATTCGCCGGAGGGCTGCCAACCCCAAACGCTTCGCTGATCCTGGAATCGGCCGCCTGGCTCGCGCTCGCCAACGCGGTGGTGTGCACGATCGCGATCGGCGTGGCGTCGCTGACCGGTTCACGGCCGGGCACGATCGCCGGACTCATCGGCTGGCAGCTGGTGCTGAGCCCGCTGCTCGTGCAGTCGAGCTCGCTGGGTTCGCTGCGCAACGGTCTACTCGACGGCGCCGTGCTGTTCCTCAAGCCGGGCCCGGTGAGCGGTTCGCCGGCGATCACGATGTCGGTCGCGGTTGCCGTGCTGGTGCTCCTGGTGTGGTTGGCGGTGCTCCCCTCGCTGGGCGCGTGGCGCACACGCACCCGCGATGCCTGAAACACCTGGTCAGAGGCCGGGGCCCCCGCCGTACCGGCGGCGGGGGCCCCGGACGGCGGGCTACCCTGCGCACATGTCCAGCGTGTTCGCGGCGTTCCACGCGGTCCGCGACTCGATCCGTCGCCATCCCTGGTGGACGGATTCGCTGCTGGCGCTGTTTCTCACGTTCATTTCGGTCGGCTCGGTGGTATTCGCCGGCCGAGGCCACCTCGATCTAGACATCTCCGTGCTCGACGCGATCCTGGTGCCGGTCACGACTTTGCCGATCGCGGTTCGACGCTACCGGCCGCTGGCGGTGCTCGCGACCACGGTCGCCGCCGAGACCCTGCTGCTGCTGTTCGCGTCGCGAGTGCCGGCGCCGGTGGGGGTGATCGTGGCGCTGTACACGGTCGCGTCGCGCTGTGAGCGGCCGGTATCGGTTCGGGCCGGAGGGTGGGCGTTGTTCGCGATCGTGGTCGGTGTGATCGTCCACTACGGGAGCCAGGCGGGCAAGATCGTTCCCGAGCTCGCGGTGTTCGCGATCGCCTGGGTCATCGGCGACAACATCCGCACCCGGCGGGCATACCTGGCCGAGCTCGAGGCTCGGGCGGCGAGGCTGGAGCGGGAGCGCGAGGAGCGCGACCAGCGCGCGGTGGCCGAGGAGCGGGCCCGGATTGCGCGCGAGCTGCACGACGTGATCGCCCACAACGTCAGCGTGATGGTCGTGCAGGCCTCCGCCGGCGAGGAGGTGTTCGACACCGACCCCGGGCGAGCGCGCGAATCACTCGCGGCCGTTGCTTCGACCGGACGGGCGGCGCTGGCCGAGCTGCGCAGGTTGCTGGGCGTCATTCGAGCCGAGGACGATCGCGAGGGGGCCCCGTCGTACGTCCCTCAGCCGGGGATCGAGTACCTCGATGAGCTCGTCCGCCAGGTGCGGGAGACCGGACTCGAGGTCGAGCTGTCCGTGCTCGGACAGCCACGCGAGCTTCCCGAGGCGGTGGGCCTGTGCGCTTACCGGATCATCCAGGAGGCGCTGACGAACACGCTCAAGCATGCCGACGCCTCGCAAGCGCAGGTCAGCGTGCGCTACGTGGCCGATGCGGTGGAGCTGCGGGTCACCGATGACGGCCGGGGCGCGTCCAGGGTCAACGGCGAGGGCGGCGGTCACGGGCTGATCGGGATGCGCGAGCGTGTGGCGCTGTTCGGCGGCGAGCTGACCGTCGAGGCCGGGGACGGCCGCGGCTACGCGGTCCGCGCGCGGCTGCCGCTCGAGGAGCCGGAGCGGTGAGCATTCGGGTACTGATCTGCGATGACCAAGCGCTGGTGCGCGGCGGGTTCAGGGCCATCCTCGGAGCTCGACCCGAGATCGAGGTGGTCGGCGAGGCCGAGAACGGCGCCGAGGCGATCGCGCTCGCCGAGCGGCGTCGCCCCGACGTGATCCTCATGGACATCCGCATGCCGGTCCTCGATGGGGTCGAGGCGACCCGGCGCCTCGTCGCCTCGGGCTCGCCCGTGCGGATCCTCGTCCTGACGACGTTTGACCTCGACGAGTACGTGCACGCCGCGATCCGCGCCGGGGCGAGCGGGTTCCTGCTCAAGGACGTGACGCCCGCGGAGCTGGTCGACGCCATCCGGATCGTCGCCAGCGGCGACGCGCTCCTGGCGCCGTCGGTGACGCGCAGGCTGCTCGAGCGGTTCGCGAGCTCGCTGCCCGTCGGCGATCAGTCGAGCCAGGCGCTCGCGGAGCTCACCGCGCGGGAGACCGAGGTGCTGCGGCTGATCGCCGGCGGCCTGTCGAACGCGGAGATCGCCGCCGAGCTCGTGGTCAGCGAGGCGACGGTAAAGACGCATATCTCGAGCCTGCTGCGAAAGCTGGGGCTGCGCGATCGCGTGCAGGCCGTGATCTTCGCCTACGAGACCGGCCTCGCCCGCCTCCGGGGTACGCCGGTCAAGTAGCCCGGCGCCTAGACGTTCACGGAGGACGACTCAAGGGCGCCGGCACACAAGCCGGCGCCCTCGCCGGAGCCTCGGAAAATAAGGCCCCGGCTGGGGGCCAAATGTCGAACACCTAGCGCTCGCCACGGGTAACCTAAGCGGCACCGACCGAAGGAGGAGATTCCGGTGGCAGACGAGAAGAAATCGTCCGCGGTGCATCCGTCCCGGAGCGTCGAGGCCGCGGCGATTCGGTGGGGCGAGACCCACCCGGACGAGGACGTCGCACATCCGGCACCGCCCGCGGTACCCGAAACCCCGGACGTCGTGCCCAATCGTCATTCGGCGAGTGCGGAAGCCGCCGCGCTCAAGTGGCGCGAGCTGCACGACGAGGATTGACGAGCGCCTTTCCGGCTCGCGATCACTCCTCTACGCGGTGGCGCGCCAGCACCCCGTGCGCGTGCGCAAGCTCGGGCGCACCGAGCGAGGCCGGCACGAGCCGGTATCGCCGCGTGTACTCGGCGAGGAGCGCCCGCCGGACGTCCTCGACCCCCACATCGAGAACCTCATCCGCCACGGAGCCCGTGGTAGCGGGGTCCCACTCCAGCCCGAGCTCGGCATAGACGTCCTCGAGCACGGTCCGCACCCGGTGCGCGGATGACACGACGACGACGGTCGAGAACAACCACCCGCCGCTGACGATCCGCTGCGCGGCGCCGATCAGCTTTTTCTGACCGCGGGCGTTGACGCTGAACTCGCCCGGGCAGTACTCCCCCGGCACCTGACCCACCCGCGCATCGACGCCGAGGGTTCGGAGCGCCCGCGCCTGGCGCTGCGCCTCGCCGGCGAAGCGCTCGTGGACGCTGCCCATCGAGTCGCGCTCCGGCATGATCTCGTCGAACACTAGGCAGCCCTCGTCATAGGCGGCCGCGCGCCCTCCCGCGGCGCGGATCACCGGGTCAAACCCGTGCCGCCTCGCCGCCGCGCCCGCGCGCGAGAAACCGGGCAGGAAGCCATCTCGGCGCCCGAAGGCGACGGTCGCCAGCGGGCGATAGCACCGCACGACTGGCGGGTGGGCGCCGGTGGCGACCATGCCGAGCAGGGCCTCTGGCAGCGCGACCTCGAGCGCGGTATCGGCGCCGGCACGCCCCTCGATGAGCTCTACGTCAACCGTGGTGCTCGTCTCTGGAGGGACGTGCCGGCCATCTCCACTGATCGCCGATTATGCA
>JAFASF010000047.1 GCA_019244745.1 Solirubrobacterales bacterium | reverse complement strand
TGGAAAGCGCCGGGATAAACCGGCATGGAGAAGGAGATGAGAGTTCTCTACATCGAGGGTCTAGCGAGCCACGGTGGCCCTGAGTCATGCGTCGGCTGCTCGCGAGGGCGGCGGCGAAGCGTTGATAGGGGTCGTGCGGGCGGGGCTATTGAGCCGCGAAATGTCATTGTTTGGGGTGCCGACGCTCTCATTACAGGCGGAAGGCCATGTCCTCGGTGGCGCTAGCGCGAGTTGCCGGGGGACCCTGCGCGGTCGGAGAACCCAGGCACGTACGAAGCTCTCCATGCGCGAGAACCGGGAGGTCCCGCGGTCGGCCGCGGGTCGTTGGTGATGCCCCGTCCGGGATGGTTCGCGGGGTAGGTCAGCGGCCGGTGGTCCGCGGGGGGAACGCTTAGGCGGTAATCCCTCGATGTACGAGCGTGGGAAGTCAGACGATCTCGTAGTACCTGCGAAGCTGCCGAACAATCCCGGGTTGCCGGGGGCGGAGGTGGTGGAGGGAAGGGGATCGGCCGAGGGGAACGCGGCCAGTGATACACGCCCCGGACCCAGTGCCGGGTTGGGCGTGTCAAGTGACCTGGATCGTGTGCGCCGGGTGGCGCGAAAGGACGGGAAGGTGCGGTTCACCGCGCTCCTTCATCACGTGAGTATCGACCGCTTGCGGGCGGCGTATTGGGCGCTTGAGCCCAAGGCCGCGCCGGGGGTGGACGGGGTTACGTGGGGTGACTATGGGCTGGATCTGGAGGCCAACCTCGTGGATCTATACGCCCGGGTCCAACGAGGGGCGTATCGGGCGAAGCCTTCGCGGAGGGTGTTCATCCCGAAGCCAGACGGGCGGCAGCGGCCGCTCGGCGTCGCGGCGTTGGAGGACAAGATCGTCCAGCGGGCGGTGGTGGAGGTGTTGAACGCCGTCTACGAGGAGGCCTTTCTCGGGTTCTCCTATGGGTTTCGGCCCGGTCGTGGCCAGCACGATGCGCTGGATGCATTGGCGGTCGCGATCACCAGCAAGAAAGTGAACTGGGTGCTCGACGCGGACATCCGTGACTTCTTCGGGACGCTCGATCGGGCGTGGTTGGAGAGGTTTCTCGAGCATCGGATAGCGGACAAGCGGGTCCTGCGCCTGATCCAGAAATGGCTCAGGGCAGGAGTCATCGAGGATGGGAAGTGGTCAAGCACCGAGGAGGGGACGGCCCAGGGAGCGTCGATCTCGCCGCTGCTCGGGAACGTCTACCTGCATTACGTGTTTGATTTGTGGGCCGATCAGTGGCGGCGGCGACACGCGCATGGGGACGTAGTCTTCGTGCGGTTTGCCGACGACTATGTGGCGGGCTTCGAGCGCCGTGAGGACGCCGAGCGGTTCCTGGCCGAGCTACGCGAACGACTCGCGGAATTCGGGCTGGCGCTGGCGACGGACAAGACGCGGCTGATCGAGTTCGGGCGGTTCGCCGCCCGGAACCGTGAGCGCCGCGGCGACTCCAAGCCTGAGACGTTCGATTTCCTGGGCTTCACGCACATCTGCGCGAGGACCAGGAACGGGCGGTTCAAGCTCAAGCGGATCACGAGCAAGAAGAAGATGCGCGCCAAGCTCAGAGCGGTCAAGGCCGAGATGATGCAACGGCGCGATCTCCCGATCCCCATCCAGGGGCGCTGGCTGGCCAGCGTCCTGCGCGGGCACTACCGCTACTACGCGGTGCCCGACAACAGCCAGGCGCTACGCGGATTCCGCGAACGGGTGATTCGGCACTGGCGGCGGGCGCTCTCGCGCCGCAGCCAAAAAGACCGCATCAGCTGGGAGCGAACCCGCCGTTACGCTGAACGATGGCTTCCCACGCCCCGCATCCTGCACCCCTGGCCCGACGCGCGCTTCGACGCCAGAACCCGAGGCAGGAGCCCAGTGCGTTAGACGCGCACGCTGGGATCTGTGCGGGGGGCCGTCAGCAATGACGGTCCCTACCGCGATCATGCGCCATTAAGAGCGGAAGCATGCGGCGAGGCTGCTTCTCCCGAGCTGCGATCAGTCGGAGCGGCGGCCGTTCCATTGTTCGCAGGTGATCTCGTACTCGACCTCTCCGAGATCGCTGCCGGCCACGAGCGGTTCCGGGGAAACGCTCGGGAAGGCGCGTACGTAGGTCATCCCGATCGCGGCCATCACGGACCGCGACGGACCGTTGACCGCGAGCGTCTGGCCGAAGATGCGATGCAGACCGACCTCGAGGAAGCCATAGCGCAGCAGTTCGCGTGCGCCCTCACTGGCCAGTCGTTGGCGCCACCATCGACGCAACAGCCGGTAGCCGAGATCGGCCTCGCCCGAGAGTTGTCGCTGGTCGGGGCCGTGAGGCGGCTGAAGCATCCAGAAGCCGACGAA
>JAFASF010000019.1 GCA_019244745.1 Solirubrobacterales bacterium | reverse complement strand
CGCCACCGGCAGCTCGGGCTCACCGACGACGAGTACGAGCTGATCGTCCGCCTGCTCGAGCGCGAGCCGGACGACGTCGAGCTGGCGATGCTCTCGCTCATGTGGTCGGAGCACTGCGCCTACAAGCACTCCAAGAAGCTGCTGCGGCGCCTGCCGACCGAGGGCGCGCACGTCCTGCTGGGTCCGGGCGAGAACGCGGGCGCGGTCGAAGTCGGGGAGGGGTTGGCGGTCGCGTTCAAGGTCGAGTCGCACAACCACCCGAGCGCGGTCGAGCCCTTCCAGGGCGCCGCCACCGGAGTGGGCGGGATCCTGCGCGACGTGTTCGCGGTCGGGGCCCGGCCGATCGCGGTGCTCGACTCACTGCGCTTCGGGGAGCCGTCCGAGTCCGCGCGCTCGCGCTACCTGCTCGAGCGCGCGGTCGCCGGCATCGGGCACTACGGCAACTCGATCGGCGTTCCCACCGTCGGCGGGGAGATCTACTTCGAGCAGAGCTACGAGCAGAACTGCCTCATTAACGCGATGTGCCTGGGGATCGCGCCGCGCGAGCGCCTGATCCGCTCCGCCGCCGCGGGCCCCGGCAACGTGGTCGTGCTGCTCGGGGCGCTCACCGGCCGCGACGGGATCGGCGGCGCATCCGTGCTGGCCAGCGCCGAGCTCGGCGAGGGCGACGAGGCCAAGCGACCCTCGGTCCAGATCGGGGACCCGTTCGCGGAGAAGAAGCTCCTCGAGTGCTGCCTCGAGCTCCTCGAGCGCGAGCTGCTCGTCTCCCTGCAGGACCTCGGCGCCGCCGGACTGACCTCCTCGGCGTCGGAGATGGCCAGCAAGGGTGGCGTGGGTCTCGACCTCGACGTAGCGCGGGTGCCGCTGCGCGAGGCCGGCATGGAGCCGTTCGAGATCATGATCTCGGAGTCCCAGGAGCGGATGCTGTGCGTGGTCGATCCGCGGCGAGTCGAGGACGTGCTCGGCGTGTGCGAGCGGTGGGAGGTGCTGGCGACGCCGATCGGGACGGTGACCTCCAGTCGGCGGTTGCGGGTGCTGGAACGCGGCCAGCCGGTCGCCGACCTGCCGGTGTCGGTGCTCGTCGACGACTGTCCGTTGTATGACCTGAACCCCGTGCGGCCCGAGGGAGCGCTGTATGACGCGCCCGAGCCGGTCCTGAGCGGGGCCGAGTCGCCGGCTGAGACGCTGCTCGCGCTGCTGGGCTCGGTGAACCTGGCCTCGCGCCGGCCGGTGTTCGAGCAGTACGACCCGGTCGTCCAGGCGCGCACGGTGCGCCGGCCGGAGGAGGCGGATGCGGCCGTGCTCGCGCTCCCCGACGGCTCGGCGATCGCTGTATCGATCGATGGCAATGGACGGCGGGTCGCATGCGACCCGCGGTTGGGTGTTGTCGAAGCTGTTTTTGAGTGCGCGGCGAACCTTGCCTGTGTCGGGGCTACCCCGCTCGGGCTCACCAACTGCCTGAACTTTGGCAACCCCGAGAAGCAGCACGTGGCCTGGCAGCTGGTCGAGGCCGTGGAGGGCCTGGCCGAGGCGTGCGAGGCCCTCGGCGTGCCGGTCGTCGGCGGCAACGTCTCGCTCTACAACGAGGCGCCGAGCGGCCCGATCTTCCCGACGCCGGTCATCGGGATGGTGGGGCGGCTTCCCGACGCCGCGCGCGCCGGCCGGCTCGGGTTCACGCAGGCGGGCGACGCGATCGCGCTCGTGGGGCCGTTCGAGCCCTCGCGCGTCGGCTCGGAGGTGGCCAAGCTCCGGGGCGAGCGAGCCGCCGGGGAGCTTCCACCCATGGACATGAAGGCTGTCCGTGACGCGCAGGCAGACGTTCGGAACCGGGTGCGGGTCCAGGCGCTACACAACGCCCACGACATAGCCGAGGGCGGGCTCGCGGTAGCCCTGGCCGAATGCTGCCTCGCCGGGGGGATCGGGGCGCGGGTCGAGGTGGCGCTCGACGTGTTCGGCGAGGCGCCGGGTCGCGCGTTCGTCGTCTCCGGTCCGGCCGACGCGCTCGCCGGCCTTCGGATCATCGGACGTGTCGGCGGCGAGGAGCTCGAGATCGCCGGCGAGCTGAAGGTCGCTGTCCGCGAGCTCCGATCGGCCTGGGTGGGTGCGCTCGCCGCCTACGTGTGATCGCTATACGATCAGGGCGTGGGCGACGCTGGCATCGAGTTGATCCTGACCGCGGCTGGCGCTGCCGCTCGCGGGACGCAGGCTGCCGCTCGCGGGACGTAAGTACTCACGGAACGGGCCACAAGGGCCGTTGCTAGGCTAGAAGGGGTCTGACCGACGGTTGCGCCATCCTCGGTTGGGTCATCTCTCTCATGAACGATCATCGCGACGGACCTCGCGACGAGTGCGGTGTCTTCGGCATCTACGCCCCGGAACACGATGTCGCCCGGCTCGCCTACTTCGCGCTCTTCGCGCTCCAGCACCGCGGACAGGAATCCGCGGGGATCGCGACTGCGCCTCGGGGCGGGGCGATCATGGCGATTCGCGACCAGGGGCTGGTTTCGCAGGTGTTCGACGAGCACACGCTCCGCTCGCTCGTGGGCGACATCGCGATCGGGCATGTCCGCTATTCGACGACCGGGTCCTCCGAGTGGGAGAACGCCCAGCCGATCGTCCGCGACGATCACCGCACGCTCGCGCTGGCCCACAACGGCAACCTGATCAACGCGGTCCAGCTGCATTCGGAGCTCAGAGATCACGACATCCCCTTCCGCTCGACGTCTGATTCGGAGATCATCGCGGCGCTGCTGGCGACACATCCGGCGGACCGGATCGAGGATGCGGTCGCCGATGTGCTGCCCCGGCTGAAGGGGGCGTTCTCGACCGTGGTGATGACCGAGGATGCGGTCGTGGCGTTCCGGGACCCGCACGGGATCAGGCCGCTCGCGCTCGGGATGATCGAGCACCCGGAGTCCGGTCGCGCTGCCTACTGCGTGGCCAGCGAGTCGTGTGCGTTCGACCTGATCGGCGCTCGCTATCTGCGCGAGGTGCAGCCGGGCGAGGTTGTGACGCTGACCGAGCGGGGGATCGGTACGCGTCTGGTCTCGGGCGCCGAGCGCCACGCGTTCTGCGTCTTCGAGTACATCTACTTCGCCCGCCCCGACTCGAAGATGGCCGGCACCGTGCTCCAGGTCGCCCGCGCGCGGATGGGCGAGCTCCTGTGGCAGGAGGCGCCCGTGGAGGCGGATCTCGTGATCCCCGTTCCCGACTCGGGGAACGCCGCGGCGCGCGGGCTGGCGCGGGCGGCCGGGCTGCCGCAGGACGACGGCTTCATCAAGAACCGCTATGTCGCGCGAACGTTCATCCAGCCCGGTCAGGAGCTCCGCCGTCACGGCCTGCGGCTCAAGTTCAACCCACTGCCCGAGGTGGTGGGCGGTAGGCGGCTGGTGGTCGTCGACGATTCGATCGTCCGCGGGAACACCACCCGCCAGATCGTGCAGATGCTGCGCGAGGCGGGAGCGGCCGAGGTTCACCTGAGGATCTCGGCGCCGCCGATCAAGCATCCCTGCCACTACGGGATCGACATGTCCACCCGCGAGGAGATGATCGCGCACGGGCGGACCGTGGCCGAGGTGGCCGGCGAGCTGGGCGCCGACTCGCTGCACTATCTGTCGCTCGCCGGCGTGTACGAGGCTCTCCGTGCGTCGCGGGTTGACCACTGCGACGCGTGCTTCAGCGGCGAGTATCCGCTCGCCGGGACCGAGGAAGCCAACGGCAAGTACGCGCTCGAGTCCGAGTTGCCGCTGGTCGGGGCCTGAGAGCTGGCGCCGCCGGGGGCGTCGCTATCGTCGGCGCCCCGCAATGGAAGCTCATCGGCGCCCCCCAATAGTCCGTCGCCGCCTCCCAATGGAGGTTCGCGCGCGCCAGCTCGCGGTCGGCCGGCGGCGGGCCGCACGCGAGGCCCTCCGGCGCGTCTTTGGCTTTGAGGACTTTCGTCCCGGCCAGGAGGAGGCGGTGTCTGCCGCGCTGCGCGACCGCGATGCTCTCGTCGTGATGCCGACCGGTTCGGGGAAGTCGCTCTGCTATCAGCTGCCGGCGCTGATGCGGGACGACCTGACGGTGGTGGTCTCTCCGTTGGTGGCGCTGATGCACGACCAGGTGCGGGCGTTGCGGGAGCTGGCGCCGGGGGTGGTCGAGGTTGTGAACTCGCAGCGTGGGGGCGGCGCGAACGCCGAAGCGGTGGCTCGGGCAGTGCACGGAGACGTGCGGCTCTTGTACGTGGCGCCGGAGCGGTTTGGTTCGGTCGGATTTGCATCGCGGATCCGGGACGCGCGCGTGGGGCTGTTCGTGGTCGACGAGGCCCACTGCGTCTCCCAGTGGGGGCACGACTTCCGTCCGGATTACTTGTGTCTGGCCGCCGCCGCTCGAGGAGTGGGAGCGAGCGCGGTCGTCGGGGTGACCGCTACCGCGACTCCGCGGGTCGCGGCGGACATCGTGCTTGCGTTGGGGCTGCGCGATCCCGCTCGCGTGACGACCGGGTTCGACCGGCCGAACCTGACGTTCTCGGTCGTGCGGTGCGGCGGTTGGCTGGACAAGCGCCGGCGGGTGGCGGCGGCGCTCGGGTGTGTCGATGCGCTCCCGGCAATTGTTTATACGGGGACGCGGGCGGCGGCGGAGGAGCTCTCCTTCCGGCTTGCCGGCGCCCTGGGCCTGGGCGCTGGCGAGGGAGTGGTCTGCTACCACGCCGGCCTGGATCCGGGCGCGCGGGCGCGCGCCCAGGAGCGGTTCATGTCCGGCAAGGCTCGGGTGATGGTCGCGACCAATGCGTTCGGTCTGGGAATCGACAAGCCGGACGTGCGGACCGTCTGCCACGCCTCGGTGCCCGCGTCGCTCGAGGCCTACTACCAGGAGGCCGGCCGTGCCGGACGCGACGGCCGTCCCGCTCGCTGCCTGCTGTTCGCCGAGCCGCGCGATAAGGGGCTGCACGTGTTCTTCATCCAGCGCTCGCGAGTGTCGGACGCCGCGTTGGAGGGGGTCGCCGAGCGGCTCAAGTGGGCAGGGCTCGACGGGCGCTACGACGTGCCGGTGGCGGATCTGGCTGCCGGGGTCGGCTTCGACGGGTCTCACCGGGGCGGAGCCCGCACCGAGTCCTCCTCGGAGGACGATGTGGTCCGGGCGATCATCGGGCATCTGGCGGCCGCCCGCGTGCTCGAGCCCGAGCCGGCGCCCGCCGACCGGGTTGCCGGCCGCGTGGTGGAGGGTTGGGACCGACGCGCGCTCGCGCTGTGCCGGGAAGCGGCGCGCGACGCCGAAAGGGAGCGCTGGAGGGGTTACCGGGCGGTGTGGGAGTACGTCGAGGGATCGAGGTGCAGGCGCGAGGTGCTGCTGGCTCATTTCGGGGATCGGGCGGCGGGCAAGCCGGCCGTGGCGTGCTGTGACGTGTGCGCTCCCGCAGGTTCGCCGGCGGAGCGCGACCCGGGGCTGTGCTCTGGCGGGAGCGGACCGCGCGCGCCCCGGCTCCGGGCGGCATGAACGTCGCCGTCCTGGCGTCGGGGGTTGGGACGAACCTTCAGGCCCTGCTGGACCGGGTACACGGCCGCGACGACGTTCACGTCGTGGCGGTGGCCTCCGACAAGCCGGACGCTCGGGCTCTGGAGCGTGCACGGGCTGCTGGAGTGCCGGTCGGGGTGTTTGAGCTGGCGGGGTTCGCCGACCGGTCCGCGCGAGATCGGGCGATGGGCGACTGGCTGACGGAGCGAGGGGTGGAGCTCGTCGTATTGGCGGGATACATGCAGCTGCTCAGCGCGGCCTTCTTGGCGCGGTTTCCGGCGGGCGTGATCAACGTGCACCCGGCGCTGCTACCCGCGTTTCCGGGGCTCGGGGCGGTCGAGCAGGCGCTCGAGTACGGCGTCAAGGTCTTCGGGGTCACCGTCCACTTCGTCGACGAGGGGGTGGACACCGGGCCTGTGATCCTGCAGCGGGCGATCTCGCTGCCGGAGGCGCGGACCGAGGCGGAGGTGCTCGAGCGGTTGCGGCCGATCGAACACGAGCTGCTGCCCGAGGCGGTCCGGCTGATCGCCGGCGGCGCGGTGCGCTTCGATCCCGAGAACCCGCGCCGGGTGCTCCTGGATCGGTCAGGCTCCCCATAGTCGCTGCGGTCCGCGCCGGGTGCTCCTGCATCGGTCGCGTTCCGTTAGTCGCTGCGGTCCGCGCCGGGTGCTCCTGGATCGATAGAGTCGCGGTTCTTGTGGGCCAGGGCACCGAGTCTGTGACTCCGATGGCGCTGACGTCCAAAGGCGACGTCCAGGTTGCGCGCGCCGTCCTCTCCGTCTCCGACAAGACCGGAATCGTCGAGTTTGCACGGGGTCTTGCCGATCTGGGGATCGAGATCGTCTCCACGGGCGGCACCGCGCGCGAGCTCGCCGGCGCCGGCATCCCCGTCCGGGCGATCAGCGAGCTGACCGGCTTTCCCGAGATCATGGACGGGCGCGTCAAGACGCTGCATCCGAAGATCTACGCCGGCCTGCTCGCGCTCCGGGACGACCCGGAACACATGCAGGCGGCCGGGGAGCACGGGGTCGAGTTCGTCGACCTCGTGTGCGTGAACCTGTACCCGTTCGAGCGGACCGCCAACGCCCGCGGCGTGAGCGAAGCTGAGGTGATCGAGAACATCGACATCGGCGGCCCGACGATGATCCGTGCGGCCGCGAAGAACTTCGGGTTCGTGGCGCCGGTGGTGTCTCCGGAGAGCTACGACGCAGTCCTGGCCGAGCTGCGCGAGTTCGACCGCCGCCTGTCCGCACCCACGCGCGAGAGCCTGGCCGCCGAGGCATTCGCCTACACCGCCCGGTACGACACAGCGATCGCGCGCTGGTTCCAGGAGAAGCGCGAGGACTTCCCGCCGCTGATGGTGCGGGCGTTCGAGAAGATGCTCGACTTGCCCTACGGCGAGAATCCCCACCAGCGCGCCGCGTATTACGCCCAGGTGGGCTCCCGTACGCACGTGCTGTCGATGGTCGCGCAGCTCGGCGGCAAGCCGCTGTCGTTCAACAACTTGCTCGATCTGGACTCTGCCCGCCTGCTTTTGGGCGAGTTCCAGATCCCCGCCTGCGTGATTGTCAAGCACAACAACCCGTGCGGAGTCGCCGTCGGGGCGACCGCGCTGGAGGCGTATCAGCGCGCCTTCGCGGCGGATCCGATGTCGGCGTACGGTGGCGTCATCTGCCTGAACCAGCGAGTCGATCGGGAGCTGGCCCAGGCGCTGGTGAAGCAGTTCATGGAGGTACTGTTCGCGCGGGGCTACGAGGACGATGCGCTCGAGGTGTTGGGGACGAAGCCGGACGTCCGCCTGCTCGACGACCGCGAGCGCAGGAAGGTCAACTTGATCGATCCCGCTCTGCGGCAGGTCGTCGGCGGGATGCTCGTCCAGGACCGGGACGCCGACCTGGAAGAGAGAGTCGAGATGCAGGTGGTATCCGAGCGCCGTCCCACCGAGGCGGACTGGGGCGAGTTGTCGTTCGCGTGGAAGGTGTGCAAGCACGTCCGCTCCAACGCCATCGTCCTGAGCCGCGAGCTGGCGACCGTTGGCATCGGCGCCGGGCAGATGAGCCGCGTCGACTCCGTGCGCCTGGCGATCGAGAAGTCGCTCACCCCGCTCGAGGGGGCCGTGATGGCCTCCGATGCCTTCTTCCCCTTCCCGGATGGGCCGCAGCTCGCCCTCGAGGCGGGCGTGACCGCGATCATCCAGCCCGGCGGGTCGGTGCGAGACCCGGAGGTGGTTGAGGCGGTCGACGCGGCCGGGGCGCTGATGGTGTTCACAAGCCGGCGGCACTTCCGGCACTGATCGCACGCCGAGCCGCTCTGGCCGCCACGCGCCTGTTGCCGGCGTCGCCCTCCCTGGTGCCGGCGCCGCCTTCTGGTGCCGGCGCCGCCTTCTGGTGCCGGCGCCGCCGCCCTCCCTGGGGCCGGCGTCGCCCTCTGTGGTGCCGGCGTCGGTCTCCCTGGTGCCGGCGTCGCCCCCCGGGGTGCGCCATGATGAGTGAGTGGTCTCCGCAGTGAGTTCCGTCGCACCGAGATCGTCGCGGAGTGCTCGAATGCGACGGAACTTGCGGCGGGGCCACGAAGGCCGCCGTAGCTCAGCTGGCAGAGCAGCGGACTTTTAATCCGAAGGTCGTGGGTTCGATCCCCACCGGCGGCACCTTCTTTCCTTGATGGTTGTCCTGGAAATCAGGGATTGGGTTCGGTTCCGCGGACGTTTCCGCGGAGCTGGCTGTCCATTTCCGTCCCCTGCCTGTGCTCGGGGCGATTGGGCGTGCGCGGGTGAACGCGGCCGACCCCGGATTTGTGAGGAGATGCCAACGGCGAATACCTGCGGGGTCACCCCGGGGTGACCTGGTCGCTTTAGTACGTCATATACGCCGTACTCGAGCGTCCAGGTCTGTGGCTCCTCGTTCCCGGGCGCGCGAGCTTGTGATCCACCCACTGCTTGCGGGGGCAGCACGAGGCGGATGGCGGCCGGCCCGCGCCCGCGCGAGGCTCCCGATCATCGGCGAATCCGCAGGGATCGCCGGCTGGCTCGCGATCGGGGGAGCGATGTGGATACGCAGGTCCGCGGAAACGTTTTGTGTCGCCGATGTGCTGGCGGATTGGCGTGGGACTTGGGTGTCAGCCTGGTATGTCCTGGCGATTGGTCACGTGTTTAGGGTTGAGCGGGCTCACGGACCGGTGTGGGTGTGGTATGCGAAGTACAGGCTGCCCGACGGGCGTCAGGTCGGGAAGAAGATGGCTCCCGCCTGGAGGGAGCGGGACGCCCGCTGGTTGGCTGGTTCACCGGGCGGCTAGTGCCGGTGTTTGGAGCGATGCCGCTTGAAGAGGTCACGCCGGTGTAGTCAGGGTCATGCACTTCTAGCTTGTCGGCGATCATGATGAGCATGGGTGCTCAAGGTCGGGCCAGGGGGCTGGTCCGGATCCGTCCAGCCGGCCCCGAGCACCCATGCTCTTCGATCGTTCGGGTCGGTACGTGAGCGTGCCTGTCAGGTCGATCGTCGCGGCGTCCGGGTCGGAAGTAAGGGTCGTTCCGCTTACTTTGAGCGTCCCGCGCGCGTTCTTCGCGCTCCGGTCCCGCTCTTCACGGCGCCGTAGCGCTGCAGCTGGGCGTGCTGGAAGTGGGGCCGGCGGCGAACGATGGTCCGGCGAGGGTGCCGGCGTCCGTCTCGATGGCGCCGGGCAGCCCGAGCGTGCCCGTCGACGAGACCATGTCCAGGTCCCTCAAGTTGACCTCGTGGCTCTTGCCAGCGGCGCTCGCGGCTGCAAGGGTAGGCGCGACGAGCAACAGCAACGCCTGAACCACAAGCGCCAAGATACCGCGCTTGAACATCGGTTTCTCCTTACCTCGACGCAGAGCACCGCCCGGGCGCGGAGTTCGCTCACAACGGCTAAGCCGGCGCTTCGCTGCTGCATTGGCGGTTCATTCCAGCCCGTCCGCTGACGGGGCGTTCGGTCACGTGCTAAGAAACTGGCCTGGTCGACGCAAGCTGTGACGCTGGCGGTCCCTGCTCAAGCGGGCAGAGCGGTCAAGCCTGCCACAGATTGATCAATCGGCACCCTGCTTGCCGCGAAGGAGGGAGCAGAGGCCCAGCTTAGCGGGGTGCCTCTGCTCGCCACCTTTCGGATTCAGGCTGTCAGCGCACGACCACGGTGAAGGTGATGTTCCAGGCCGAGGTGCCGATGCTGGCTAGCGTGTGGATGGTGTGGCTGCCTTTCGCGAACCCGGTGAGCAGCAACCCGTAGCCGTAGGCCGCGGATCGGCCATTGCCCGGTGGCAGCCCGAGGATGTTGTTGTGGGCCGCGTGGATGTGATAGGCGCCGGTCGCCGCGATCAGCTTGTAGACGTCCACCGACTTTCCATCGATGGTGGTGGTCTCGTGCGCACCTTCGAACAGCGCTCGCGCGCATTTCTTGAGCTGGGAATCGGTCGTGCCGAAGTTGCCGTGATCTCCCTTGAAGGTCGAGCATTCGTTGCTCAGCTCGACGACGTACATCGGCCGGCCGGCGGCCTCGCTGCATGTGTACTTGTCAGTGCCGGGAGCGAGGGTCGTGAGCGTGAGATATGCCACGCGCTGCCCATTCGTGGTCAGCGTTTGGCATGGGCTCACGGGCGGTGAGATGCTGAAGACCGTTTGCCACGAACGCTCAAGCCAATAGGCGTACCCCTCCCCCGCTACCTTGCCGTTTGGAGGAACTACCTTTCCTGCGGCGGCGAACGCGGTGTTGCCGAGCCAGAGCAGCGTGAGGAACGTCGCGGTCACGCAGATGGCACAGAACTTTCTTGGCCGGGTGAGAACAATCGAACTTCCCCACCGGGATATCGGAGTGGCAGGGTGTGTGCCCTGGAGTGTGGTCATGAATGTGCTCCAATCAATCTGAGGTCGAGTTGCGCTTGCGACCAGCGGGGTTCGGGGGAGGGACCCTCAGGTGAGGGCCCCTCCGTGATCCACCCCGGCCCTACGGCACGGCGCCGTAGGAGTGCTCGGCTCGCAGAAGCGCGGTCGTTGGAGGGGCTCCAGGTGTGAGGGGTGTCGCTCGGGTGGGCGGTGGTGCGCCGGTGCCGCGGTACTCGATCAGCGGATAGTAGGTCGGTGGCGGGTGGCCGATGACGGTGTGGCTACTGCGGGTCGGGCTGGCGAGCACGAGAAACATCACGGCGATGCCGACCGCGAGGAGCGCGCCGGCTGCCGCTACAACTGCGCTGGACCGCCGGATCGGCGCGGGAGTCAGGGTGGTTTGGATCGTGGACATGAGTGCCTTCCTTCTGGTGGGCCTTAGGTGGGGCCCGTGGGTCGGATCGTGTGCGAGCTCGGTGCGAGCACTATGCTCGCCGGCGGTTGCGCGGCGGTTGCGGCTCGGTAAACCGCGTCGGGTCCGGCTGCGGGACGCGATGCTAGGCTCGTACCAGCGGTTGCCGCTGGGTGGTTTGTCTTATGCGCTTTGGGATCCTCGGGCCCCTGGAGGTGGTCGACGATCACGAGCGTGTCGTTGCCGTGAGTGCCCGCAAGCAGCGGGCGTTGCTGACGATCCTGCTGTTGCACGCCAACGAAGTCGTCTCGGCCGACCGGCTGGTCGAGGATCTGTGGTCTGGTGCGCCGCCGGCCACCGCCGACAAGGGCTTGCAGGTGCACGTCTCCCGGCTGCGTCGCGTGCTGGCGGCAGCGACGCAGCCCGGCGAGGAGCGGCTGCTCACGGAGGGGTCGGGTTACGTGCTGGCGGTAGCGGCCGGTGAGCTCGACAGCGAGCGGTTTAAGCGGCTGGTGGAGGAGGCCGGCGGTTTGAGCTCAGCGGGTAGCTTCGAGTCGGCTGTGGAGAAGCTGAGTGAGGCGCTGGCGCTGTGGCGAGGCGGGGCGTTGAGCGATTTCGAGTACGAGGAGTTTGCTCAAGCCGAGATCGCTCGCCTGTCGGAGTTGCGGGTTGTCGCTCTGGAGCAGCGGGTTGCTGCCGAGCTTGAGCTCGGGCGTGCGGGGCTGTTGGTCGGCGAAGTCGAGCGGCTCGTGCGCGAGCATCCTTACCGGGAGCGGTTGCGAGGCCAGTTGATGCTGACGCTGTATCGAAGCGGGCGCCAGGCGGAGGCCTTGGAGGCTTACCGTGATGCTCGCCGGGTGTTGGTCGAGGAGCTTGGGATCGAGCCGTCGGTCGAGCTGCGCGAGCTGCATGACGCAATCCTGGCGCAGGGCGCCTCGCTCACGTCGTCAGCGCAGCTGGTCGAGCGGCCCGGCCAGGCGGTCCGCGGAAGAGGTCGCTTGTTCCCGCGAGCGCCGAGGGGGCGGCTGGGGCCGACGAACCTGCCGCCCCAGCCGCGGGCGCTGGTCGGACGCGCGCGGGAGCTGAGCGAGCTGCGCGAACTGCTGCTAGCCAACGACAGGCAGATAATCACGCTCGCGGGGATCGGCGGCAGCGGCAAGACGCGCCTTGCGCTGGCGGTAGCCCACGCCTTGCTCGACGAGTTTCCGGGTGGGGTGTTTCTGGTCCGGCTTGCTGGCGTCAGCGATCCAGCATCGCTGTTGCCGATGATCGCCGAAGCGGCCGGGGTCACCGGCCAGTCAAAGCAGTCGCTCGCGCCCGTTCTCGCCGCCCGGTTGGGCTCGGAGCCCACGCTGCTCGTGCTCGACAACTTTGAGCAGCTGGTGAGCGGCGCCGCGATCCTGAGCGAACTCGTCGAGGGAGCAGATGCGCTGCGTGCGCTGGTTACGAGCCAGGTACCGCTGCGAATAGCCGCCGAGCGGATTCTCGCGCTTGGTCCCCTGGTTGAGGATGACGCGGTTGATCTGTTCGTCGAGCGAGCACGTGGTGCCGTGGCTGGGTTCGCGCCACATGACGCTGAGTTCGACGCGATCGGCGAGATCTGCGCACGTGTCGATCACATGCCGCTCGCGATCGAGCTCGCAGCAGCCCGGGTGAGCACGTTGGCTCCACGGGCGCTGGCAGAGCGGCTCGAACGGCCGCTGGCGCTCCTCACGCGGGCAGAGCGCGACGCGCCCGCTCGCCAGCGCAGCTTGAGAGCCGCGATCAACTGGACCCACGCGCTGCTCGATCCCGCCCAGCGATCCCTGTTCGCGCGGTTGGGCGTGTGCGCCGGAGCGGTGCCATTGACCGCGCTTGAGGCGATCGCCCCGGCGAGTACCGGCGAGGCCGAATTGCTCGATGCGCTGGCGGGGCTGCTGGACTTCTCATTCGTTCGCCGTCTCGAGGATCACCGTGTCGGCGCCCGCTTTCTCGTCCCGCAGGCGTTGCGTGACTTTGCATTGGAGCGCCTGATCGCGGCGGGCCTGGAGGAGGAGACGCGGCGGCTGCACGCCGAGTACGTGGCGCGCGTAGCGTACGCCGCACGCCTGGTCAAGTGGGGCGCAAGCGACGAGCAACGGGCTGAGCTGCTCGCCGTGTCGAGCGAGATCAGGCCGGCGGTCGCGTGGGCGCGAGAGCACGAGCCGCGGCTACACGTGCGCATCTGCGCCGCGCTCGCTTCCTACTGGGTCTATGGAGGTGTGCTCTCCGAGGTCACGACTGAGCTCGATCGCGCGCGCGCGAGCGGTGCCGGCACGGCCGCGGAGCGCGCCTGGTTGCTGACGGCGCTGGCCAAGTGTGCCCAGCTCACGGACGTTGACTATGACGTGAGCGCTTTGGCCGATCAGGCCCTCGCTGAGTGGGCAGCGGTCGATGACGAGCTCGAGCGCGCGCTCGGTCTCGGTTACATGAGCTGGGTGGTCCGGTGGGAGCAGCGTTACGACGATGCGATCGCGATGGCTGCCGAATCACTGGCGGTCCTGCGTCGCACGGACGACCGAAGGCTAATCCTGCGCGGGCTTGTGTTTCTAGCCCACGCCTATGCCGACCCCCAGGACGTGGAGAGCACCGAGGCGATCTTGACCGAGGCCGAGGAACTTGCCGATGGGGATCCCAGCTGGGAGCTGGCTGCGATCCACGGCGACTGCGAACAGTACAAAGGCAACGACGTAGCGGCGCTGACCTGGTGGGCTGAGAGTCTGACTTGGACGAGCACCACCGGCGAATCGCACCAGATGCTCATGGACATCGGCTGCATCGGGGACTCGCTCGCCCGGCTCGGCGATGGCGAGGCGGCCCTCGAGGTGTTCGAGCTATTACGCCTGGAGCGCGAGCGGACCGGTCGCCCCGGCAACCTCCCGACCAGCCAGATCTGGATTCAGGAAGCCGTCGCTGCAGCATGCAAGCAGGTCGACCCGAAGACCGCGCAAGGGGCAGCCGCGCGCGCCCGCGATGTTCCGGTCACGAATAGAGCCGCGCGTGTGATCCAGGTTGTGAACCGCGTCCTCGCGCTAGCGACACAAGCGAACCAACCGATCCGAACACGGCCGACGCGCCTCGACCGCGGATAGGGAGTTCGGCTCTCATGCCGAGGACCACAGTCGACACCGACATCGGCTCGCGAGCCTGCCAACGCCAGGACACGACGACACCCTCCGCTCAAACATCCCCGCTGCCCTCGCGGTCACCCCGTCCTCATCTTGGCCGAACGTCGCCGCCGAAAGCTCCTCGCCAGCCCGATCCACGACCAGCACGTCGTGCTTCCCCGAAGCCCAGTCGATCCCCGCGCAAGTACCCATCGCTCCTCCACTCACGCCGACTATTCGACAGCCCCCAACCCGAAGGTACCGTACGGGTGCTTATAGACAAGGCCCTCAGGGGCTACGTCCTGTCGCCGCTCGCGGCACCTGGCCCCGCTGGGAGCGGCTGGTTCTCCGTCAGGTCCTCCATAGGGATAGCAGAAGCTGGTCCTCTCCGGGCGGCGGTCGAGGCAACGCCCAGTTTCACCTATAAGCGGAAGCCGCACGGATCGTGCTTTGGGTGTGGTGCGATCAGACCGCGAAGTGCGGATGGGGACATAGGCTCCCCGCGCTGCTGTGGCGGTCTCTCGCTGTTGGGGCTCGGCGTGTGCGGCGTTTCGGTGTGGCGATGGGGCGACTGGGACGTTTGCGGTGCGGTGCTTGGTGGCGCGTCCTGAGACCATGGGACCGCAAAAGGGGAGCGTTGCGATCGGTGTGCCCAAACAACGCTCAAAACATCAGCCACTCCTCGCGCGATCGCCTGCTCGCGTTGTGATCACGGCAAAGGTGAGCACGCCGGACATCTTGCGGACGATCACTGGGCTGGACTCTCCGCCCTGAGGTGGTTGTACCTGCGCCGTGAACGTCAGCGTTCCGCGCGCGCTCCTGTACTTTCCCGTGCCGCCGCTGACTTCAGCGGTACCCGCGAAGTTTCCGGGAGCCACAGTGTGTCCTCTGATCGAAAAATTGATTGAGCCATGTGGGTAGAACATGATCCAGCTGCCGATGAACGTCAGATAGACGTTCGCCCCGCGGACGGCGCCGTGGACGACCGCCGCGCCGATGCGCCCATCGCTGGTGCCCACACCCGCGTTCATTCCGCTCGCTGGCGGACTCCCGATGGAAAATGTTTGGAAGAGCACCTGGGTTATCGCCACCGGTTCGCGGGCTTTCTTGGCGGCAACATGCCCCATCGCGTCTGGCAGGAAAGGTGTGGCTAGGGCGAGTACTGATGCGCTCAATGCGACCACCGCGCGCCTGACGGTGATGGGAGAGCCAGCGGTTCGCCTGGCGGTCATGATGTG
Organism: Solirubrobacterales bacterium; assembly: GCA_019244745.1. Lineage (GTDB taxonomy): Bacteria > Actinomycetota > Thermoleophilia > Solirubrobacterales > Solirubrobacteraceae > Palsa-465. The sequence goes on along the minus strand of JAFASF010000019.1, from coordinate 4,163 downwards.
CGTGCTTGCGTTCATTCTTCTCTCCGTAATCTTGCGTGTACAACGAGCCTCGGCTCCGTCGCGCTTCGCCGGCTGGCTGGGCGTCGAGAGGCAAGACGCTCGCCGCGAGCAGCCCACCCGGGCGGGCACGGCGCAACCACCATCCACGCGCCCGGTGTGGGCGCCCGGAGGTGCGTGGCGCTTCGCTTCGCCCGGTATTCGCCCCGGTTGATCGGGATCCGTGCGGTGCCCGTCGCGGGATCGGGAGGGCACCGCGCGGGTACCTCACCCGGTAAGGGAGAACGTGGCGTAGGACTCGTCGTTGCTGAGGAACTTCACCGCGATCTCACCCTTGGCATTCCGGTATGCGCGGGTGCCGCCGGTGATCGCCCCGAGTTGGGTTCCGGTGAGGTTGCCGTTGGTGAGCGTGTTCAGCTGTTGGGTCGTGATGTCTCCGTTGGGCAGCGAGAACGTGACCTCGCACTCCATCACGCCGGACGCAGTCGCCGCGTTCGTTATGCGTGTGACGGCGCAGACGCCGCCGTCCGATCCCAGCGACTTGCCACCTTTGGAGGTGAACAGGTCATCGGAGAAGATGCTCCGGGTGCCGAGGCTGAACTGGCCTGGGGTGACGGGCAATAGCGCCAGCCTGTCAGCCGCCAACAGGGCATAGATTGTGAACGTGCGAGTGCCGTGGTGATGGTTTGAGCCCTGGGGGCTATTGCCGCTCGCGAGCGTGGCGGTGCCGAAGGTCACGCCCCCGGCGACCGCGACCGCCGCCACGATCCCTAACTTGCGCATGATTGACCTCTTTGGTTGCGATTGACCAGGATTGTGAGTACCTCCGACTGAGGGGGGAGGCGCACGCGCCAGCGACCGCCAACAAGTGGCCACCAAAGCCCGGATCGCCCGGATCTTCGATTTGTCAGGCTGGCGAGTTCGCATCGTTGATCGCTGAGCGGGATGTATCGCTCTCACCGCCCGGCACATGCAGGACGATCCCCGCCTCCTGAGACCAAGGAGGCCCAGTCTGGTGTGCCGGGCGTTGCATCCAGCGTCTCCACGTGGGGTGGCCCCATCCTGAGGTACTCGGCATTCCTCTACCGGACCGGCATCCTCTGGGGTCCAGGCCGGACGCTGGGCATGCTCCGATGCCCCAGCGGACAGCCAGCCTCGGTTGAGATTTATCCAGGCCACCGGCATAACCTCCTTGAATCTCCTCGCGAATGGTGTCTAGGGGACCGCGCCATAGGAGTGTTGTGCGCGGGGGTGGTCCGGGACGCTGATGCTGACAGGCGTGGCGCTGCTCACCCGCGGCGCGGCGATGCCGCGAGGCAGAGGCGGCGCCCCCGTCCCGTGGTCCTGGATCAGCGACGGGTACGGCGTCGAGTCGTGGGTCCGCGCCAGATGGTCCCCATCGCCTTTGCCGGGCAGGACCAGGAACACCCCGGTGACTTCCAGGGCGAGCAGTGCTCCAACCCCAGCGACGGCCTTCCCGACCGCGACTTTGAAGCTGGGCTGGGTGCGCAGGTTGGCTTGGAACGTGGACATCAGTTGCTCTCCTTGGTGCGACGGCGCTAGCGGTCACAGTCGTCATCGATGTCCGAGCTCGGTGCGGGCACTGTGAACGGCGCCGGTTGCGGCTGGCTTGCGGGCCGGTAAACGCGAGCCGGTGCTCTCCGGACTGGCAGTGGTAGGCTCGTGCTCGAGGCAGTGCTTGGGGCACGGAGCTGATGCGTGTTCGGATTCTTGGGCCGTTGGAGGTCGCCGACGATGACGGTCGGCCCCTTGTGTTGGGTGCGCCGAAGCAGCGGATGGTGCTGGCGGTCCTTTTGCTGCACGCCAACGAGGTCGTCTCGAGCGATCGACTCGTGGAGGAGTTGTGGTCTGGTACACCGCCGAGCACCGCCGCGAAGGGCCTGCACGTGCTCGTGTCGCGGTTGCGCCGGGCGATCGGCGGCCACGGCCGCGGCTGTGATGGCCGGCTCGTCACCTCTCCTGGTGGCTATCTGCTTCGCGTCGCTCCCGGCGAGTTGGATAGTGAGCGCTTCGAGCTCCTGATCGAGGAAGGCCGCGCAGCGCTCGCGGCGGCATCCCCGGAGCTGGCGATTGAGCGGTTCAGCGCGGCGCTGGGGTTGTGGCGTGGTGAGCCCTGGGGCGAGTTCGCCTACGAATCGTTCGCACAGGCAGAGATCGCGCGGCTATCTGAGCTCTACCTCGCGGCGCTCGAGCAGCGGATCGATGCTGAGCTCACAATCGGCCGGGAGGCGGCGGTGATCGGTGAGCTGGAGCGGCTTGTGCGAGAGCACCCGTTTCGCGAGCGGTTTCGGGGTCAGTTGATGCTGGCGCTCTATCGGACCGGCAGACAGGCGGAAGCGCTTCAGGCCTTCCGCGAGGCGCGGAGCGTGCTTGTGGACGAGTTGGGGATCGAGCCCTCGGCCGAACTACGCGAACTCCACGAGTCGATATTGAGACAGGACGATGGCCTCTACCCACAATCTCCGAAGACCGCAGAAGCGCCGATGCTATTTCCCCGTCCTAGCCGCGGCTCGAGGCACACCCCAAGACCGATGCCAAACATAGCTGGACGCGACCGCGAGCGCTCGGAACTGCGCGACTTGTTGCTCAACGGCCCACGCCCGGTCGTCACGATCACCGGGATCGCCGGAATCGGCAAGACGCGCTTGGCCCTTGCCGTCGGCGCCGATCTGCTCGACCAGGCTCCCGGCGGCGTCGTCCTCGTACGGCTTGCAGGAGCGCACGATCCGGACCTGATTCTCCCGATGATCGCAGAGGAAGTTGGTATTGCGGGCGACGTTGAAGAGCCGCTGGAGCGGGTTGTAGCCCGGGCGCTTGGCGAGCGGCGCCGGATTCTAATCCTCGACAACTTCGAACAGCTGATCGGCGGCGCGGCAATCGTCGGGTGCCTTGCCGCGAGTGCGCCCCAGCTGCGCCTTCTCGTGACTAGCCAAGTGCCGTTGCGAGTCACCGCTGAACAGGTTTTCGCGCTCGGACCGCTAGCAGAGGGGGACGCAAGCCGGCTGTTCATTGACCGAGCGCGGGCGCGTATGGCCGGTTTTCGGCCGACCGACGACGAGCGTGCCGCAATTAACGAGATCTGCACGCGGCTTGACGGCATGCCGCTGGCGATCGAGCTCGCGGCGGCTCGCGTCGGCTCGCTCGGCTCGCGGACCCTGGCGAGTCGCCTCGAGCACCCACTCGCGCTGCTGACCCGGGGCGACAGGGATCTACCCGAGCGCCATCGCAGTCTCCGCTCGGCGATCGACTGGACCTACTCGCTCGTCAATCGCGATGAGCAGGCACTGTTCGAGCAGCTCGGCGTCTGCTCGGGTCCGGTGTCGCTTGCGACCGTGGAAGCGGTAGCCCAACCTCAGCAACCCGAGACAGTGCTCGACGAGCTCGAATCGCTGCTGGACTGCTCGCTCGTGCGACGTCACGAAGACCGCGGTCTCGGCATTCGCTTCTCGATGCCGCAAGCGCTTCGGGACTACGCACTCGAGAGGCTCTCACAGGTAGGCCTTGAGCACAGCACACGCCGGCGCCACGCCGAGCATATCGCGGCGGTCGCCCACGCCGCCCGCCTGTGGAAGTTCGGAGCAACGCCCGAAGCGCGGTCCGTTCTACTCGGACTATCCGCGGAAATCCGCCCCGCCGTGGCATGGGCACGAGACCGTGACCGCGACCTCCACGTGCGTCTGTGCGCAGGACTCGCTCCCTACTGGACCTACACCGGAGTGGTCCCCGAAGTAGCCCAAGAGCTCCACCGCGCCTTCGACACGGCTCTGGGGTCCGCCACCGAGCGTGCCTGGGTAACCACCTTCCTCGCAAAGAGCGTCCAGCTCGAAGGAACCGACGACCGGGCACTCGAACTCGCAGACCACGCAATCACCCTCTGGGAAGCGATCGATGACGAACGCGAGTACGCCTTCGGCGTGGGTGACCTCACCTGGGTGTACCGCTGGGCGAATCGACTCAACCAGGCGCTCGCACTAACCGAAGAAGGGCTGGCCCTCCTCCGCCGCACCCACGACCCGAGGCTCATCCTTCGCGGCCTCGTCTTCCTCGCGCACGTCCTCATCGATCTCAAAGACCGCGAACGGACGCGGAACGTTCTCGAGGAAGCCGGCGAACTCGCAGGCGAGGACGCCAGCTGGGAGCTCGAC
>JAFASF010000349.1 GCA_019244745.1 Solirubrobacterales bacterium | reverse complement strand
CCCATTGATGAAAGTGAAGGTGTAATGACCAGCAGTGGCCAGGACATTGCGCAGCGGGTTGCGCAAATGTATAACCGTTACCCGTTTCCGAGCGCGCAGCGCAGGCACTCGTACAGGCGGCACGCGGCGCACGTGCGAGACTACCTCCAGCAGCTCGGCATCGATCCGGCGGGCAAGCATTTTGGAGACATCGCGTGCGGTACGGGCTTGATTCTCCTCGACTACGCCCAGGAGTTCCCAGAGGTGAAATTCACTGGCTTCGACATCACCGAGGAGTCGGTGAATCGCGCCAACGAGGTGTTGGCTCAGGAGAATGTCACCAATGCGCGGGCCTACCTGCAGAACATCATGGAGCTCGAGCTCGAGTCCGAGTTTGACTACATCCTGTCCTGGGGCACGATCCACCACCTACCGGATTCCGAGGAAGGAATCCGACTTCTCTGCCGGGCGCTGAAGCCTGGTGGTGTCATTCGAACCGGGATCTACGGGCTGTACGGAAACTGGGAGCGGCGGATTCAGCAGGAGGTCGTTGGCACGATCGCAGGTGAGCGCAACGGCAGCGACCTCGCTCAACGCATTGCGGTGGTTCGTGACTTTGCCCGCGGCGACCGCAACTTCCGCAATTACTACACGGCGCCCCCCGTCGACCTCTCCGATGATGTATGGGTCGTGGACGAATTCCTTCACGTTTGGGAGAACCACCTATCGCTGCGTGAGGTCGTGAGCTGGCTCCAGGACCAGGGCATGGAGATCCTGAAGATGACGGACTACTACGACCAGGAAATCCCGCTCGACATCGCGCGACACTCGACGAGCGAGTCCTTCATCGAGCGGGTTCGGCAGCTGCCGTTTGCCGATCAGTGCCACGTCATCGACATGATCGTCCGGCCGTACTGGCTCTCGCTGTTCGCCCGCAAGTCAACGCAATGAGCCCGACCGACCAGATCAAGCGTAGACCCCGGCGAGCGCTGGCGGTGGATGCCGGGAAGGCCACGAGGTGGCTCTCCAGGCGGCTGGGAAAGGGTGGCGGGACGAACTATCCGGGACTCGTGGCACAGCGCATCGATCCCTCGGCCCTGCGGGACCTGGCCGCCTCCGTCCCGAACGGGTGCGTATTGATCACCGGGACCAATGGCAAGACCACCACCACGCGGATCCTCGCCGACGCGATGCGCAGGTCCGGCCTCGAGCCACTGACGAATCGGGAGGGCTCGAACATGACTCCGGGCGTGGCCACGACCCTGCTCGCCCAATCCGACGCGCTCGGGTCGCTTCGAGTGGGCGAGCGCGCGATTGGGATCTTTGAGATCGACGAAGGCCATCTGCTCCCGGCCATCCAGGCTGTGCAGCCGCGATTGGTGCTCTTCACGAACCTGCTGCGCGACCAGCTCGATCGTTACTTCGAGCTCGATTGGACCGCGCATCTGTGGAAGGAGGCGCTCGCGGAGCTCCCGGAGTCCAGCACGGTGGTGCTGAACGCCGACGATCCGCAGGTCGCTTATCTGGGGGATGACCTGTCCAATCCGGTCCTCTATTACGGGATCGAGGATGCGCGCCACGCGCTGGCCGAGCTCGAACATGTCTCTGATTCGCGGCGCTGTCTGCGCTGCGGCGCCGACCTCCAGTACTCCCACGTGTTCTACGCCCACTTCGGGCACTACAGCTGTCCTGTGTGCGGCTGGAGCCGGCCCGACCCTCGGCTGTCGGCCTGGAAAATCGACCTGGAGGGGATCGACGGAAGTCGTATCGAGGCCGTCACGCCGACGGGCGCGGTCGAGCTCGAGTTGCCGCTTGGCGGCCTCTTCAACGCGTACAACGCGCTGGCCGCTGCGGCGGCGGCGAGCGCCCTGGGCGTCGGCACCTCCTCGGTGGCCGAGGCGATCGGCGCGGCCCGGTCGGCGTTCGGAAGGCTCGAGCGTTTTACGGTCGAGGGCAAGAACGCCTGCCTCGCGCTGGTCAAGAACCCGAGCGGCTACAACGAGGTCCTCCGGCTCCTCCTGGCCGACGAGCACACGTATGGACTGCTGCTGGCTCTCAACGACGACGGCCCGGACGGACGTGATGTGTCGTGGATCTGGGACGTCGACTTGGAGCGCTGTCGCGAGCGGGTCCGGTTCGTGATCTGTTCCGGGCGACGGGCTCAGGATCTTGCCCTGCGCCTCAAGTACGCGGAGCTCTCGAAAGCCGACCCGCCGGACCCGCCGCCCGAGGTGCTCGTTGAGCCCGACGTCAACAAGGCGTTTGCGCTCGGGTTGGCGAACGTTCCCGATGGAAACACGCTGTGCGTGTTACCCACGTACACGGCGATGTGGGAACTCCGGGAGACGTTGGCCAAATCCGGCCATCTCGAGACATTCTGGAAGAGCTGAGGGTCGCTAAAAATGTCGAAGCTGACAGTTGGGTACCTCTACCCGAGCGTCATGTGCCATTACGGGGACCGGGGCAACTTGATCTGCCTGACCAAACGCTGCGAGTGGCGCGGTATCGATGTTGAAGTCAAGTATCTCGAGCGAGGCGATACCGTCGATCCCGATCGCGTCGACCTGTTTCTCATGGGCGGCGGCGCCGATTCACACCAGCGGCTGATCGCCGATGACATGGTCAAGGTGAAGGGCGAGACGGTGAAGACCGCGATCGAGGATGGGGCCGCGGCCCTCATGGTGTGCGGCGGCTATCAATTGTGGGGTGAGTTCTACCGCGCCTACGACGGCACCGAGCTTCCGGGGCTCGCACTGTTCCCCTCCTACACGATCCATCGAGCGGCTCAACTCGGGAGCCGGCTCCGCAGCATCGCCGATGCCCGCGCAGTTCGCTCGCTGGGTAACCTCGCCGTCCAGTGGGGGGATCGCACCCTCATCGGGTTCGAGAACCACGGAGGTCGAACGTATCTCCGGGCCGGTGCGAGAGCCCTCGGGCGAGTCCTCGCCGGCGAGGGCAACAACTCGGAGGATGGCTGGGAGGGGTGCGTCTACAAGAACGCGATCGGCACCTACCTGCACGGCTCGCTGCTCCCCAAGAATCCGGCCCTGGCCGACCACCTGATCGAATCGGCGCTGCGCCGGCGCGATCCCGGGCTCCGGCTCGAGCCCCTCGATGACGACCTGGAACGCAGAGCACACGAGAGCGTGCTGCAGTGGGTCCTCGAGCAGTCGCAGCTGGGAGCGCGGCGGCGGCGAATGGCCACCAGCGCCAATGGGCACGCCGGCGGCTACGCCGCCGGCTGAGCAGCTGATCGTGCGCAGCCGGCGCCCCGGCCGGCACGGCCACTCGGGCGCGGCTAGCTCAGAAGCCGGGCGGGTGGCGGACGACGTAATTGCCGCCGTCGGCGAGGTTGCCGGTCGGGTTGTAGCGCCATCGTGGGCCGGATCCGGCCGGGATGTTCGGCCCACCGAAGTCGGCCGTGTCGAACGCAAGCCCGGCGATCGCGGCGAACACGTGCTGTGAATCCGCGTACACGGTGATCCACCGACCGGGACCCGGAAGCCCGTACCCCTCGAATTCCACCGCGAGAGGCGCTGACAGGAGGCCCCCGCCGTGCAGCGCGTAGCTGACCGCACCCGAGCAGTCGTACCCGGGCGCATTCCAACTGGCGTGTCCGCCGGCGTAGATGTACGGCTTGTCGATGATCCGGTTGGCGGCCGCGATCACCGCCTTGACCGCGGGCGGCGCGCCGGCCGGCGCGGTCGCGGTTCCGTCAGGGTTGATGTGCGCTTTCTGAACCGGGCCGCCCGACTGGAGAGCCTTCACGGCGGCGAGCAGTGCCCGCACCACCGCGGCGTTGACCACTCCGTTGGCGGTCAGGCCATGCGCACGCTGGAAGGCGACGACGCTCGTCTTGGTCTGGGCGCCGAACCGGCCATCGACCGAGGTGGAGAACCCAGCGAGGGTCAGGTCGCCCTGCAGCATGGTCACATCGTTCCCCCGCATGCCGCGGCGCAGGACGCGCGAGCCCAGCTGCCCGGGAGCAGCGGTCGTGACTGTCTGGCCCGTGCTTCCCGTGGCCGATGCGCCTCCGCTACTGCTGGCCATGGCGGGAGCGGCGAAGAGAACGGTAGCCGCAAACGGGACGACGCCGGCAACACGGGCGAGGCGTCGAAGGCTCGAGTTCGACAAGGACAACCCCTTCTCTTTCTGGCGCCTACGGGGTTAGCTGTCGGGCTCGCGCTGAAAGAGCTGCGCTACGCCGTCAATGCGGCGACTCGCCCCGGGAGTCTGGATGGCTCCTATCGGGTCCCCCGCTCCCTGAACGACGCATCGTTCAGGAACTCGGCTGGGTGTGTTTAATCGCGCGGCAGCATATCGAAAGCACCACCCGGATGCCACGGTGTGCGATTGCTGTTCGAATCGAACCGGGCCGGTCCACGCCTGCCGAGGAGATCGTGTGGCGATGCGGGGATTTTTCCTGGCACGCCCTTGACTTCTTTGATATGTTGCCGCGCGCCGAATCCCCGGATTGCCGTCCTGGGGAGCGGGGAACCCAAGTTTTTGGGGCGAGTCTCGCGGTGGTCCGTGAGAGGCGCTGCGTGTTGGTGGCGCTAGCCCGTCAGCTAACTCCGTAGGCCCAGGCACGTGTTTTG
>JAFASF010000321.1 GCA_019244745.1 Solirubrobacterales bacterium | reverse complement strand
GGCGAGCTGCGCCACACGCGTTCCAGACCGAGCGAGTTCGATCACCTGGCGACGGACTTCCGGCGGGTACCTGCGAGGCATGCGACAGGATCCTCTCTGCCGCGGACCTCAAAACCCGGACTCCACTTTTCCCGGGGCAGATCCCTGGGATTTGCTTGTGTGCATTTATCTCAGATCAGTGAGCAACTCGTCCCAGCCGTCTATCGAGCCTTAGTGATAGCGGGGAGGATGTATTCGCCGTTGAGGATCTCCGCACGCGGCTGGTACATGCGCATCAGCGGGCGGAACCTGCCGTCGGGCGTCGGCAGCCAGTTCGATTGCTTGCCCGGGTCGGGCGCGTCCCGTCGGATGTAGATGGTCACCGACCCGCCGTCGTCGGTTACGAGTCCTGCGGTCCGGTCCCCGATTGAGTAGCGGTCGATCGCGTTGGCCACGAGGTAGAAGTCGGAGGCGTCGTACATCGTCAGCGACCAGAACGCCTCGACGGGCGGCGGCGGCGAGAGTCGCAGTTCGTAGCGGTTCTGGCCGCCGTCAAGCGGGTCGCCGTCGGCGTCCGTCCAGGCCATCGCGTAGGTGGCCTCGTAGCCGTGGTTGCCCCACAGTCCCCCGCGCGCGGCGGCGGCGCGCGTCGCGTACGCCTCCGCGCGGTCGTGGATCTTCCAGTCTGGGCTGTCGAGTGTTCCCAGGCCGAGGTGATCGAGGTTGTAGTCAAATCCGTGCATCGCGCTGTTCCAGCCGTTGATCGCGTCTTGTCCCGCTCCTTGCATGAGCTCCTCGATCTTCTGCTGCCCCGCGGCCGCGCCGGCCACCAGCGCCTCGGCGAGGGCTGGATCCGGATTGACGTATTGCGACTCGACGGCGGTGGCGCCGAGTCTCGCCGCGTGCTCGACGAACCAGGCGTCTGCCGATGGTGGCGGGAAGGAGATGAGCGCCGCTCGGAGCCGTTCCCACCACTGCAACTCCTCCCGCACCCGCGGATCCGGGCCCGGAACGCCGGGCGTGGCCGGTGCTGGTCCGCCGTCGCGAACGCTCAGCGGCGTGATCGTGAACCCATCCTGAAGGGCATGCACCGCCGGGAGGTCGGCCTGCCCGTCGACCTGAACCCGACCGACGATCATGAAGATCCCGGTGGGCGCAGAAACGAGCCGCGTGCCGGCGGGGGCCTCTCCGGGCCAACCGTCGGCCGCGAGCACAAACTCACCTTCGCTCGTCCCCGTCGCGCGGCGCCCGATGTAGGCGAAGTTGTTCGTCCAAGCGTCGACGAACTGAAGCACGTAATAGCGACCGCCCGTGTCGGGCACGTGCAACACGAGCGGTCCCTCGCGGACGTCACACGCCCCCAAGACGTAGAGCGTGTCGTTGTTGGGCGAGACGAACTCAGTCTCAGGCCCGAGCAGCTCCCGCGCATAGCCAAACTGGTTATACGCAGCGCTGAACGGGAGCGACGCGATGTTATTCACAAACCCATCGATCTCGTGCAGGTTGTAGACGAACGGATAGCCGTAGACGTAGACCTGCGCGGCAAGCTGCACCTGCTCGACACCACCAACGGACTCTGTCCTGCTCACGCCCCCTCCTCCCGTTCACGTTTTCGCGGCGCCTCCCGGCGAGCTCGCCGGGGCACGATTATGGCCGATCGATCCCATAGGACCGCAGGCGCTTCATAGTCCCCATTCGACCATGAAGGAGCAAGCGAAGCTGTGGAACGTCGTTCGAATGACCTCACGGACATTTCGGCCAATAGGCGTTCGCCTCGCCCGGGCTGGGTCGGCGCGAGCGTTCGATTATCGGCTGCATGACCAGTGCCGGAAGCGGGCCGCAGCGCTGCCTCGTTGTCCGGGAGCAGACGCGCATAGTGGGGCGGTGACGAGGAGCCCGTGACTGCTTCTCGGGCAAAGCGCACGTTCCCGGGTAACCGGCACTCAGCGGGCGTTGCCTATGCAAGCCAGGACTTCTCCGCGCTGGGCGAGAGTGCCCAGTTGGCGAGACCGATCCAGCAGCCTCGTTGAGGCAGCGGTCGCTGCCCCTGCTTGGCAAGAGCGGCAGCCTCGCCGCCGGCTCTCGGGCGTATGTGCATGTTTTGCTCGCGCGGGTGAACGGTGTTCGCGTCCGAGAACGCGCCTTCCCGGACCCCGTCGGAAGGGTGTCGAGCACGAAGCGTGGCCTGACGTGTCCTGAGCGTCAGCCCCGGCAGGAGCTGCCAACGCGATGCACGGAGAGCAGTGCGGCGATGATGACCGCGCGGCGGCGATCAGTCACGTACGGGGTGCGGATCAGCCGACGACTCGCTCGCGTCAAGGTGACACGGGCGCCGGGGTGACAGCGCAGCTGGCCCAGGTCGGCGAGCGCGTCGATGAGCTTGGGGGTTAAGGCGGCGATGTGGCCGCGCAGCCGGGTGAGGTCGGGCGGCTTGATGTCGCGCGGAAAGCCGTAGTTCAGCCACCGCGTTCCCCAGCCGAGCTGAACCTCCTTGGCGGCCAGGATTTCCTGGGCGAATATGCGACGGACGCCGGCGTCGGCAAGGTGCAGCTTGCGTGTGATGGCGAGCGCACCCTGCACCACGCGCTGTTCCTGGGCGCGGTCTTGGATCGGCGAGCGCGAGAGCCACTTGCTTTCCATCACCGCCTTCATCAGCCCCAGGCGCTCGGCGGTCAGTCGCAGAAACCTGTGGGCGGCGCCGAGTTCTGCCGGAGCGGACATCGCGCGGACGCCACCAGACGCTACCGAAGCGGGTATCGCGCTGGCGCCAGCGAGCGCCTGGGAAGTGCCAACTGTCGCCGCGACGCCGACGGTGATCGCGACCAGTAAGCGCATAAGGCCAGCGCGAACCGCTGCTCGCCGGCGCCGAGCGAGGGCTGTTGGCGGCATCGCGCCGGGCCTAGTCTTCGGCGGGAGCGACCGCGCAAGGTGACCCCGACGGCTCACCGCGGAGCCTCCAGGATGCCCGCCAGGCGGGTGATGCAGCTGACCAGCACCTCGTCGAGGTCGGGCCACGGAAATGTGGTGATGGCCTGAGGTAGAGCGACGAGGCCGTGGAGAGCGAGCCAGATGCGAACGCCGTCGCCAAAGGCGTCGGTGCTGGCCGAACGGCCGGCGTCGATGCAGGCTTGAATGGTGTTGACGGTGAGCTCGAAGGTCTCGTCCATCAGCGGCGCGGTCTGTTGCATCACACGTTTCTCGCGATCCCATAGGGCCAGGAAGCGCCGCTCGAAGATCACCCGGTAGCGGTTGGGGTGCGCGTGACCGTAGGCGAGGTATGCCCGCGCCCCCGCAAAAAGCTGGGCAACCGGGTCAGCTTCGGCAGCGACCGCTGCGTGCAGCGTGTCGTGCAAGCACCTGAGTTCCTGGGCGACGACCGCGTCGATTATCTCGGCGCGATCGGCGAAGTGAGGCGCCATCGAGGGGGCGGCGATCCCGACCTCCCGCGCCACCGCGCGCAGGGTAATCGACTCCTCTGAGCCTGTGCGCTCAAGCAGCGCCGCGGCGCCGGCGATAATCTCGGCGCGCAGCCGGCTTCCCTGGCCGCGAGGGTTGCGCTGACGCTTGGGTTTGAGCGCACCGGTGCTAGCGGCATTGGCGACTCTCGGGTGGCCGTTGCCTGCATCCCCGGGCGGCATCTCGCAGAATGGTACCTTCTTGACGCCACAAAGATGGCAAGCCGTAAGCTAACGGCTTGACAGGCTGACCGCGAAGGGTTACCTTTCCGGTCAGGCCACGGTGCCCGTCCTTTCACGGAGGTTGGAGAAATCTATGGCAAGGACGTCCACCACCGGACGCAGCCGATGAACCTCTCGCCGGGGAGGCGGTGGGGGCTGCTGGTCGATATTGCCACCGCCGTGGTGGTGGCCGGGTGTGGGTCGGGCAGCTCTAGCTCGTCCTCATCGGTAAGCGCGGGCGGCTCGTCTGCGACGGCCGGGCAGTCGTCTGCGCCGGCTGACGGCGGCTATGACCTGGCGGGCGTTTCCACCATTAAGATCAACGCTGATGCTGCCACCGTCCAGGTGAGCGCCAGCTCCGGCTCATCACCGGTTCACGTGATCGAGGGACGGGTTGGCAGGGCACGCTCCAAACATGATGTTGCCGGTTCTGTGGCCTCGATTGCCTCCGAATTCCCCGGGATCAGCTTCGGCGATTGCCACATGGAGTACTAGATAACGATGCCGTCTAGCGTCGCGCTCACCGTGGACGGCGCCGCTGGTAATGTCAGCCTCGACAGCGGACCGGCCAAGGCGGATATCAAAACCACCGGCCGGGGAGGTGAGCGGTACCGCACTTATCCGCGGTTTCTACACGGTAGCGACCACGGCGTACAAGGTGGATCTCCGCTTCGCCGCGGCCAAACCAAAGAAGGAGTAGGTAGTTATGGAAGCCTTGTGGAGGTTCTGGCGGCCCAGGATCGCGACCCTGGGATGCGCGGTCTCGCTGGCCCTCGCCGCCGGGTTGGCGCTGGCGCCGACGGCTGGTGCCGCAACCCGCGGGTTTCGCGTCGTCAACCTCACCGGGGCGACGTGGAGGCTTTACGGTGCAAACTGCAACCGGGACGGGGGAGGCTGCTTTGAGGGCCGACCGGACGACGGTGCGCCCCTGGCGCCGGGGCTGTCCCAGGGCTACCAGCTCGTCTACTACTTTTTTGCCAACGACCACGTCACCGCTCTCTACTATGTGTCTAACGACCGGATCAGTGTCGACATGAACGTTAATGGATTCGGTGAGTCCCATTCAACATGCACGGTGACCGGTAACTACCGCTGCGACGCCGGCGGCGACACGATCACCCTTCTGGATCCCCCGGGAACGGTGCATAAGATTCCCTCCGGTCAGGGTCAGGCTCAAGGGGCGGTGCTCAAGCAACTCTGCGTTGAGGTCACGGCGGCGAAATGCACGTTTAGGCCGAGCACCCAGACTCAGGTCGACTCGCCCTCCCACGCGGTCGGCAACGCGCTGATCAACAGTACCGATGAGGCCCAAAGCTATTCCGTCTCAGTGTCTGACACAGTCAAGGAGTCCAACAGCGTAAACATCAGCATCACGGTGAAGTTCAAGCTCACGGCGTTCGGCCAAGAGCTAGAGAACAGCATTACGGCCAGTTACGGGCATATCTGGGAGACGTCGCACGCATTCACCCAGACGGTGAACGTTAAATGCCCGGTCTACCATCGGTGCCAGATCTTCGCCACGCAGCCGATGTTTCGCACCACGGGCAACTTTACGCTGACGATGGGCAACACCACGTGGCATCTCGATGACGTCTCGTTTCTAACCCCCAACCCCAACGGAACGGGTGCCTACCAGGTGACCAGCGAGCCGGTGAAGCGCACCACGCAAGCCACCATGGCGCGCAGCGTCGGCGTCGCGGCGCGCGGCGTCCGCGTCGTGAGGCGCAGCGACCACTACGCCGTGCCCCCGGCGGTGGACGCCCGGCCGACCGCTGACGCGAGGCTGCGAGATGCGTCGCTCAAACTTGTCGCGGGTGCGCGAGACGACCGCGATCTGATTTCGGTGACGCCGGTTCAGCCGGCCAACCGGCTCGTCTACCCGGTCGACGACGTCGACGTTCGCGTATGGGCTGATGGTCACCGGGTGGCGGCGCGGAGGATCGCCCGGCTGGTGTTTGATCACTCCAAGCGGCTGGCAGTGCGGTTCCCCGCCCCGGCGCCCGCCGGCAGCAAGCTGTGCGTCACCGTGCTGGCCACCGCCCCGCACGCCATCCCCGGTCACCTGCGCACCTGCACCGTCGACTCGCAATCGAAACGGTGAGACCAAGGAGGGTGCAGGATCACCGGCGTGTCGGGGCTGTCACGAGTCGTGGCTGGCTGAGATGCAATTAGCTTCCAGGAGTCGGTCGAAGCGCTGCACGCGGCCTCGTGGACGTACGCACGCTCGCCCTCGACGGAGAGCTATCGGTGGTTGCGTTGACCCCTAGGCAGGGCCGCCCGCGAGTCGCGGGATCGCTGCTTGACTGACGGCCGCACGAAGGTGAACCCCTTGAGCCCGAGAAGGAGAAGGCAATGGTAGGCAGGCGGTCGGGTCGCATCGGCATGGTCGTCGTTCTAATCGCAGTCGGTCTGGGCGTGCTCGCGCCGGGCTCGGTTGCGCGGATCCCCCCGCCGGAGGGCAGGTCGCCGGAGGTCACGGCAATCGAGGTGATGGCGGTAGGTCCCCCGCGCTATGTGTTTGGCAGCGACGGGCGCACTCACGTGGACTACGACCTGGTTATCACCAACGCGTTCACGGACGAGGTGACCCTGAAGTCGCTCACTGTCAGCGCAGATGGTAGAACGCTGCTGAAGCTCACCGGCCAGGCGCTGGCCGCGCACACCGTCACCCTCCTCGCCGGCAAGCCCTCGGCACGGATCCCCGCCTCGGCGACCCGGCTCGTGCTGGTGGACGTGGTGTTGCCGCGCCTCGCCGGCCGCCGTGCCCCAGCGCGGCTGAGCAACCAGATCGACTACTCGATTCCCCATGAAGCCTCTTTCCGCGCGGTGATCGGGAGCACGACGGTTCACGGCCCGGTGTTGTCGACCGCGCGGCGCGCGCCGGTGCTGATCGCCT
>JAFASF010000300.1 GCA_019244745.1 Solirubrobacterales bacterium | reverse complement strand
GCTGGCGAGCAAGTTTCGCCCGCTCCCTCGTCCCCAAGCTCACCGCGCTGCGCCGCGACCTCGACGAGTACCTCACCTACTACAACACCGACCGAGCCCACACCGGCCGACACACCCAAGGACGCACACCAGCCGAAATCGTCTACGGTGCCCGCAAGATGAGAGCAGCGCGATGACCCGTCGCGTCTACTCCGGATTAGCGCAGGCTAATCGCCGGCTGACCCCACCTCGTTTCACCGGGCTCGTCCGCGAGCGCCGGCGGCGGCTCTGGGCGCTGGTTTCTCCCGCTTCATTAGTGCGCGGGTTGCGCAAGGGGCCGGCGCGTCACCGGAATCCGAGCCATATAGTGCGCGGCGAGTTGCTTCGCAGCCAGCTGATCGCCGCGTTGTTGCTGGCGGCGGTGGCGGCCGGGTCGGCCGCCACCGGCGCGACGCCGGCGCCTGCGCTCGCTGCTGCCGGGCGCCTCGGCGCCTTCCCGGCGGGCGCGCCGCCCACTCCGGCAGGGGGCTTTCCGGGCCCCTATCGGCACGGGCCCGCGGCCCCCTTCAGAGCGGGAGCCGCGGTCACCGACTTCACCCCGCCGGTGCACGGACGCGCGCCGGGCGGTGATCCTGCCGACTGCGACCACACGGGCCGTTTTACCGGGCCGCGGCAGTTCGCGTTCGAGGAGCCCTACGTCGATCTGAAGGGGGATGGACACTACGACCCGGGCGACCCCTACGTCGATTGCAACGGGAACGGACGGTGGGACGGCAATCTGCTCGGCGGTGGCGCTAGCACGCCCCGCTTCTATGACCGGGTTGCCGATCCGGTGACCGCGCGGGCCGTGGTGATCTCGAACGGAAGGCGGACGATCGCCGTGGAGGTCCTCGACCAGGAGGGGGTGTTCAACGTCTACCAACAGGCGATCCGCGAGAAGGTGCGGGCCGACGGGTACCGGCTTTCGAACATCTTCATCTCGGCGACGCACGACGAGTCCGCGCCGGACAGTCTTGGGCTCGGAGGCGTCACCGCCACGACCTCGGGCGTGAATGACTACTGGCTTCGATACATGATCGATCGCAGCGCCCGGGCGATCGAGCGGGCGTATCGGTCGATGCGCCCCACGCACATCCGCTACACGGAGGTGCTCGAGCCGCGGAATGTGCGTCAGTGCTGGTCCTCGTATCCCTTCGTCGACGATCAGCACATTCCCGTGCTCCAGGCGGTCGACGACCGCGGGCGGACGATCGCGACGCTCGCGAGCGTCAGCCAGCATGTGGAGACGCTCGGCTTCAACGGCGGCACTCCGGAGCTAAACGCCGAAAGGCTTTGGGTGTCGTCCGACTGGGTGCACTTCTTCCGCAGCTCGCTCGAGCGCCAGCTTGGGGGCGTCGGGATCGAGATGGCGGGGGCGGTGGGGTCGGTGGAGAGCCCCGAGGTGTACTCGACGGCGATCTCCCGCACCCCCCAGCGGTACCTGCTCGTAGATCACTCGGGCGGTTGCCGGACGCTGTTCGACGTCGATGGGCAGCAGGATGCCGCCGGGACGCTCCACGTCCCGCTGGGGTACTCCGGCGAGACGCGCGCGTTCGGAGAGCAGGTCGCCGGGCGGGTGATCCAGGCGCTGGGCTCGGGCGCCTATCGCAACTCGAGTTCGAACACGATCTGGGGGCAGCGCACCAACGTCTGCGTGCCGCTCGACAATGCTTTGTTCGCGTTCGGGGCCGCGCTCGGCGTGTTCGCGCACCGACCCGGATACAACGCCGACTGCAGCCAGGCGTTCCCGGTCCAGCCCGACGGCGCCACCAGCGGGCAGGCGCTTGAGTCGCAGGTCGCGGCGTTCGAGATCGGCGATGGAGAGTTTCTGTCGCTGCCAGGGGAGGTGTTCCCGTTCACCTACCTGCGCGGATTCCTCGGCCCTGCGGACATGCCGAACAGCTCTGCGCCGCTCCCGCCGTGGCTGATCCCGCGCATGGACGCCCCGTTTCGTTTCATCGACGGCCTCGCCGAGGACATGCTCGGGTACATCTTCCCGCTCGGCAACGCCGTCGGCATCCCCACGCCGAGCATGCCCAACCCGTCCTCCACGGACCGCTTCGGCTGTGAGCACTCCGACGACTCCGAGTCGATCTCCGGCCACGCCGCCGACATCATCGGCGAAGCGCTGGTGCCGTTGCTCGGCCGCCATGGCGGAGCTCCCGAGCGCATCGTCACCGGCCGCTACGTCCTCGGCGACGGCACCCTGTCGCGCGATCCGCTGGGCGGCCCGGAGCTGAAGTGCAGCACCGACACGAAGTTCCAGGCCGCTCTCATCCCGGCTCGCGCGGTCGAGCTCGCAAGCGGCCGGGTCGTCAAACCGCGCTACTGGATGTCGCTGAGCGGCCTGCCACAAGTGGCGCCGGATCGCGACACACGCGGCTATTTCGATCAACGCGGACGACGGGTGTGGCTCGACGTATTCCCGGAGCGCTCGCCGCCGCGACCACGCAACGCCTAATCAGCGCAGAACCCCATCAGACGTCCGCGGGCGGCAGCTCGAATAGCCCAAGAAACCGCCTGATCTTCGCCCCGTTGCCATGGACCGCGATGTCGCCCGAGCGGCGCGCCTCGTCGAGGTCGCGGCCATGCCAAAGCAGCGCGCCGAGCGTGACCGGGTCCGTGTCAATCGATGCGTCCGGATCGGGGGCCGGGCCTCGCGAGAGCTCGAAGCGGCCGTCGGTCACGCGGGCGGTGAATCGCTGGCTCTGGAGGCGGAGCTCGTAGCTCGCGTCGAGTCCGGCCGCTCTGGCCGGCGCGAACAGGGACTTGAGCGCGACCACCACAGCGTCGACGCCGAACACTGCGTCCTCGGCCGGGAACGGCGCCGTGCTGCCCCACCGGCCCAGCTCGATGACCACGGGCTCGAGCGCTCGTCCCCGGTCGGTGAGCTCGTAGACCTGCGAGGCCGCCGGCGGGGGGAGCGTTCCCCTGCGCACTACGCCAGCCTGCTCGAGATCGCGCAGGCGCTGGGAAAGCACGTCGGGGCTGATATGGGGAAGGCCGGCGCGGAGATCGGTGAACCGCTTCGGGCCGAAGAGCAACTCGCGCACGACGAGCAGCGACCACCGCTCGCCGACGACGTCGAGCGCTCGCGCCACCCCGCAGCGGTCTCCGTATGTTCGCTTGCCGCTCACGGAGAAATCGTACCACAAGATCGGTATTGCCAATCTAGTAGTTGTTTTTTCCAACTAGACCTGCTACGGTCCGCGGCGGATGGCTCACACCGGCAAGAGAGGAGCGCGACGGATGGCTCACAACGACAAGAGAGGAGCGCAGATGACCGAGATAGCTCACTACCCGCCCGGAGTGCCCTGTTGGGTCGACACCCTCCAGCCCGACCCGGAAGCGGCGATGGCCTTCTACTCTGGGTTGATGGGGTGGGAGTTCGCCGGACCGGGGGCGATGCCGGGTGATCCTCCGGGCGGCTACTTCGTGGCCCGCCTCCGCGGCCGCGACGTCGCCGGCGTGGGCTCGCTGCCCGCCGACGGGGCGGCCGGCGCGCCGGCGTGGAATACATACGTGTCGGTTGCGAGCGTCGATGACGTCGCTCGCCGCGTTGCGGCGGCCGGCGGCGAGGTCATCGCCGGCCCGTTCGACGCGCCGCCCGCCGGCCGGATGGCCGCGATCCGCGACCCCGCCGGCGCGGTCGTGTGCGTGTGGGAGCCGCGCGAGCGCCAGGGCGCGCAGCTAGTCAACGAGCTCTCGGCGTGGGCGATGAGCGCGCTCCAGACTCCGGACCCGGGCGGGGCAAAGGCGTTTTACAGCGAGGTGTTCGGGTGGACGGACCAGCCGTTTGCCATCGGCGACACCGAAGCCGGCCTGTGGCGGCTGCCCGGATACGTCGGGGGTACGCCGCAGCAGCCCGTTCCGCGCGATGTGGTGGCGGCGATGATTCCCCAGGACGTTGCGCAGGCGCACTGGAGCGTCGACTTCTGGATCGCGGACGCGGATGGCGCCGCGGCGAAGGCGGCGGAGGCCGGCGGCAGCATTGTGGTGGCGCCGCACGACCGCCCGGGCTTCCGCTCGGCGGTGCTCGCCGACCCGGCCGGCGCGGTGTTCTCGGTGAGCCAGCTGGTCGGCGGGTAAAGCACCACGGGAGGGTGGGAAATAACTCGCACATAGTTCGAGATATTTC
>JAFASF010000133.1 GCA_019244745.1 Solirubrobacterales bacterium | reverse complement strand
GTGGTGCTGTTCGACACACTGCTTGACCGCTACAGCCGCGATGAGATCCGGGTGGTGGTCGCGCACGAGCTCGCGCACGTCCGCCACCGCGACGTTCCGCGCGGCGTGCTCTACGCCGCCATGGTGGCCCCCGCCGCGGCGTTCGCGGTCCAGCGCCTGAGCTGGCTGCTCTCGCCCGCGCGCGGGGCCCCCGCCGCGCTGCCGGCGCTCGGGTTGGCGGCGGCGGTCATCGCCGCCCCCACCGGGTTGATCGGCAACCGCCTGTCGCGCGCGGTGGAGCGCCGGGCGGACGCGTTCTCGGTCGAGCTGTCAGATGCCCCGGAGGCGTTCGTCTCCTTCGAGCGGACGATCGCGCTTCAGAACGTGGCCGATCTCGACCCGCCGCGCTGGGTCACGAGGCTGTTGGCGACACACCCCTCAACCGCAGAACGCATCGGTGCGGCCCTCGCCTACCCCAAACAGGGCCGGCGTGAGCCGGCCCTTAATCAACATCAGTCCTCGTCGTCCTCGTCGGTTTCCTGACCCCCTCCGAACTCCGGCAGGTTCTTGATCCCCTCGCGGGTCTGCCACTTGGAGTAGTTGTCCTGCATCGCGTCGATCAACTCCCGCATGAACTTCGCGCTGAGGTTGATGCGCGAGACGACAACGCCCGGGATCTCGTCGTCCTCCACCTCGTGGTCCACGCGCGCGAACGTGATCGTGAACTCGTAATCGGAGTGGCTGACGTTCGCAAAGTTCGCGTACGTGCCGGCCATGATGTCCGGCGAGAAGTGGATGTTGATGTGGCGCTCGGGCCTGTTGGGGTCGTCCATGGCCACGTAGTATCACGCCGTGCGGATCGTCGTCGTCGCCGTGGGCCGACTGCGTCCGCCGTTCGCGGACGATGTGCAGCACTACCAGAAGCTCATCGCAGCTCACGCACGGCTCGAGGTGGTCGAGGTGCGCGAAGATGGCCAGGTTTGGCGGCGGCTCCCGGACCGCGCGTTCGTGTCACTGCTGCATCGTGACGGCGAGCAGATGGACTCGGTTGCGTTCAGCCGGTTTCTCGAGGAGCGGCGCCGCAGCGGCCGGGATCTGTGCTTCGTGATCGGGGGCCCGTTCGGGTTGGAGCTCGACGGCGTCGATCACCGGCTGTCGCTGGGGACGCTCACGCTGCCGCACCAGCTGGCGCGGGTGGTGCTGCTCGAGCAGCTCTATCGCGGGCACAAGATCCTCGCGCGAGAGCCGTATCACTACTGAGGCGAGGGGGCTCGGCTACCCTCGGCAGGCGTGATCGAATCTGATGGTTTGGCCGCTGATGGCGATCCGCTCGCGGAGCTGACCGCGAGCGTGCGGGCGGCCGCGGCGGCCGTACGCGGCGGGGTCGGCGAGCCGTCCGCCCAGCCGCGGCTCGAGCGCTCGAGGCATCAGGCGCAGGGCGACTACTCGACCAACGCCGCGATGTTGTTGGCGCCGGTGCTCGGCGTGGGGCCGAGGGAGATCGCGGAACGCCTGGGGGCCGAGATCGAGGGCCTGCTCGGGGAGGATCTCGACCATGCCGAGATCGCCGGGCCCGGGTTCCTGAACCTCGTGATGACGGACGGCTGGCATCGCCGGGCGCTCGCGACGGTCCTGGCGGCCGGCGACCAGTTCGGTGCCGGGGGCGCGAAGGTGTGCGAGCGGACCGTGATCGAGTTCGTGTCCGCCAATCCGACCGGACCTCTGGTGGCGGCCAGCGGGCGCCATGCCGCCTACGGGGACGCGCTCGCCCGGATCCTCGAGCACCACGGGCACTCCGTCTGGCGCGAGTACTACTTCAACGACGCCGGCAACCAGATCCGGCTGCTCGGCGCGTCGGTTCAGGCCCGGGCGCGTGGGGCTGCCCTGCCCGCGGGTGGCTACCAGGGTGAGTACGTCGTCGGGCTGGCGTCGGAGATCGATGGCTCGGCGACGGTGGATGTCGACGTCGTCGCGGCTCGCGCGGTCGAGTTGCTCCTGGCGCAGATCAAGGCGACGCTGGTCCGGTACGGGGTGCGGTTCGACAGGTTCTTCAGCGAGCGGACGCTACGCGAGGGGTCCCCCAGCGATCTCGAGCAGGCCCTGGCTTTGGTCGAGGGGCGGGGTCATGTCTATCGATCCGAGGGCGCAACCTGGCTGCGGACGACGACGTTCGGCGATGACAAGGACCGGGTGTTGGTGCGCTCGAACGGAGAGCCCACGTACCTGGCTGCCGATGTGGCCTACCTCCAGGACAAGCGCGAGCGGGGTTTCGAGCGGCAGCTGATGCCGGTCGGCTCAGACCACCACGCCTACGTGCGCGAGCTCAAGGCGACCATAGCCGCGCTGGGCGGGGATCCGGAGACCCTGGAGGCGCCCCTGATCCAGTTCGTTCACCTGGTCGAGGGCGGGCAGGCGGCGGCGATGTCCAAACGGCTGGGATCGTTCGTGACGCTCGATGACCTGCTCGACGAGATCGGCGTCGACGCGACGCGGTACTTCATGCTCCAGCGCTCGCACGACCGGACGCTCGATCTCGACGTCGAGCTGGCGCGCAAGAAGTCGCGCGAGAACCCGGTCTATTACGTGCAGTACGCGCACGCGCGGATCGCCTCGATGCTGCGCCGCCTGCCGGACGAGCGGGTCGCGGCCGCTGTCGCGCCCGACGGCGACTGGGGCGAGGCCGAGCTGCAGGTGTGGGAGCGCGACCTGGTCAAGAAGCTGGCCGCCTTCCCGGGGGAGCTGGCCGAGGCCGCCGAGCGCCGGGCGCCGCACCGGATCGCCGGCTACGCGCTCGAGCTGGCGCAGGTCTTCACCTCGTTCTACGAAAACTGTCGCGTGCGCGGCGCCGAGCCCGAGACGCTCGAGTCGCAGCGGATCGCGCTGTCTCTGGCCACCGGGCGGACGATCGCCCTGGCGCTCGGGTTGCTGGGCGTGAGCGCGCCGGACTCGATGTGACGGGTCTGCGTGGGGGAGCCCGCGCTAGCCGCCGTAGCGATTGAGCTCGTCCTCTAGGCGCCGGGCGTCGCTCGGATTCATCTTCGGGCCGGCGGCGGCGGGCGTTGCCGCCGCCGGCCGGCTCCGGCGTCGCCATCGCGGCAGGGTGAACGCCAATATCGCGATCCCCACCGCGAGAATCGCCGGAGGAAGGATGTAGACCGTGAGGTTGAAGCCATGGGCCGGAGGTCGTCCCAAGACAGCGGGCCCGTACTGGGCGACGAGCGCCTGCTCGATCTGCGGCTTGGTCAAGCCCTGCGCGATCAGCTGCTTTACGTAGTTGCGCTCGGCGACCGCCTGCGGTGACTCTGCCACCGCGAGCGGCTCGCGACACGAGACGCACATCACGTCCTGCTCGACGTCGGTGAGCGATGCGCGCGGGGTGCCGGCGCCGGCAGCCGGCGCGGCGATCGCGCCGACCACGAGGAGAGCCAGCGCCGCCACTGCTACTCGGGTCGCACCGGGAAGCCTCACGAGCGGCCGTCCAGGATCCGGGGGAGCGTCTGCTGGAGCCACTGCTGGTCGATCTGGTAGCGGCGCAGAGCGGAGATCTGGCCGCTCCGGTTGATCACGAACGTCTCCGGGACTCCGGTCGTGCCGAACGAGCGGACGAAATTGCCGCTCACGTCACGCAGCACGGGGTAGGTGATGTGCTCCTGGCGGACGAAGCGCTCGGAGTCGCTCGAGTTGTCGAGATAGGTGACGCCGAGGATCGTCGCGTCTCTGCCGGCGATCACGTGCTGCTCATGCTCGAGGATCGGGGCCTCGGTCTTGCACGGGTCGCACCACGATGCGAACACGTTGAGCACCACTACCTTGCCCCGGAGATCGACCAGGCTCTCGGACTGGTCCGAGCCGAGGATCGGCAGCGGCATGTGGGCGTTCGGTGCCTCGGGGAGATCGCCTTTCTGGACGGCGGTGTCGATCGAAGTGCTGGCTCCCTGATGGGCTACCCCAAACGCCAGAAGAGCCAGTAGCGCCGCGGCAGCCACAACCAGGATTCCAGGTATGACGTAGCGGCGCATCTCGCACTTCAAGGGTAATACCGCCGGTCTACGGGCCGCTGCGCGCCGTCGCGGGT
>JAFASF010000041.1 GCA_019244745.1 Solirubrobacterales bacterium | reverse complement strand
GTGACAACGTTCGCGCCGCCCACGTGGTGGTGGGCGACATGGGCGCCCAGGTAGCGGCCGCCAAGGCGGGCGCCGCTCGCTTCCTGGAACTGCTCGAGCGCTACGGGCTACGAACCGTGCGGGACGCCGGCGAGGACCTCATGGACTACTCCGACCGGATGTTGCGACGCGAGGTCGAGCGGCTGCCGGACGGGACCTACGCGGCCGAGGGCCACCTCGACGGCTTCGTCGAAGACCCCGACCCGGCGCACAAGGACCTGCGGATCGCGGTTGCCGTGACGATCGACGGCTCCGAGGTGCTGGTCGATCTCACCGGAACCTCGCCGCAGATCGACCTGCCGATCAACATGCCCCTCGTGGGCACGGTTGACATCGCGGTCTGGATGACGTTGCGCTCGATCCTGCTCGACTCGGCCACCCACGACCCGGTTCCCACCAACTCCGGGCTGTTCCGCGCAATCTCGATCGCCGCCCCCGAGGGCTGCCTGGCCAACCCCCGCTTTCCCGCCCCCACGATCGCCCGCTTCTGCGGCGGCAACGTGGTCGCCGACACGTTGATGCAGGCGCTTGCCCCGATCCTCCCCGAGCGGGTCAGCGCCGGCGTGGGGAACCTGAAGGTCATTGCCTACTCGGGCTTTCGGGAGGGCCGCCACTGGGTCCACATGGACATTCACGAGGCCAGTTACGGCGGGCGCTATGGGAAGGACGGGCTCGACGCCGTCGACACCCTGTATGCCAACACCCGTAACAACCCCATCGAGGACATCGAGTCCCACCTGCCGCTTCGCGTCACGCGGTACGAGCTGCTCGAGGATCGCGCCGGCGCCGGACGCTGGCGCGGCGGGCTCGGCACGGTCAGGGAGGTCGAGTTCCTCGACGCGGCCGGATATTCGCTCGAGGGCGACGGCTCGGTGTGGGCGCCGCCGGGGCTGTTCGGCGGCGAGACCGGAGCACCCGGCGCCGTATGGGTCAACCGCGGTGGCGAAGACGAGCTCGAGCTGCCGTCGAAGTTCCCGTATCGCCGGGCAGCGGCGGGCGATCGGCTGTGCCTGATCTCGCCTTGCGGAGGTGGATACGGCGATCCGCGCGAGCGCGATCGGGACGCCGTTCGCGCGGACCTCAGCGAGGGATACGTGAGCCCGGAGTCCGCGGGCGAGCGGTATGGCCTCACCAACCCGTGATCGCCGCCCCCACCTGACCGGCTCGCACTATCCCGCAGAGGCGTGGACCTGGGGGCCCCACGCGCCCTGCGCGACCTGCCTGCGGCGCCACTCCTCCGCCACCTGGAGGTGCGTCGCGAACCACACGTCATCGAAGCCCCGGATGTAGGAGATCAGCTCGTCGAGCATCGCGATCCGGGGATGACGGCCGATGCAGAAGGGGTGAACCACGAGCAGGAAGCACCCTCCGACGCGGTAGCTACCGTCGAACTCCGCCTTCCAGATCTCCAGCACCTGGGCCGGCGTGCACAGGCCGGACATGTAGGGGAAGAAGCTGAAGAGGAAGTACGGGGCGTCGTCGAGTTCCCAGCTGACCGGCAGCTCCACGAAGTCGCGCAGCGGCCCCCCGGTGATCGGGACCTGCGGACGGTACGGCTCGTCGTGGCCGAACAGGCTCGAGTCGTAGGCGAAGCCAAACTCCTCCAGCAGATCGGCGGTGTTCGGACCGAGCGCGAACGGGGGGGAGCGGTTCCCCGCCGGTCTGTGGCCGAACGTCTCCTCGAGCCGCGCGATCCCCCGGGCCATCAGCTCGCGCTCCCGCTCGATCGGCAACTCGAGCACGCTCTCGTGGTGGTAGCCGTGGTAGCCGACCTCGTGCCGGCCTCGTCCAGCGATCTCGGCGCAGGCGTCGGGATGCTCGTCGACGACCTGGGCGGGGATCATGAACGTCGCCGGGATCTGGTGCCGATCGAACAGCTCGTGGATCCGCGGCAGCGCCGCGCGCACGTCGTAGTCGCCGCGCGACATCGGGCTCGGCGTGGGCAGATGGAAGGTTCCGGTCCACAGCGTCTCGGCGTC
>JAFASF010000354.1 GCA_019244745.1 Solirubrobacterales bacterium | reverse complement strand
ATCGCCGCCCTGGCCGGAGTGGCGCGGGAGGACGGCGACTACCTCAGCGAGCAGTTCGTCCAGTGGTTCCTGAAGGAGCAGGTCGAGGAGGTCTCGACGATGTCCTCGCTGCTTTCCGTCGTCGAGCGCTCGGCGGATACGCCGATGTTCATCGAGGACTACCTGGTGCGCGAGCACAGTGACGCCGAGGGTCCGGATCCGACGGCGCCGCCGGTGGCCGGCGGGAGTTTGTAGTCGGTTAGCCCGCTCCGAACGCCGCAACCTCTTTCTGTCTGCGGCGTTTCGGAGACCAGCATGTCCAGCCCAAAAGGGGGAGTCATATGAGGAAGTTGATCGCTGCGCTATGCGCGCTTGCGTTGTTCGCTCCGGCCGCGCTGGCGGCCAGCCACTTCGTCAAGGTCAGTCCGAGCACCGTGAAGGCGGGCAAGACCGTCCGGGTGTTCGGGTCGGTCGGCACCGGCTGCGGTAGAACAGATCCCGCGATCGTCTTCTCGCGGGCATTCAAGGGCGCGACCAAGCTGGATTGGGCCGGCGTGCCGGCGCTCTACCTCAAGCAGAGCAAGCACGGTGGCTTCTCCGCAAGGGTCACTATCCGCAAGGCAATCAAGCCTGGCCGCTACCACGTGGGAGGTCGCTGCGGCGGCGGCAACTTTGGTTCGGCGACCCTCAAGGTCACCAAGCCCTAGTCAACGCCGCGAGCATACCCGGCCGGCGCCCCTGGTACCGGCCGGGTACCGGCTGCGCGTACGACGTGCTCGTCTCCGCGGCGAATAGTCACCTTGCTGGCGTCGAGGTGCTCGAGCAGCGCCTGGGCGAACTTGCGGGACGTGCTGAGCTCGTCGCGGACCTGGGCGAGCGTCACCGCGCCGCCGTGCCGCTCGGCCGCGGCGATCACCCGCCGCCTGACCTCCCCGATCGCTTCGGGGTGGTAGTGGAGATTCTTCGAGACGCGGATTGCGCGGCCGGCGGCTCGCAGGGCCGCGAGGTCGCCGGGGTCGAGCTCGGAGTCGAGGGGAGG
Source organism: Solirubrobacterales bacterium (assembly GCA_019244745.1). Classification (GTDB taxonomy): domain Bacteria; phylum Actinomycetota; class Thermoleophilia; order Solirubrobacterales; family Solirubrobacteraceae; genus Palsa-465. Next base: position 9,502 of record JAFASF010000354.1, on the reverse strand, counting down.
CTCGAACCCGGCTTCCCGCAACCGTTGCTCGGTCGCGAGCGCGGAGGGCGACAGTTGTTCGGGCCGCGGCGGGGCAGCCACGGCGCGCCGCCGCGGCCGCAAAGCGCTGGATTCGGCTTCCCGGGGCGGCTCAGGTGGCTCGCCCCGCGCGAGGCGCTCCAGCCTTACGAGCGCATCGCGCCCGGGGCCGTGCTTACGGGGATGCGGGTCGAGGACGACGCCGCCGCCCAGCGTGTCCGGGGGGGCGATCTGCCGGACGACGAGGTGGTCGGCGGCGGCCGGGACGAGTTGCTGCTCGAGCCGGATCTGCCAGAAGCTGCCCCCAAGCCAGGCCAGACGTGCCGGTGCCTCTCGTGTGCCGTGATGGATCTGTACGCGCTCGTGATGCTCCGGTTCGCGCTCGTCGAATCGGAGCTGCGCGTCGATCAGGTAGGTCGGCCGGAGCTGCGATGCGGCTCGCGCCAGGACATCGCCGCGCGCGATATCGGCCACCGCGATGCCGGTCAGGTTGACCGCAACGCGCTGCCCCGCCGGCGCTTCCTGCACCGGCCGCTCGTGGATCTGAAGACCACGAACCCGAGCGCGCACGCCTCGCGGAAGCACCACCAGCTCCTCGCCGCGCGCGATCGCTCCCGACCACAGCGTTCCGGTGACCACGGTACCGGCGCCGCGGATCGTGAACACGCGGTCGATGTGCAAGCGGGTAGCCGAGGTGGCGTCGGCGCGGCTTCGCTCCAGACTCGCCGCCCGCTCGAGCGCCGCGCGCAGCTCGTCGAGACCGTATCCGGTCTCCGATGAGACAGCCACCACCTCGGCGCCGGGGATGAGCTCGGAGGCCTCGATCATCGCGATCTCTGGGTCGGCCAGGTCGCTCTTGGTCACCGCCACGACGCCGGTCGTCACGTCCAGCGCGCGCAGCACCCGCGCGTGTTCGCGTGTCTGGGGCATGACCCCGTCGTCGGCCGCCACGGTCATCAGGTAGAGGTCGATGCCGGTTGCCCCGGCGACCATCGTGCGCACGAACCTCTCGTGTCCCGGAACGTCGACCACGGATAGCCGACGTCCGGACGGAAGCGTCAGGCTGGCGTAGCCGAGCTCGATCGAGATTCCTCGGGCGCGCTCCTCGGGCAGCCGATCGGTGTCTGTGCCGGTCAATGCGCGGATCAGCGCGGTTTTGCCGTGATCGATGTGGCCGGCGGTGCCGAGCGTCAGCGGATCGGCGGTCCCTCCCTCCGTCATGCCTCGCCTCGGCGCGCCGGTCGTCACTGCGTCGGCGTCGCGGCCAGCGCGCTGCGGACCGCTCGGGCGGCCGGCTCGAGCTCGGTGTGGGTCATCGTTCGCGGGTCGAGCAGGACCCGACCATCGTGAATTCGTCCGATCACGGGCGGAGTCGCGAAGCGCAGCGCCTGGGCCACGGCCGCGGGATCCGCCTCCGTCCGCAGGGCGACGACCGGACCCTCGAGCTCGAGCATCGGCAGTGCCCCGCCTCCCACCTTCCCCGAGGCCCGGACGATCTCGGCCGCCGGCCCGATGGCCTCCCGTAGCCGCTCGGCGAGCGCGGCGAGTTTCTCTTCGGGGGCGTCCAGCATTGCCAGCACCGGGATCTCTCGTCGCGCGCGCTCCGGATCTCGATAGGCGACGAGCGTGGCCTCGAGCGCCGCCAGGGACAGCTTGTCGATCCGCAGTGCCCGCGCCAGCGGGTGCTTGCGCGCGGCCGCGACGGCATCGGCACGACCCACCAGGAGCCCGGCCTGCGGTCCTCCGAGCAGCTTGTCCCCCGAGCAGCAGACGAGCGCCGCGCCCGCGGCAATCGAGCGCTTGATCGGCGGCTCCTCGGCCAGCGCCGGCAGACCGCTGGCATCGGCGAGTACCCCCGAGCCGATGTCATCGATCACGGGTGGGCCGAGCGCGCACAGCGCATCGATCGACACGTCCTCGACAAATCCCACCGCGCGGAAGTTGGATGGGTGCACTCGCAGGATCGCGCCGGGCTCGCCACCCACGGCGGCGAGCGCCTCCTCGTAGTCGGCGAGCCGGGTACGGTTGGTGGTTCCGACCTCGACCAGGCGCGCGCCGGATTGGGCGATCACCTCGGGTATGCGGAAACCCCCGCCGATCTCGACGAGCTGGCCCCGGGAGACGACGATGGGACGTCCGCGGCCCGCGAGCGCGGCCGCAGCGAGCAGCACAGCGCCGGCCCCGTTGTTGACGACCATCGCCGCCTGCGCGCCGGTCAGCTCGCACAGCAGCGAGTCGACGTGCGCGTGACGGGTTCCTCGCTCGCCGGTGTTCAGGTCCAGCTCGAGGTTGGCGTAGCCCTCGGCGGCGCGGGCGACCGCCTTGCGGGCGGACGCCGACAGCGGCGCACGGCCGAGGTTGGTGTGCACGATCACGCCGGTGGCGTTGATGACGCGCTCGAGTGACGGACGATTGAGCTCCGCGAGCAGCTCGCGAGCACGCTCGAGCAGGTCGCGGTCCAGCCCGGCTCCACCGCCGTCGAGCGAGGTCCCCGCGAGCGCTGCCGCTCGCGCCTCGTCGATGGCTCGCCTCGCGGCCGCGACCGCCAGCGCATGCGGAGCGTCGAGCGCGCGCGCCAGCTCGTGGACGGCGGGCAGCCCCCTCAGGGCCCGGGCCTGGGTGTCGCTCCCCGCACCCACTCGCCCTCCTCCTTCTTCCAGACCGGGACCCTCGCCTTGATCTCGTCGATGATCTCGCGCGCCCCCTCGAAGGCCTCGCCTCGGTGCGGCGCCGACGCGGCGACCGCGACCGACGGCTCGGACAGGGGCACGATCCCGACCCGGTGCTCCGCCGCAGCGGCGCACAGCCCATGGCGTTCTATCGCGGCGCGGACGATCTCGGCGATCCGGCGTTCGGCCATCTCCGTATACGCCTCGTACTCCAGCAACTCCACCTCCCGGGTGACGCCCAGGAACGTCACGATCGCTCCGGCGCGGGGGTCGCGGACCCGCTCCGTGAGCGGATCCAGCGCGAGCGGCTCCTCGGTCACTCGAGCGTGCAGCGAGCGCACGGACCCCCCCGACACCGGCGGGATCAGCGCGACCTCGTCGCCTCCGTGCAGAGGCAGGTCCGGCTCCGCGTACTCCTGGTTGACGGCCATCACGACCGACATCCCCTCGGTCAGCGCCCGCACCCGCTCGAGCGCATCGCCAACCCGCGCGCCTTCGGGCAGCTCGAGCTCGAGCTCCGGGGCGCCGGCGCGTTCCCGCAGACCGGCAAAGAGACGTACCCGCACCTGCATTTGTCCTAAGGCTATCCCGGCGGCGGTGTTTGCAGGCGGTTAACGCTTCGATGACCTTTACAAAGGTTGCATATGCTCCGCGCCAGCAGTTCCGATACTGGGGTCTAAAGATAAGGAGCAAGATGCGCAATCGGAGGAGCCTGCTCGTCACGCCGCTGTTAGTGGCGTGCGTCGCGGCGATCGTTGGCTGCGGAAGCAGCAAGAGCAGTAGCAGCAGCGCGAGCAGCGCGGCCTCGAGCTCGAGCACGGCGTCGACGTCCACCAGCACTCCCGCGGTGGGAATCATTCAGTCCGTCGCCGCGCTGGTGCCCAGCTCGATCAAGTCGAAGGGGACGCTGACAGTGGCCGCCGACGCGAGCTATGCGCCGAACGAGTTCATCGGGCCCGACGGGCACACCGTGGTCGGGATGGACGCCGACCTGAGCCAGGCGATTGCCAGGGCGATGGGGATCCAAGCCAACGTCGTCAACGCGACGTTCGACACGATCATTCCGGGGCTGGCGGCCGGCAAGTACGACATGGGAGCGTCATCGTTCACGGACACCAAGGAGCGCGAGAAGACCGTCGACTTCGTCGATTACTTCTCGGCCGGGACCTCGTTCTTCACCAAGGCGTCCGGCGGTACGTCCGTCACCGGGCTCGCGGATCTGTGCGGGAAGTCGGTGTCGGTGGAAAGCGGGACGACCGAGGAGACCGACGCGAAGGCGCAGAGTGGAAAGTGCAAGGCCGCCGGCAAGCCCGCGGTGAACGTGCTCGTGTTCCCGACCCAGACGGCCGCCAACCTGGCGCTGTCGAGCGGCCGCGCGCAGCTGTCGATGGCCGACTCGCCGGTGGCCGCCTATCAGGTCAAGCAGTCCAACGGAACGTTCAAGATCACCGGGGTCACCTACGGGACGGCCCCCTACGGGCTCGCGATTCCAAAGAAGAGTGGGCTGGCGCCCGCTGTGTTGGCCGCGGTCAAGGTGCTCGAGGGCAACGGGACCTACATGCAGATCCTCCAGAAGTGGGGGATCCAGAGCGGCGCGATCCCGGCATCTCAGATGAAGATCAACGGCGCCACGAGTTAAGAGTCAAACTACGGCTCAGAGGTGAGTACCTCCGAGCTTTCCAAGGAGCGGACGGGGCGGCCTGAGGAGATCAAGGCCGTTCCGGTCCGCCGTCCGGGGCGGTGGATCGCGGCGGCGATCGTGCTGGTCATTGCCGCCTCGATCGCCCGCTCGATCGTCACCAACAAGAGCTTCGGCTGGCACTACGTTGGGCAGTACCTGTTCGACTCCCGGGTACTGCACGGGGTCCTCGTCACGATCGAGCTGACGGCGGCATCGATGGTGGTCGGGATCGGGCTCGGCGTCATCCTCGCGGTGATGCGGCTGTCTCCGAACCCGGTCTTGTCCGGCGCAAGCTGGCTCTATATCTGGTTCTTCCGCGGTACGCCGCTCTTGGTGCAGATCCTGTTCTGGTACAACATCGCCGCGCTGTTCCCGCACGGAATCGGTCTGGGAGTCCCGTTCGGGCCCGACGTGGTCCACTACACGCACACGAACAGCCTGATCACGGCATTCGTGGCGGGGCTGCTGGCGCTGTCGATCAACGAAGGGGCGTACATGGCCGAGATCGTCCGCGCGGGGATCATCTCGGTGCCCGAGGGGCAGACCGAGGCCGCGCAGTCGCTCGGGATGAGCCGGATCCAGACACTGCGGATGATCGTGCTCCCGCAAGCGATGCGGGTGATCATCCCTCCGACCGGCAACGAGACGATCTCGATGCTCAAGAACACCTCGCTGATCAGCGTCACGGCGTACGCGGAGCTGCTCTACGCGACCCAGGAGATCTACGACGTCAACTACCAGGTAATCCCGCTGCTGATCGTGGCCAGCATCTGGTACCTGGTGATGACGAGCGTCCTGTACGTCGGCCAGTATTTCATCGAGCGGCGCTACGGACGCGGGTTCTCGCGCGCTCAGCAGGCGTCGATGCGCGCGCGCTGGCTGGGATTTCGACACGAAACAGGGGCAGCATGAGCGACACGATGGTCAAGGCTGAGAACGTCCACAAGCGCTTCGGGCGCCTCGAGGTTTTGAAGGGGATCGACCTCGAGGTCCAGCGCGGTGAGGTGATGTGCATGCTCGGGCCTTCCGGCTCGGGCAAGTCGACCTTCCTGCGCTGCATCAACCACCTGGAGAAGATCAACGCCGGCCGCCTCTACGTCGACGGCGAGCTCGTCGGTTACCGGGACGATGGCGACAAGCTGCACGAGCTGCACGAGCGCGAAGTCGCGCGCAAACGGGCGGAGATCGGCATGGTGTTTCAGAGCTTCAACCTGTTCCCGCACATGACCGCGCTCGAGAACGTGACCCTGGCGCCTACGCGCGTGCTGGGAGTCTCGCGCGACGAGGCGCGCCGGCGCGCCACCGAGCTGCTGGAGCGAGTTGGACTCGGCGACAAGCTCTCCACCTATCCCGTGGCGCTGTCCGGCGGCCAGCAGCAGCGGGTCGCGATCGCCCGAGCGCTCGCAATGCAGCCCAAGCTGATGCTGTTCGACGAGCCGACGTCGGCCCTCGATCCCGAGCTGGTGGGCGACGTCCTCGACGCGATGCGCCAGCTCGCGCGGGACGGGATGACGATGATCGTGGTCACGCACGAGATGGGTTTTGCCCGCGAGGTCGCCGACACCGTGGTGTTCATGAACGAGGGCGTTGTGGTCGAGTCCGGGCGGCCCGATCGGGTCCTCAGCTCGCCGCAGCACGAGCGCACCAAGTCGTTCATCGCGAAAGTCCTCTGACACTTCGGCGCCGGCGCGCCGTGAGACTCGCGCGCGCCGTCAGGGGGCCGGGGGTAACCTCCAACCCATGGCCACCGCGGACGAGCACCGCACGATCGCGCCGATCGTCGGTCCGGACGATCCTCGCCGATTCACCGACTCGGGGATCGAGATCAAGGCGCTCTACACCGAGCAGGACGTTCCCGAGGACCTCCCGGAGCGCCTGGGGGAACCGGGCGAGTACCCCTATACGCGCGGCATTCACCGCGACATGTACCGCAAGCAGTTGTGGACGATGCGCCAGTACGCGGGGTACGCGAGTGCCAAGGAATCCAACGAGCGCTACCGCTACCTGCTCGACCACGGCTCGACCGGCCTCAGCATGGCCTTCGACCTCCCGACCCAGCTAGGGCTCGGCTCCGACGATCCCCGCTGCCTGGGGGAGGTCGGCCGCACCGGAGTGGCCATCGACACGATCGACGACATGCGCACGGCGTTCGACGGCATTCCGCTGGACCGGGTGTCGACGTCGATGACGATCAACGCGCCGGCGAGCGTGCTGCTGCTGCTCTACGACCTGGTCGCCGAGGAGCAGGGCGTCCCCTCCGGGCAGCTGCGAGGGACCACCCAGAACGACATCCTCAAGGAGTACATCGCCCGGGGCAACTTCATCTACCCGCCCGACGGCGCGATCAGGCTGACCACTGACCTGTTCGCGTACTGCAAGGAGCACGTTCCGAAGTGGAACACGATCTCGATCAGCGGATACCACTTCCGCGAGAAGGGGTGCTCCGCGGTCCAGGAGGTTGCGTTCACGCTCGCGAACGGGATCGCGTACGTGCAGGCCGCCCTCGACGCGGGACTCGAGCTCGACCAGTTCGCCCCCCGGCTGGCGTTTTTCTTCAACGGCCACAACAACGTCTTTCAGGAGATCGCGAAGTTCCGCGCCGCCCGCCGGATGTGGGCGGAGATCATGCGCGAGCGCTTCGGCGCCGCCGACGAGCGATCGTGGCGGCTGCGCTTCCACACCCAGACCGGCGGCGTAACCCTCACCGCCCAGCAACCGGAGAACAACATCGTGCGGGTCGCCCTCCAGGGATTCGCCGCGGTGTGCGGCGGGACCCAGTCGCTGCACACCAACGGCTTCGACGAGGCGCTCGCGCTCCCGACCGAGCGCGCCGCGAGGATCGCGTTGCGAACCCAGCAGATCATCGGCTACGAATCGGGCGCGGCGGACACCGTCGATCCGTTCGCGGGGTCGTACTTCGTCGAGGCGCTGACCGACGAGATCGAGGCCAGCGCGCGCGAGCTGATCGCCAAGATCGACGAGCTCGGGGGCTCGATCAACGCGATCGACTTCATGAAGAACGAGATCGAGGAATCGGCGTTCGGCTACCACGAGCGCTACCGGATCGGGCAGGATGTCGTCGTGGGCGTCAACAAGTTCGTCGACGAGCGCGAACCCGACGTCCCGGACATCCTCCGCGTCGATCCCGAATCGGAGCGCCAGCAGGTCGATCGCCTGAAGGCGTTCAAGGCCGACCGCGACCCCGAGCTCGTGGAGCGCCGCCTCAGCGAGGTCCGTGAGACCGCCGGCGGCAGGGGCAACCTGCTGACCGTCCTGCGCCCGGCACTCAGGGATCGCTGCACGCTCGGGGAAGTGTGCGGCGCGATGAGAGACGTGTTCGGCGAGTACCAGCCGACGTTCTGACCCGAGAGCGGATCGCCCAGCGGCCGAGCTCGCGAGTCATCGCCGCACTACCCCGCATTGCCAACCCAGAAGGGAAGGAGTCCCGTGCGGGCAGGCGAAACCTCACGGGATGAGTGAGCACGAGGCAAGCCGAACCCTGGTCAAGTCGCCGCCGGAGCTGTGGACGGAATGCAGCGACCCGTCCGCGCTGGCCCGCCACCTGTCGGGCTCGTTCGGCGAGATCAAGATCACGAGGCTCGAGCCGGAGACCGCCGTTGCCTGGGAGGGCGAGCGTGCGAGCGGCACGGTGCGGATCGAACCATCGGGGTGGGGGACGCGGGTGACGCTGACGGCGCAGACGGCCCCGCCTCAACCCGCTGAACCGGAGGCCGCGCCTGCGCCGGCCCCGGCGATGGACATGCCGTGGCCGGGGGTGCCGGGCGCGCTGGCGACACGGCGCACCCTGCGCGAGCGGCTCCGGGCGCTCTTCCGACCGGCAACGGCAATCCCCCCGCCGCTCGTGCCCGACCCAGAACCCGAGCCACCGATCCCCGAGCCGGTCACACCCGAACCCGAGCCCGCCGACGCCGAGCTCGACGCCGGCGCCGCCCTCGCCGGCGCCCTCGACAGCCTCGGCCAAGCCCATCACAGGCCGTACTCCCGCGCCTGACCCGCTGCGCCGGCCGGAGAGGTGACGCGTCCTTCCGTGGTATAGCGCGGGAAGAACGCGTCAGTTCCTCGCGGCGCCAACACTCATAACCCATAAACTCGCCGCCACCATGCGCGCCAAGGCTCCCGAGACCTACGAGGAGAAGCTAGCCCAGCTGCAAGAGCTGCGCTACGAGGCCATCCACGCCGGCTCCGAGCAGGCCGTCGCCAAGCAGCACGAGCGCGGTAAGTTCACCGCGCGCGAGCGGATCCAGAAGCTGCTCGACCCGGGCTCCTTCCAGGAGCTCGACACGTTCGTGCGCCACCGCACGCACGAGTTCGACATGCAGAAGAACAGTCCCTGGGGCGACGCCGTCGTCACGGGGCACGGCACGATTGACGGCCGGCGGGTGTGCGTGTTCAGCCAGGACTTCACCGTGTTCGGCGGCTCGCTCGGTGAAGTCATGGGCGAGAAGATGGTCAAGATCATGGATCTGGCGGCCAAGATCGGCTGCCCCGTGATCGGGATCAACGACTCCGGCGGCGCCCGGATCCAGGAGGGCGTGGTGAGCCTTGGCGCCTACGGCGACGTGTTCGTCCGCAACGTGATGTCGAGCGGCGTGATCCCCCAGATCAGCCTGATCATGGGCCCGTGCGCCGGCGGCGCGGTCTACTCGCCGGCGATGACCGACTTCGTGTTCATGGTCAAGGAGACCAGTCACATGTTCATCACCGGCCCCGATGTGATCAAGGCGGTGACCGGCGAGGAGGTCGGCTTCGAGGACCTCGGCGGCGCGATGACCCACAACACGAAGTCGGGCGTCGCCCACTTCGCCTGCGACGACGAGGACCAGTGCCTGCAGGACACGCGCTACCTGCTCTCGTTCCTGCCCCAGAACAACCTCGAGACCCCGCCGCGCGTGCAGCCCACCGATGACCCCAAGCGCCAGGACCCCGAGCTCGACCACGTCGTGCCCGACAACCCCAACAAGCCCTACGACATGCGCGGCGCGGTCCGCCTGATCGTCGACGACGGGGAATTTTTCGAGGTCCACGAGCACTACGCGCGCAACATCGTCTGCGGCTTCGCCCGGCTCGACGGCTATTCGGTCGGGATCGTCGGCAACCAGCCCTCGCAGCTCGC
>JAFASF010000245.1 GCA_019244745.1 Solirubrobacterales bacterium | reverse complement strand
TTGGGCTTGGATCGAACCACCATGTTCATAGATATCAACGCCGCCCGGCGCAAATGGTTTCGCGGTCGCCCGACCGATTCCTGGCCCCTAACACGGCGCTAATCGCCATGCCGGGTGGGTGCTTGGCTCGAAGACCGGCGGGGTTTGCGACCTCGAGGACGCAGTCTCGCCCCCGGTCCGCTCGACAGGCGTTATGGGAGAATTCACACAGGAATGGACCCCAGCCGCAAGCGAGCCATCCGCCTCGCCGTCGCCTTGACCGCCGCTGTGCTGCTCGCCTCGGCCCTCGTGTATACGAGCTTCAGCGCCGGGCGCGATGAGGTCACCGCCTCGCAGCTGCTGAGCAAGGCCAAACCCGGCCAGTCCTACATACTCGCCGGCACCGTGCTCAATGGATCGGTGCACCAGGAGGGGACAGCGCTGCTGTTTCGGATCCGCGATCCGAGGCTCAAGCTCTCGGTCCCGGTGCGCTACACGGGCATTGTCCCGGATCCGTTCCGCGCCGGCCGGGCGGTTCTCGTCACGGTCCACGAGGGGGACTCGGTATTCATCGGCGAGCAGAACTCGCTGACCACCAAGTGCCCCTCCAAGTACCAGGCGGCGAGCGCCTCGTATTGATATGGCGCTGATCGGTCGCGCACTGCTGATCCTCGGGCTGCTCGTGGCGGCGTACGGAGCGGGCGCCTCGATCTACGGGGCGCGCACGGGCCGGCGGGAATGGGTCGATTCGGGCCGCCGCTCCGTCTACGCGCTCGCGGCGCTGATGATCGGCGCCTTCGCGATCCTCGAGGTCGCGTTCGTGCGCTCGGATTTCTCGTTCAACGTGGTCGCGGGCCATTCCTCGACCACGACGCCGACGTTCTACAAGCTCGCGGCCCCCTGGTCCTCGCAGGAGGGCTCGCTGCTGCTGTGGGTATTGCTGCTGTCGCTGTGGTCGAGCCTGATCCTGTTCCTGACCCGCAACCGGGTTCGCGAAATCGCTCCCTACGCCACGGCCGTATTGCTCGGGTTCGCGGGTTTCTTCACCGCCTTGGCCGTGTTCTACGCCAACCCGTTCGCGACCACCGCCAGCCCGCCGACCGAGGGCGCGGGCCTCGATCCGCTGCTCCTTCATCCGAGCATGATGATCCACCCCCCGATGCTCTACTCCGGGTACACGCTGCTGACGGTTCCGTTCGCGTTCGCGATCGGCGCCCTGGTGACGGGTCGGCTGGGCTCGGAATGGATCGTGGTGACGCGGCGCTTCGCGCTGGCCGCATGGCTGTTCTTGGGGATCGGAATCCTGCTCGGGGCGCGATGGTCCTACACCGAGCTCGGCTGGGGAGGGTATTGGGCCTGGGATCCGGTGGAGAACGCTGCGCTGATGCCGTGGCTCTGCACGACGGCGTTCATCCACTCGATCATGATCCAGGAGAAGCGCGGGATGCTGAAGGTCTGGAACGTATCGCTGATCCTGGCGAGCGGGACCCTCGCGATCCTGGGGACGTTCCTCGTGCGCTCGGGCGTGCTCGACTCGATCCACGCCTTCGGGGCCTCGACCCTCGGCGTGCCGTTCGTGCTGCTCATCGCCGCGATGATCGCCGCCGGGATCGGCCTCGTGGTGTGGCGGCGGCCGCAGCTTCGCTCGGAGTCCCAACTGGATTCGCTGTTGTCCCGCGAGGCGGTGTTCCTGTTCCAGAACCTGGTGCTGGTCGGCATGGTGTTCGTGATCTTCTGGGTTACGTTCTTCCCGCTGATCTCCCAGGCCGTGACTGGCACGAAGGTGTCCGTCGGACCGCCTGCGTTCCGGCCGTTCATCGTGCCGCTCGCGCTCGTGCTCGTCCTTCTCTCCGGGATCGGGCCGATCATCGCCTGGCGGCGGGTGACGGCGGCAAACCTGCGCCGGAACTTCACCCTGCCGGTCCTGGCGGGGGCGGCCGCACTCGTCGCGCTACTCCTCGTGGGCGGGGTCAGCGCACGGCCGTTCGCGCTGATCATGTTCGCCCTGGGCGCATTCGTGGTCGCCACCGTCGGCCAGGAGTTCGGGCGCGGCGTGATCGCGCGGCGAGCGATAACCGGCGACCCGGTGCCGGTCGCACTGGTCCAACTGGTACGTCGCAACCGCCGGCGCTACGGTGGCTACATCGTCCACGCCGGGTTGGCGGTGCTGCTGGTGGGCGTGGCCGCCTCGTCCTCGTTCCAGCATTCCCAGGACGTGAGCTTGGCGCCGGGGCAGCGCGCCCACGTTGACGGCTACACGATCCGGTACGTGCGGCCGACGGCGCAGGCGACTGCCCAGAAGATCTCGTTCGGTGCCGTCCTCGACGTCTCCAGGGGCGGCCACCACGTCAGCACGCTCACGACCACGCGCGGGTTCTACCCCGCGCAGGACGCGAGTCTCGGCATCCTGGGGCGGTTCTTCAACGGCGAGTCCGACAGCAACGTGGGGCTGCGAGCCGGCCTGACCAAGGACATCTGGACCGTCATCAATCCCAATCTGACGCCGCTCCAGGGCTACATCTCCAAGGGAGATCGCCTGTTCGCCGCGCTCGCGACGCAGGAGATGAAGACCGTGGTCGGCATGCCTCCTGCCCAGGCCCAGCAGGCGCTGGCGCCGCTGTGGGCCGAGCGCGACCGCGCGATCGCCGGCCTCACAGCTCGCTTCGTGAACCATCCGTGGCCCGTCGAGTTCCTGCTGATCGTCTCCCCGCTCGTGACCTGGATCTGGCTGGGCGCGCTCATCATCGCGTTCGGGGGACTGATCGCGCTGTGGCCGATCCCGGCGTTCGCGGGCCGGCGCGCGACGGTGCCGTCGGCCGCGCGGCGGGGGAGCCCGGCGCCGGCCCTGCCCGCTCGGGAGACGGTGGTCTAACGCCGGCGCGCGGCGGCAGCGGATGACGGCGGCCCCAGAAGCAACGTGCTCGAGTTCCTGATCATCTTCGCGGTCTTGGCGGTGGTCGTGGTCGTGGTTGGCGGTCCGCTGCGTGCGGTAGCTGCCGACCGGACCTCTCGGGAGCGGACCGACGGCGCAGCTCGGCGAAACGGCCACGCCGGCCCGGCGCACGTTCAGGTGACGGGCAACGCGGAGGGCGGGGGCGAGGCGCCGTCGGCTTCGGAGATCGCCGAGCTCGAGGCTGCCCGCGACGCCAAGTACCGCGAGATTCGCGACGCCGAGCTCGACCATCGGACCGGCAAGCTGTCCGACGCCGACTACGAGGCGATCGACCAGACTCTGCGCGCCGAGGCGCTCACGATCCTGCGGGCGCTCGATCGTGCCTCGGCCTCCGCCTCGGCCGCGGCCGCGGAAAATCAGCGCTCTGCGCTACCGTAGCGAGGCATGGCAACCGTCCTCGGCGTCGTGCAGGTCTTCATCTGCGTCGTGCTGGTCTTCCTGATCCTGATGCACTCGGGCAAGGACTCGGGCTTGTCGGGCGCCTTCGGCGTGGGCACCGGCGCAGGACCGTTCGGCGGCGGTTCGCTGGTCGAGCGCAACCTGAATCGCTGGACGATCGCGTTTGCCGTGGCGTTTGCCATCAACACGATCGTTCTGATCAAGATCTCCTGAGCTGACTGGGGCGCCGGCGCGCGCTCCGCCGGGTCACCGCCGGCGCGCCAGTCTCCGCCGGATCAAGCCGGCGCGCCGGTCTCCGCCGGCGTGCGCCCCCCGGTCTCCACCGGATCACGCCTCCGCCCAGCGTGGGAAATATCTCGAACTATGTCCGAGTTATCTCCCACCCTCACCCGCGAGCGTGGGAGATAACTACCGCATGGAGACAGTTATCTCCTACGCTGCGTTGGGAGGGCGCAGGGGCCGGAGCGTGGGCAATATCTACCGCATAGCGACAGTTATCTCCCACGCTGCGTCGGAGGACGAGGGGCAGGAGCGACCCCCGCTCGGCCCACGCTGCGTCGGGAGGGCGACACGCCGGAGCGTGGGCAATAACTATGGAATACGCGTAGGTATTGCCCACGCTGGGTTTGTCGGGGGCCGATACCCGCCCTACGCCTCCACGCACCCGACCGATCGCTCGGCCGCCGGCTCACGCCGGCCCCGCCACCGCAGGACCACCGCCACCGCCCGCCGCAGCGACGGCGGCAGCCGCCCGTCCGTGGACAGCCACGACCCGGCCAGAATCAGCAACAACCCGGCCACCGCGCCGGCGCCCGGCCGCTCGCCGAGCAGCGCCACGCCCAAGGTGACGGCAACGACCGGGTTGATGTAGGTGATAACCGTGGCCCGGCTCGTACCGGCCTCGCGAATCAGCACCGTGAAGATCACAAACGCGGCCGCCGTGCACAGCAGCCCGAGGACGGCGACCGCGGCGATCGCGCCGGCCGAAGGAACCCGCTGCGGCCGGTCGACCGCGGCGCCGGCGAGCAGGACCACCGACGCGATCGCCAGGCTCGAGCCCATCGTCGCCCGCGCGTCGAGGCCGCCTAGGCGATGCTTGACCACCATCGGCCCGATCGCGTAGCCGACGGCCGCAACCAGGATCGCCCCCGCGCCGAGGAGCTCATCCGCCCGTCCGGCGACGTCGATTCCCACGAGCACGATGACGCCACCGAACCCGAGCACCAACCCGAGGGCGCGCACCGGTGTGGGCCGCTCCGAGTGGTCGAACCGCATCGCCAGCACCGCTCCGACCAGCGGCACCGACGCGATCATGATCGCCGCCAGGGACGAGGCCACACGCTGCTCGCCGAACGCGATCAGCGGAAACGGAATCGAGATCTCGGCGATCGCGTAAGCGGCCAGCCAGCGCCAGTGCCCGCGGACCGTCCGCAGCGTGCCCGCCCGCCGCGCCAACGCCAGCAGCACCAAGGCCCCGAGCGTGACCCGCCCCCAGGCGAGCATGAGCGGCGTGACTCCGCCGTCCACCGCGATCTTGATGAACAGGTAGGGCACGCCCCAGATCAGCGACATCGCCGCGAAGGCCACCCAGGCGCGCCGGGTCATCGCTGCTCACCCAGCCGATCAACCAGCCGCAGCAGCTCGAGGGGACTGAACGGCTTGGTCAGGAATAGATCGGCGCCCGCCTGCTCGGCGTGGTCAACGACTCGGTCGCCGTGGGCAGCGGTCAGCATCACGATCGTGCTGGCGGCGGTCGCCTCCTCGGAGCGCAGGCGCCGGCAGGTCTCGATCCCGTCGAGGCCGGGCATGTCGACGTCGAGGAATACGAGCGAGGGACGCTCTCGGCGCGCCACCTCCAGGGCCTGCAACCCATCCGAGGCCTCGTGAAGCTCGAAATCGGCCACGTCCTCGAGCGTGGTCGAGATCAGCCTGCGTATGAATCGATCGTCGTCGACGATCAGCACTCCGAGGCCGGGTCCCCGGGGTCCCTGAGGCTCCAGGCCCGAGGTCATCGAATCTCGGCGGCGATGCGCTCGAGCCTGCGGTCCGGGATGGACTTGAACGCCTCAACGACGCGCGGGTCGAATTGCGTCCCCGAACCGGCGACGATCATCTCCCGCGCCTTGCTCAGCGGCAACGCGTGCCGGTACGGGCGGTCGGTGGTGAGCGCGTCGAGCACATCGGCGACGGAGAACACCCGCGCGGCCAGAGGAATCTCCTCGCCCGCGAGGCCGTCGGGATAACCGCTTCCGTCCCAGCGCTCGTGATGGGAGCGCACGACCCGTGCCGCGGGCGCCAGGAACTCGATGTCGTCCACGATCTGTGCCCCGATCAGCGGGTGCTGGGTCATCAGCGCCCGCTCGTTGTCGGTCAAGGCGCCCGGCTTGTAGAGAATCGCGTCCGGGATTCCCAGCTTGCCGATGTCGTGCAACAGGAACCCGAACTCGAGCTCGCGGGTATCGGCGATCGAGACCCCAACCGCGCGCGCGATCTCGATCCCGTAGGCGGTGACGCGCTCGGCGTGCTTGCCCGTGTACGCGTCCCGCGCCTCGACCGCGTTCGACAACGCCCGGACTGTCGCCGTGTAGGAGCTTCTCAGCTCCTGGGACCGGGTGCGCTCCTGTTTGAACGTGTCACGCAGGTCGGCGGCGTAACGCTCGAGCTGGCGCTCCTTGGCGGCCGCCTCCTCCTCGCGGCGTGCCAGCTCCGCCCGGAGACGCTCGTTCTCCCGGATCAGATCGGTCTCGCTGTGGACCGTCACAGGCGATCAGGCTACCTCGTCCTACCCACCGCAGGCCTACTCTCGGTCGCCGCGGAGCGTCGCCAGGACCGCGGTGGCCGCCTGCTCGACCGCGACCACCTCCATCCCGAGCCTCCTCACTCCCGGTGGCGCCGGCGTGTGGTCGTCGGAGAACAGGATCACGACGCGCCGCAGGCGCCTGCCGCGGAGGTCCAGAGCCTGGAGTACGGCCTGGGGGTTACGGACGCCCACGTCGACCAGCGCGACCTCGAACCGGCGCTCTGCGCAGACCCGGGCAGCAGCGGGGCCGGAGGTCTCCCACTGGTGCTCGATCCCGAGCTCATCGAGGGCGGGCTCGAGCACCGGTCGCATCTCCTGACGCCCCACCACCAGCACCCGCGAGCGCCCCGCGTGCACCGCGGCGCCGAGCACGTCTCGGAGCTCATCCGCGTCGATCGGCTTTGACACGATCCACTCGCCGGCGAGCTCGCGCTGGCCCGAGAACACCGACACGAACACGATCGGGGTGTTGCGCAATTCCGGGTCGGCACGGATCTCGCGCAGGACCTCGAACCCGTCCATGCCCGGCATCAGGATGTCGAGCGTGACCGCGTCGAAGTGCTCGGCCCGCAGCCGGTCGAGCGCCTCGCGCCCGCTCGAGGCGATCGTGACGTGAACGTCCTGCGGAGCGAGCTGGCCGGCGATCAGCTCCGCGATCTCGGGTTCGTCGTCGACCACGAGGACGTGACGCCCCCGAATCGCCGCCAGCGAGCGGCCGGACTCGGGACCCGGAACGGCGGCGGGAAGCCGTACCCGGAACGTGCTGCCCCGACCCGGTTCGCTCTCGACCGCGATCTGCCCGTGATGGAGCTCCACCAGGGACTTGACGATCGACAGGCCGAGCCCGGTCCCGGGGTTCGACGCGCTGCCGTTGCGGCCCCGGTAGAACCGCTCGAACACCCGCTCGGTCTCCTCCTTCGTCATCCCGACGCCGGAGTCGGCCACCACGATCTCCACCCAGGCGCGGTCGGGCTCGACGCCGACGTGGATCTTGCCCCCCTCCCCGGTGTACAGATGCGCGTTCGTGAGCAGGTTCGCGACGATCTGGCGCACCCGCGCGGGGTCGGCCAGCGCGAACGGAAGCATGGGCGCGATGTACACGCCCAGGTCCTGACCCTTTTGCGCCAGTCGCGGCCCGATCAACTCGGTGACCTCCCGGACGGCTTCGCCGACGTCGATCGGACGGCGGTTGATCTCCACGTGGTCGGAGTCGATCCGGGCCACGTCGAGCAGGTCGTTGACCAGGTCCACGAGACGGTCGGTCGACTTCAGGATGATCTCGACGAACTCCTGCTGGCGCTCGGACATGTCCTGCGGTGCGCGCGACAGCAACTCGACGAAGCCCTTGATCGAGGTCAGGGGGCTGCGCAGCTCGTGCGACGCCGTCGCCACGAACTCGCTCTTGGCCCGCTCGAGCCGCGCCCGCTCGCTCATGTCCCTCACGGTCCACACCACCCCGTCGGACTCGGTGCCGAGTGGTGCGGCGGTGACGGCGAGCGTCCGCCCGTGGTGCTCCACGATCATCTCCTTGCGAAGCGCCTGACCGAGCGGCGGGAGCGGGCTGGCCTCGGCGTCGACGTCGCCCCCGACGGCCAACTCGGGTACGAGCTCCGACACGCGTGGGTTGACCGCGGCGATCGTGCTCGAGGCTGGCTCGGTCACGATCAGCGCGTCCCCGAGGCTCTCGATCGTGACCGCGAGCCGGTGGCGTTCCTCCTCGATCCGTCGCTGCGCCGTGGACAGATCGTCGGCCATCGCGTTGAACGCCGTGCCCAGCTCTTGGAGCTCGCGCGGCCCCGCGGGCTGAACGCGCCGCTCGAGCTCCCCGGAGGCCAGACCGCGCGTCGCCCGCACGAGGTCGTCGAGGGGCCGGCGCATGCCCCGCACGAGCGCCGTGATCAGCGCCAGCGCGCCGGCGAGCGCGAGCAGGCCCGCGATCGTCACGAGGATGATCGCGCGCCGCGAGTCCGAACGGGCCTTGGACCGCGCCGTCTCGCGTCTCGCGAGCTGGCGCGCCTGCAACGCCGCCGCGGCATTACGTGCGGCGGCGAGGGGCCCGGAGGGTGCGCTCGCCGCCACGAACCGCCCGCTGACGGCGAGGGACCGGGCCCGGGACTGGGCCGCGATCTGCGCGCTGAGGAGCCGCTCGCTAACGGAGTCCGACCCGGCCAGCGACGTGGCCTGCGCGGCCGCGGTCGCATAGGCGGCGGACGCCTGGTGGCGCGCCGCAGGGGCCAGCGGCCCGCGCGCGTCGCGCAACACCTCCACCTCGGCGATGCCCGCGCTCTGGAGGTTCGCGGTGGCGGTGGCGAGCGAGGAACTCGCGATCAGCGTGTTCTCATAGCGCTGCCGGGCGTTGTACAGGCTTGCGATCCCGAGCGCGGCGATCACAGCCAGCGCGACAGTCAACCCGACGAGCGCCAGGCGGAGCAGACGAGCAATCGAAAGGCGCTGCATCCACGAATACCGGGGAAGCGGTGACGTGACCCCTAGTGCAGGGGATCGTACTCGCGCTTCCGGCCGACCGGGCCCGCGAGCCCGGCCAGAGCCGGGGGCTAACATTGCCCGCATGACGCTTGCCCGCGCTTGGAGGCGGCAGTTGTTGAGCGCCTCCGCGGTGGCGCTGATCGTCCCTGCGGCGATGGTTGCCGCCCTGATCTCACTCGCTCTGGCGGGCGCGTTTGGGCGCCTTGGGACGCTCGGACAGGCCTTCGCAGGTCCTTCGATCCCGCCGGCCCCGTCGCCCCTCGGCCGGAGCGGAGCTCGCTCGAGTTCGCTGACCCCGGTGGGGCAGGGCGGCGCCGCGGCGGCGGCGATCGCGGCGCTTCAAGCGACGGGCGCCGTGCCTGCCGCCATCGCCACTCCGAGTGGGATCGCGATCCCGCCGACGATATTCCCGGCGCCGGCCGGCGGGGGTACGGGCGCGTTCGGCCGTGGCGGAGCCCCGGGAGGTGGGGGTGGAGGATTCAGCTCCCATGTGGGAAGCCCGATCGGCTCCTCCCCCGCAACCACGACCCCCTCGGGTGGCGGTACCCCGACCGGCTCGACCGGCGCCACCGGCTCGACCGGCTCGGCCGGGAGCTCGTCGGGCAGCGGCTCATCGAGCGGATCGCCCGTCACCTCGCCGCCCATCTCCGAGCCAACCCTGCCGATGACGGCGCCATCGGCCGTTCCGAGCGCGCGGGGGTTGATCGACCGAGCGGTGGGCCTCGTCACGTCGGCCGTCCAAAACGTCCCCGGCCCCGCGGGGCCGATCGCCGCCCAGGCGCTCCAAGCCGTCAGCTCCCATATCGACAACGCTCCGGTGGCCGCGCCCGTGCACGTGCCCACCCCGGGCTCGATGCCGGTGCCCGTGCCTGGCTCGATGCCGGTGCCCGTCCCAGGCTCCATGCCAGTGTCAGTCCCCCGGCCGCCGGCACCCCCATCTGCCAGTTCGCCACCGGGGGTCCCGCAAACGCCGTGAGCCGGGCCATACGCGCCCGGGTCGGGGGGCTACTGATCACGGCCATATTCGTGCTCGCCGGCTGCGGCAGCGGCCAGGCGGTCAGCAGCTCGACTCAGGAGGGTGGCTCCGGGGCGAGCCCGTCCGCGTCCGCTGACGCCCGGATTCCCGGAGCCGATTGGCTCCGGTTCGACTACGACGCGCAGCGCACCGGCGTCGGTCCCGCCCTCACCGGAATCACCGCGCGGAACCTCGGAGCGCTGCGCCTGCGCAAGGTGGCGATCGATGGCACGGTGGACTCATCCCCGATCGAGCTGCACGCGATCAAGATCCACGGGCGGTCGCGCGACGTGATCGTGGTGACCACGACGTACGGCCGCACGATCGCGCTGGATCCCGGCACGGGCGCCAGGCTCTGGGAGTACGTGCCGCCGGCCATCGGCTCCTACCAGGGCACCTATCAGATCACCAACACCACGCCGATCGCCGATCCGGGCCGGCGCTTCGTCTACGCCGCCAGCCCCGACGGCCTGATCCACAAGCTGGCGGTCGCGACCGGCGGGGAGGTCCGCTCCGCTCACTGGCCGGCGCGCATCACGTTCGACGCGAGCCGCGAGAAGCTGGCGGCCGCGCTGAACATCAGCGGCGGCTCACTGATCGTCACCACCGGCGGCTACGTTGGCGACGCCCCTCCTTATCAGGGCCACGTTGTGATGATCGACCGCGCCACGGGCCGGATCACGGCGGTGTGGAACTCGCTGTGCTCGAACATCCACCACCTGATCGATCCGCCCAGCTCGTGCCACGCCAGCGACTCGGCGATCTGGGCTCGCGCCGGCGCGGTCGTCGAGCCCGTGAGTGGTCGCATCCTGATCGCGACCGGGAACGCTCCGTTCAACGGCTCGACCGACTGGGGCGACAGCGTGCTCGAGCTGAGCCCGGACGGCAAGCGCCTGCTGCACAACTGGACGCCGACCTACCAGGCCCGGCTGAACGCGACCGACGGTGATCTGGGCAGCAGCGTCCCCGCTGTCCTCCCCGAGGTGAACGGACGCCGTTTGGCTCTACAGGGGGGCAAGGACTCGACCTTCCACCTGCTCGACCTAGACCGCTTGAACGGTACGACCGGCGGCGCTTCCAGCCGTTTGGGCGGCGAGCTCCAGGACATCCCCACTCCCGGTTCCGATCAGCTGCTCACTGCGCCCGTGGTCTGGTCCCACCGGGGCCGGATCTACGTGTTCGCGGCGGACAATTCGGGAACCGCGGCGTACATCCTCAGCGGGACCAGGCCCCGCCTGCACGTCGCCTGGCAGAACGGGTCCGGCGGCACGAGCCCAGTGCTCGCCGGGGGCCTGCTGTACGTGTACAACCCGAGCGGGTCGCTCAACGTATTCGACCCGACCAGCGGGCGCGAGCTGACGTCGCTCAGCGCCGGCTCCGGTCACTGGAACAGCCCCATCGTCGCCGGCGGACGCGTGATCGTCCCAGTGGGGGACGCCAACAACCACCTCACGAGCGGCACGATCGACATCTACCACCTCCCCGGCCGGTAGCCAGCTTCCACGCGCCAATATGGGGCTGCGCCTAGGTGCACCGTCCGGTAATTAGGGCACATGTATCGCGGCCCCGGATGGCCATCATGCTTCGTCCTCGGAGCCTCGCGCAGCGCTGCTGCCTCGGGCTTGCGGCCCGCTCGGCATCCTGCCTCGCCTTGATGGGCCGCGCCCGAGTCATCCGGCTGGCTCCTGCGTCCTCGCCTGCTGCCCACCGGGTCACGCGGTCCATGCACCCCAATCACCGGACGCCACACTGCGGCGCAGCATCCCTGGGGCCGACAAATCCGAGTCGGCGGAACGACGAGGCGAGATCCGTTGCCTGATAGGCTCGCTCCCCGCGCGGGCCGGGCGCACTGACGCGACGAGAGGGGCAGCAGGATGCAACCCACGCAGGATCCGAACGCCGGCATCACGCGCCGGCGCGCCTTGCGGGACCTCGGGCTAGCCGGCCTGGGGATGACCGCACTAGGAGACCTACTCGCCCGCGCGGCGGAGGCCGGCCCGCGCGCCGGTTCGCTCGCGGACATCGACCACGTGGTGATCCTGATCCAGGAGAACCGCTCGTTCGACCATTACTTCGGGGCGCTCTCGGGCGTCAGGGGCTTCGGGGATCGGCATGCGCGCAACGTGTTCTTCCAGCGCGATGCGGCCGGCAACACGATTCACCCCTTTCACATTCCGAAGGGCTGCCTTCCCGACCTGACCCACGACTGGGTTCCGCAACATGACTCGTGGAACCACGGCCGGATGGACGGGTTTCTGCTCGCCCACGAGGCGAACGACGGTCCTGCCATCGGCGTCGAGACGATGGGTTACTACGACCGGTCGGATCTGCACTTCTACTACGCCCTGGCGGACGCGTTCACGATCTGCGATCGCTATCACTGCTCGGTCCTCGGTCCCACCGACCCCAACCGCCTGATGTCGATGTCCGCTTCGATCGATCCGGCGGGCACCCGCGGAGGTCCCCTGCTCCAGACGAACCTAACCGGGCGCTCGGGCCTGTTCAGCTGGACCACCATGCCCGAGCATCTATCGGCTCGCGGAGTGAGCTGGAGGGTGTTCACGTCGCCGCGCGGCGGCGTGGTCGACAACGTGCTGACGTACTTCAAGCAGTTCTCCACCGCATCGAAGCTCGCCAAACTCGGCCTGAAGCCGCAGTTCCCCGATGACTTCATGTGGGATGTCGCCCACGGCCAGCTGCCGCACGTCTCGTGGGTGCTGACCGGGGTCTTCGACACCGAACACCCAGACTTCTCCACTCCCGCCGCCGGCGAGAAAGTGGCGCGGATGATCCTGGAGGCGCTCGTCTCGCATCCGAAGGTGTGGGCGCGGACCGCGCTGTTCATCACCTGGGATGAGAACGGCGGCTTCTTCGACCATGTGGCGCCTCCCACGCCTCCGCCCGGAACGCCGGACGAGTACCTGACGGTTTCCACGCTGCCGGCGGTTGCCAACGGGATACGCGGTCCGATCGGCCTCGGGTTCCGGGTTCCGATGCTCGTGGTGTCGCCGTATTCCAGGGGAGGGCTCGTCTGCTCCGAAGTGTTCGACCACACCTCGACGCTGCGGTTCCTCGAGACCCGGTTCGGGGTGAGGGTTCCCAACCTCAGCGCCTGGCGGCGCCGGACCACCGGTGATCTGACCAGCGCGTTCAACTTCGCCGCGATTCCGCGCTACGGTAAGCCATCGCTGCCAATGCCCAGCCCATCCGCCGGCACCGCGTGCCTTCCGAGCACGGCCACGCCGCTGGCTGCGACAACGGGCCCCTTCCCCCGCCAGGAGCATGGTAGGCGCCGGCGCCCCAGCGGAATCATCGGCCGACGCTGAGGCGGCCGTCGCGGTGCCGACGACCGCCCCCCGGGAGAAGTGGGTCTACGACTTCGCCGAGGGCTCGCGGGAGATGCGCGAGCTGCTCGGCGGAAAGGGGGCGAACGTCGCCGAGATGACGCGGGTGCTCGGCGCCGACCGTGTTCCCGGCGGGTTCACCGCCACCACCGAGGCTTGCGTGGCATACATGCGCGAGCGACGTGAGCCCGAGGGTTTGAACGAGCAGGTCGCGGAGGCGCTCGAGCGACTCGAGGATGCCGCCGGCAAGCGGTTCGGCGCGGCGGGCGACCCGCTGCTCGTGTCGGTTCGCAGCGGCGCGCGCGAGTCGATGCCGGGAATGCTCGACACGATCCTCAACGTGGGCCTGAATGATGCCTCGGTGCAGGGGCTGGCGCGCGCGACCGGCAACGAGCGGTTCGCGTGGGACTCCTACCGGCGCTTGGTGCAGATGTTCGGCAACGTCGCCGAGGGCGTTCCCGGTCAGCGCTTCGAGGATGCGATCGCGGAGGTCAAGCGCGCCCACGGCGTCAGGAGCGACGTCGACCTGTCGGTGGTCGCCCTGCGCGAGCTCGTCGACCGGTTCAAGGAGTTCTACGAGTTCCCACAGGATCCGCGCGAGCAGCTGGCCCGCGCCATCCGCGCGGTCTTCGAGTCGTGGATGGGGGAACGGGCCGTCCACTACCGGCGGATCAACCGCATCCCGGACGAGTGGGGGACCGCGGTCAACGTCCAGCGGATGGTGTTCGGCAACAAGGGGGAGACGTCGGCCACCGGGGTCGCGTTCAGCCGCGACGAAGTCACCGGCGCTCCCGAGCCCTCGGGCGACTTCCTGCTGAACGCGCAGGGTGAGGATGTGGTCTCCGGCGTTCGCACCCCGCGGGACATCTCAGAGCTCGTGGAGGTCATGCCGGACACCTACCGGCAGTTGCTCGAGATCCTGCGCACGCTCGAGGCCCATTACAAGGACATGCAGGACAGCGAGTTCACGGTTGAGGAAGGGCACTTGTGGATGCTCCAGACGCGGAACGCCAAGCGACCCGCCCAGGCCGCCGTGCGGTTCGCGGTCGACGCCGTGGCGGAGGGGCTGCTGACGCGCGAGGAGGCGCTTCGAACGATCGACCTGTCGGCGCTCGACGCGCTCCTTCATCCCACGTTCGACCGGGGCGAGGGATACACCGTGCTGGCGCAGGGGGTCGCAGCGTCTCCGGGCGCCGCCGCGGGCGGGATCGTGTTCAGCGCACCGGAGGCGGTTGCGGCCGCGGCCGAGGGCAAGGCCGTCATCCTGGTCCGTCCGTTCACCGAGGCGGATGACGTGGCTGGCTTCCACGCCGCCAAGGGAATCCTCACCTCAGAGGGCGGCAAGGCATCGCACGCGGCGCTCGTGGCGCGCGGGATGGGGGTGCCGGCGGTGACCGGCGCGGGGGTCGTGATCGACGTCGAGCAGGGGGAGCTGCGGATCGACGCTCGTGTATTCCGCGCTGGCGATGAGATCGCAATCGACGGAAGCGAGGGGGCCGTGGTCGAGCCTGGGGCCAGGCTGCTCGAGAGTTCGATCGACGAGCGCTTCGACCAGGTCCTCGCGTGGTCGGACGAGATCCGCCGGCTCGGAGTGCGCGTCAACGCCGATACGCCAGAGGACGCCGCCCGAGCAAGGCGATTTGGGGCGGAGGGCATCGGCCTCTGCCGGACCGAGCACATGTTCATGGCCGAGGACCGCCAGCCGAAGATGCGGGCGATGATCATGGCGCAGGAGACCCAGGGCCGGCGCGAAGCGCTGCACGAGCTGTTGCCCCTGCAGGAGGAGGACTTCATGGGGATCTTCCGCGCGATGACCGGACTTCCCGTCACGATCCGCCTGCTCGACCCGCCGCTGCACGAGTTCCTGCCCAACCTCCCCGAGCTCCGCGCCCAGGTGGAGCGGGCGCGCCTGGAGGGCGGGCAGGACCTCGAGGAGATCGAGCGCCTGCTCGCGCGCGTGGAGGAGATCCACGAGGGCAATCCCATGCTCGGGACCCGGGGCGGCCGGCTGGCCATCCTCTACCCGGAGATCTACGAGATGCAGGTCGAGGCGATCGCGCGCGCCGTCAAGGCCGTCGAGCCGCGTCCGCACCCGGAGGTCATGATTCCCCTGGTCGCGTACGAACAGGAGATCGAGATCCTGCGCGCGCTCGTGGTGAAGGTGGCCTCCGAGCACGGGCTGACCGAGACCGAGGACTACACCGTGGGGACGATGATCGAGCTCCCACGCGCCTGCTTCGTCGCCAACCGAATCGCGCGGCACGCGGATTTCTTCTCGTTCGGCACCAACGACCTCACACAGACCGCGATCGGCTTCTCGCGCGACGATGCCGAGTCGAAGTTCCTTCCCACGTATATGGAGCGCAAGATCGTCGATCGTTCGCCGTTTCAGACGATCGATAGCCCCGGCGTCGGCTGGCTGGTTCGACTCGCGGCTTGGGTGGGGCGGGAGGCGCACCCGGGTTTGAAGCTCGGCATCTGCGGCGAACATGGGGGAGACCCCGAGTCGATCGCGTTCTTCCACAAGGCCGGCCTGGACTACGTGTCGTGCTCGCCGTTCCGAATCCCGATCGCGCGCGTAGCCGCCGCGCGCGCGGCGCTATCGGATTCGGAATCGGCCTGACGGCGCACGGGGTCTAACCGGTTGGAGGGCTCGAAGCGCCCCGCGCAACGGGTCGTGGAGGCCCAGGAACAACGGGTTCGGTCATCGAACTCATGCTATAATTCGATATACATCGAACAAGAAGCTATTTTCGGAGACGTCTTGAGCAGTTTTGAAACGCATGATCGTGACGCCGCTCAGCGGGTGAGAGGCGATCACGCAGAACCAAATCAGCCCGCGCGTAAGCGCAGCTCCCGGCCGAGAGCCGGGGCCACGACCGCGAACCGGCGCCAGAGGAGGCGCCGGCAGGCCCATGCCGCCGCGGCCGCGCCCGACCGCGACTACGGCGCCACGGAGCGCGACGAGGAGCGGGGAGTAACCCAGGATTCGCTCGAGCTGTTCCTTCGCCGCGCGCGCGTCTATCCGCTGCTGACTGCGGCCGAGGAGATCGAGCTTGCCAAGCGAATCGAGCGCGGCGATCTCGAGGCCAAGGATCGAATGATCAACTCGAACCTCCGGCTGGTGGTCTCCCAGGCCCGGCGCTATCAGGGTCACGGACTGCCGATGGAGGATCTGGTCCAGGAGGGAATGCTCGGACTGATCCGTGCCGTCGAGAAGTTCGACTGGCGGCGGGGATTCAAGTTCTCGACCTACGGCACGCTCTGGATCCGTCAGGCGATCCAGCGCGGCCTCCAGAATCACGGCAGGACGATTCGCGTGCCGGTCCACGTGGCACAGCGGCAAGTCAAGGTCCGCAAGATAGAAGGCGAGCTGAGCAAGAAGCTCGCGCGGGATCCCACGGACGAGGAGATCGCGGAAGTCGCCAAGCTCGACCTTGACGAAGTCGCGGAGCTGCGCGAGCTGAGCCGGGGTCTCGCGAGCCTCGATCAGTCCGTGAGCGACGACGGCGAGACCGCCCTCGGTGACCTGATCGCCAGCGAACGTCCCGAGCCGGTGCAGGAGATCGAAGACTCCGATCGTGCGCGTCGCGTCCAGGATGTAGTCGACCGGCTCCCCGACGCCGAGCGGAACGTGATCCGACTCCGCTTCGGACTGGACGGAGACGAACCACAGACGCTGAGGCAGGTCGGGGCCGAGCTCGGCATCTCGCCGCAGCGAGCCCACGAGCTGGAGGAGCGGGGCCTCAGACGGCTCGCCTCCAACTCCGAGCTCGAAGGACTCCAGCTGGCGGCGTAACGCGCGGTTCGCGGCGCTGGTCCCGTTGAGCAGGCCGGCGCGCGCGCAAGGTGTAGTCACGGCGCCGGTCGCCCGCGTGGCGACCGGCGCCGTTTTTGCCTTGATCGGGGGCCCGCCCCGGAGTACCTTGAGCGTGTGCCTGGTTGACGTTAGACGTTCGCCTACGCGCAGTGGCCGCGTCCACCGCCCATGCCGTGCGTTGGCGTCTGCCGGCGCTGGCCAGGCGGCGGCTCAGGTTGCCTGCGCCAGCACCGGCCGGTCGCCGGCTGTTGCCGCGAGGATCTCGAGCTCAGCTCGGAGTTGTGCGATGAGCGGCGTCCCGGGCAGGCGGCTTTCGAGGAGCTCGAGACAGCGGCGGTAGTGGCTCAGTCGCCGGCGTCTGACGGGATGCGGCCCGACCTGGAACTCGCGCGTCTTCGAGACCTTGTCGGCGGCGAACAGCAAGAGAGCCTGATCGCCGGCGCGCGACACCTGGGCCCTCAGCGCCGCCTTGCGCGCTCGGTAGCCGGCGATTCGCTCGTCCTCGGTCACCGCCAGCACGAGCGAGGTGACCTCGGGCCCGAAGCGCCCGTGAAGCTCGCTCGCGGTGGCACTCGTTTTCTCGATCGTGTCGTGCAGAAGGCCGGCGGCTACAACCTGGTCGGCCGCACCCGCCTCGTGCAGGAGCCGTGCGACCTCGAGCGGGTGGGCGATGAACGGGGCGCCGTCGGAGCGCCGCTGGCCGGCGTGCTGGCGCTGCGCGTACAGAAGCGCAGCTCTCGTACGCGGTAGGTGCGCTACCAGATCCCCAACGCTGGGTCCACCGGTCACCGCGCCAAGTTATAACCCAACATCGGATTTTGCGCGAGATCCTTTTGCCGCTGAACGGAAGGGGTCTGCTCGATCGCCCGGCCCACGCCACCGGAGGGCGCTCGGGCTGACCCCACCCCCGGCGCCGGGGGTTCGCAGCACGCATGACGCTGTGGAGCCCCAGCGACAAGACGCGCGGCGGGCGACAGCCTATGCCCGGATGGGACTTGCTGAGATCATGGAGCGCGGACTGTGGCTCCTGGAGCAAGCAACCACCGAACCCATGGCTCGTGAACGAAACGTGAGGTCGGGTAGCGCCGTCCTCGCCGCCCAGCTGACGCTGTCGGCAACCGTCGCGCTCGCCGTCACGATCATCTGGGCCGCGACCGGGATGGGGTACTTCTGGCCGATGTGGGTCTGGTTCGGGCTCGCGCTCGCGCTCGCTCTCCCTGCCGGCATCCATTCGGCGTGGGCCGAGCCGCGGGGGCGCCTGAGGCGGCTGGCCGTGCACCGCACGCTCTCGATGATCTTCTCGGTGAGCGTGGTAGTGATCTGGGCACTAGCCGGCGGCGGCTTCTTCTGGCCGGTGTTCCCGATTCTCGGGCTAGGCCTCGCGTTCGTGGCACACGCCGCCGCCGGGTCGCCCCACCAGCGCGATCTCGCCGGACGCGTCGATGAGCTGACGCGGACCCGCCGTGGGGCTCTCGACGTCCAGGCCGCGGAGCTCCGGCGGATCGAGCGCGACCTCCACGACGGAGCTCAGGCCCGCCTGGTCGCGCTCAGCATGCAATTGGGTCGTGCCGAGGAACGCCTCGAAGACCAGCCCGAGGCCGCCGCCCTGGTGCGCCGCGCGCGCGAGGAGGCGAGCGCGGCGATCGCCGAGCTCCGTGATCTGGCCCGCGGGATTGCTCCCCCGGTGCTGGCGGACCGGGGGCTTGTGGCGGCGGTCGAGGCGCTCGCGGCTCGCTCTCCGTCGCCGGTCAACGTCAGTGCCGAGGTAGCGCATCGGGGGCCACCGATGGTCGAGACGGCGGCGTACTTCGTGGTCGCCGAGTCCCTCACCAACGCGGCCAAGCATGCGCCAGGAGCTCCGGTCGACATCGCCATCCAGGAAAGCGATGCGACTCTGGTCGTCGAGGTCGCCGACGAAGGACCGGGGGGCGCGGATCCGGCCGGTAGCGGACTCACCGGTCTGCGCCAGCGTGTCGAAGCGCTCGACGGCGCGCTCAGCGTCTCGAGCCCCGTCGGGCGAGGAACCCTGGTGCGCGCGGTGTTGCCGTGCGCGTAGTGATCGCCGAGGACCAGGCGCTCCTGCGCGAGGGAATTGTCGCGCTCCTGCAGGAGCACGGAATCGAGGTGGTCGCCCAGGCCGAGGACGGCGCCGGCCTGCTGCGGGTCGTCGCCGGCCACAAACCGGACCTCGCGATCGTCGACGTTCGTCTTCCGCCCACGTTCACCGACGAAGGGATCCGCGCCGCGCTCGAGGCGCGACGCCGCCGCCCGGATCTTGCCGTCTTGGTGCTCTCCCAGTACGTCGAGCCGGTCTACACCGGCGAGCTGCTGTCGACGGGCGAGAGCGGCGTCGGCTACCTGCTGAAAGAACGCGTGAGCGAGGTTCGCGCGTTTCTGGACGCGGTCGAGCGGGTTGCGGCAGGAGGCACCGCGCTCGACCGCGAGGTGGTGGCCTCGCTCGTCCGGGAGCGGGGCCGCGGGGACTCCGACGGGGAGCTCGCATCGCTCACGAACCGCGAACGGGAGGTCCTGGAACTGATCGCCCAGGGCCGTACGAACGCGGCGATCGCCCGTGAGCTCGTGATCACGCTCGGCGCCGTCGAGAAGCACATCTCGAACATCTTCACCAAGCTCGACCTTCCCACCGGCGACGACGATCACCGCCGGGTCCTCGCCGTTCTGGCGTATCTGCGCGCCATGCAGCCCGGCTGAATCCAGCTTGCGGCCTCGAACCTGAGAGAGTAGGCGTCGAACCGCTACCAGGAGGTCAGCAGATGATCGTCATGCTCAGCGCCCGTCGCCTCAAGCCCGACGCGTGGGAGCAGTTTCGCCGGGCCTGGGATCCAGGCGACGCGAGGCCGCCGGGCTTCCAGCGCGCCTACCACGCGCGCAACATCCGCGACGAGGACGAGATCATCTCGTTCGGGCTCTTCGAGATGAGCGATGCGGACTACCGGCGCTGGCGAGAGGAAGCCGACGCACAGGAGAACCGGCGCGTTGACAACATGTCGGCGTTCGTGCAGAACGAGCACGTGGCCGGCGTGTACGAGGTGATCGAGGTGGTGGACGACTGAGTGATCTCTCCTTCCTCCCGCTGCTCGATGTCGCGGGCCTAAGCAAGCGGTTCGGCCAGACCCCGGTCCTGGACGATGTATCGCTGACCGTGAGCCCGGGCGAGGCGGTCGCGGTCGTCGGCGAGAACGGATCGGGCAAGAGCACGCTGCTGCGCATCTGCGCCGGGCTGATCCGTCCGGATCAGGGACGAGTCAGCGTCAACGCCCGCGTCGGTTACTGCCCCCAGGAGCCTGGCCTGATCGATCTGCTGACCGCCGACGAGCACCTCGCGCTGTTCGCTCCGGCATTGGGGCTGTCGCGCGAGCGAGCGTTGCACGAGGGCCGAAGGCTCCTCGCCGAGCTCGCGTTCCCGGTCAGAGATCGCTCCCAGGCCCGTCACCTCTCCGGGGGCGCGCGTCAGAAGCTCAATCTCGCGCTGGCGCTGATCGGCGACGCGAGCCTGTTGCTGCTCGACGAGCCCTACCAAGGCTTCGACCACGGCGCCTATGTGAGCTTCTGGGAGCACGTCGCGGGCTGGAAGGGGGATGGCCTGGCCGTGGTGATCGTCACCCACCTGTTGACCGACACGGTCTTCGTAGATCGCGTCGTGGAGCTAACCGCCTCGCCCGAGCGCGGAGCCGTGGTCTCGTGAGCCCGGCCCGCGTCCTGGCGCCGGCGGAGATAACCGCGCGGGATCTGTCGCGCCGGCGCATCGCGTTGGCGCTCCTGACCGCGTTGCCGCTCGCGTTGTACGGCGCCCAGGCCGGGCACCTTCGTCACGCCGTGGTGACGGGCGGTGTCGTCATGGCGTTCTCGGTCGCGGGCGCCGCCATGTTCGCCTCCTTTGCCACCAGGGCGGTCGACCAGCGCCTGATGCTCGCCGGCTACAGGCCCTACGAGCTGCTGCTGGGACGGCTCTTGCTGCTCGAGGTGCTCGGGGTGCTGGTTGCGGCGCTGTTCAGCGTGGTCATGGTGCTGGGCACCGGCCCCTCCGACACGCCGGCGCTCGTCGGCGGGGTCGCTCTGGTCGCGTTCACGAGCGTGCCGTTCGGGCTCGCGCTCGGCGCGCTCGCACCCCAGGAACTCGAGGGCACGCTGATCCTGATCGGCGTGGTGGGCATCCAGCTCACGACGGAGTCCAGCCAGCTGGTCGCGAAGTTCCTGCCGTTCTGGGGACCGCAGCGGCTGCTCACGCATTCGATCGACACCACCGTTGCAATCGGCGCGGCCGTGCCAGTCGACATCGCGTATGCGCTGGCGCTGCTGCTCGTGGCCGTGTACGCGATTGGCCGGCGCGTCCCGGTGATATCGGCGCCCCCGGTGAGCCGGTAGGGGAGGGTTGCGGTAGGCCGCGAGCCGACAGATCCTCGTCATCGACGACGACCGCGCGCCCACCGGAGTACTAGGGTTCGCCCATGATCATCTCAACCATGAACGAACTGCCCGGCTATGAAATCGAGGAGGTGTTCGGGGAGGTCTTCGGACTGACGGTCCGCTCGCGCAACATCGGCTCCCAGTTCGGCGCCGCCTTCAAGTCGCTGGCTGGCGGGGAACTCAAGGGCATGACGAAGATGCTCGCGGACGGCCGTGAACACGCGACCGCGAGGTTGACCGAAGAGGCGGAGGCCAAGGGCGCAAACGCGGTCATCGCGTTCCGGTTCGACACGTCTGAGCTCGGCTCCACCTGGACCGAGATCTGCGCCTACGGAACGGCGGTGAGGGCGCGCAAAGCCTGATTCGTCCGGTGGTGCCGCAGATCGTCGCGACCGGCTGCCGTCCGGCACGGTCTATATCGACAGGTAGATAATTTACCAACCTAAGCCGGCGGTCAACCCGGGTGGGCAACCTGGCAAGATGTCCCGCACTGAGGCAGCCGCAAGGTCTGCCCACCGGCCGATGACATTTCGATGAATCGCACAAGCGCGAAGCCGTTTGGCGAGGCTCTGCGAGAGCTGATGGACGCGCGCGGCCTGACCTACCGCGGACTCGCCGAGGCGACCCGAGCGCTGGACCGCAAGGGGATCACTCACGCCTATATCAACATGCTCGCCAACGGCCACGACAAGCCGTCGATGCGCGCCATGGAGTTGATCGCGCAGGCGTGCGGGGTCGGTCCCGAGTATTTCGCCGAATACCGGCTGGCCGTCGCGATGCGGGAGCTGGACCCCAACGAGGTCGGCCTCGAGCAGGCGCTCGAGAACCTCAACGCCCGGCTCGGCGCTCGCCGTAGAGCCGGTGCCAAAGCACGATCAGCGCCACAGCCACAAGCGCAGCCTCGTCCCACGGGGTAGAGAACGGATCGACCGGGCTGAGGGCGATCCCGAACAGCCCGGCCCACACGAGCCAGGCGGTTTGGACCCCGCGCCGCGTGATCTCCGGGTAACGCCACAGGGTCTGGCTGAGGCGCTCGGAAAAGAACCCCAGCTCGTGATCCTGACCCAGCAGCCTGGCCGCGCCCGAGAGCGCCAGCAAAGCCATCACGAACACGAGATAGCCAACTGGCCGAACGACGAGCCGCATCATGTACACGACCAACACCTCCGGTTGTGAACGACATCGCGCCGACGACTGCCCCCGGGCCCTAAAAGCACAAGCGGCGCGCTCCACAGGTGGCCCGAACGGCGGATCGCCTCGAGCCGGGATGAAGGTCTCAGCCCGCCTCGGGAGCTTTGGCGAGCGGCCGCTCGAGCGTGACCGCTTCCGTTGCCGCGCGCTGGGTCGGGACGAGCAGGCCCGAGACCACGCACACCACGAGGAACGCGGCAGCCATCACGAACGTCTCCGTGAACCCCGTCACCGTCGGCAGTCCGTGGGCGGTGTGGCCGGCGATGAAGGTGGCCGACAGCTGTCCGCCCAAGGCGCCACCCAGGGTCCGCATGACGGTATTCATTCCGGTGGCGACACCCGTCTGGTTCGGGGGCACCGCCTGGACGATCAGGTTTCCGAGCGCCGAGAACGCGAGCCCGATGCCGACCCCAAGCAGCGTCGCGGAGATCAGGACGTCGTACGGGTGGCCGTGCTGGACCGCGAGCCAGCCGAACGCTGCCGCGGAGACCGCCGTTCCGGCGACGAGGGCGAACTTCGAGCCGAATCGCCTGGCCACCCGCCCCGCCGCGGTGCCAAGCAACCCCATCGCGAGCGCGGACGGCAACAGGTACAGGCTCGAGACCACGACGGAGGCCCCGAATCCGAACCCGGTGCTCTTCGGAAGCTGTGCGAACTGGGGGAAGACGATGAACGACGAGTACATGCCCGCGCCGAGCAGGAACGCCGCGAGGTTCGTGGTCCAGACCCCGCGGATTCGCATCATCGTCATGTCGACGAGCGGCTCGCGGCTGTGGACCTCGACCACGACCCAAAGCGCGCACACGAGCAGGCCGAGGGCCATCAGTGCCAGTGTCTTGGTCCCGCCCCAACCCCACACCGTGGTCTGGGCGATCGCGATCAGCACGCAGCAGATGCCAAGGCTCATCAGCGCGGCCGCGAGCCAGTTAACCCGACCCGGCGAACGGACCGGCGACTCGGGGATATACCGCCAGGTGAAGAACGTGGCCAGCAGCGTGACGACGAGCGGGATCCAGAACAGCCAGTGCCAGCCGAGGTGTTCGACGATGACCGCGCCGGCGACCAGGCCAGCGCCCGCGCCGATGCCGAGGATCGACGACATCAGGCCGATGCTCCCGGCCACCCTGTCCCGGGGGAACTCGTCGCGGAGAATCGAGAACCCCAGCGGGAAGATCCCCCCGGCGACGCCCTGAATCACGCGCGCCACGATGAGCATGGTCAGCGACACCGACACGGCGGCGAGCAGCGTGCCGCCCGCCAGCACAACCAGCGTCCACACCAGCATGCGCTCCTTGCCGTACATGTCGCCGAGCCGGCCGATGATCGCGGTGCCCACCGAGGCCGACAGCAAGAACCCGGTCAGCAGCCACGCGCCGCCGGTTTCCGTGGTGTGCAGGTCGTGCTGGATCGTCGGGAGCGCGGGGATGACCGCCGAGCTCAGGATCGCGTAGGCCAGGCCCGCCAGCGAGAGGATGGCCAGAATCAGCGACGGGTGCAGCCGGGCTGACTCCCGCGGTTCCGGAGGCATCGGATTTACTGTAGCGCCGCGATCACAGCTCGGTCAGGCGGGCGAGGAGGCGGACCGCGTGCTCGAGGACCTGCTGTTCGTGGGCCGAGAAGCCGGCGTCGATCGCCTCGGTGAGCCAGCCATCGCGCCGCGCTCGATCTTCGGCCAGGGCGGCGCGGCCCTCATCCGTCAGCTCGAGCAGCGTGCGCCGGCCGTCGGCTGGATCCCGGCGGCGGCTGATCAGGCCCTGCGCCTCGAGCTCCGCGAGCGTTTGCCCCATCGATTGTGGCCTGACCCGTTCGGCGGCGGCCAGGTCGACGGTGCACTGGGGGCCTTCTCGCTCGAGGCGCCCGAGCACGGCCCCGTGGGTGAGGGGGAAGCGGTGCTCAACCCGGAGGCGGCGGACGAGCTGACCGAGCACGACCCGGAGCTCACTCGCCAGGGGACTGACCTGGGCGGGGGCGGGCATGGCATGACTATAGCCACAGGGAAGGCAAACTGAACAGTTTGCCTGTGTAGGATGAGCGTGTGGCGAGCCACTCGAGCATCCGATCCAAAGTCGGCGGAGGGCTGGCTCGGGCGAATCGCCATCGGGGCAGGCCGGAGAGCTACAAGTGGATGGCGCTCTCGAACACCACGCTGGCGATCCTGCTGGCGACGCTCGACGCCTCGATCACGCTGATCGCGATGCCGGACATCTTCCGCGGCATCCGCCTCGATCCGCTGGTTCCGGGCAACAGCTTCTACCTCCTGTGGATGGTGCTGGGCTACCTGGTCGTCTCGAGCGTTCTGATCGTCAGCCTCGGGCGCCTGGGCGACATGTTCGGCCGGGTGCGCATCTACAACCTGGGCTTCGTGATCTATACCGTGGCGTCGCTCCTGCTGACGGTCGACTGGATGACCGGCCGTGCGGGCGCGACGTACCTGATCGTGTTTCGGATCGTTCAGGGGATCGGGGGCGCCTGTCTGCTGGCGAACTCGGCGGCGATCCTGACCGACGCATTCCCTCCCAACCAGCGCGGCATGGCGCTCGGCATCAACAACATCGTCGGCGTCAGCGGGATGTTCGTGGGGCTGATCCTCGGGGGGGTGCTCGCGCCGATCAGCTGGCGCTTGGTGTTCCTGATCTCGGTCCCGGTCGGCCTGTTCGGGACCGTGTGGGCCTACCTGAAGCTTCAGGAGCTCAGCACGCCGCGTCGCACGCGGGTCGACTGGGCGGGCAATGTCACCTTCGCGCTCGGCCTGATCCTGATCATGGTCTCGATCACGTACGGGATCAGGCCCTGGGGCGGCCATGCGACCGGCTGGACGAGCCCGCGGGTGATCGCGCTCCTGTCGTCGGGGATCGCGTCCCTGATCGCGTTCGTGTTCATCGAGCTGCGCGTCACCGACCCGATGTTCCGGCTGGCGCTGCTCAAGATCCGGGCGTTCACGTTCGGCACGCTGTCGACGTTCCTCGCGGCGGTCGCGCGGGGCGGGCTCATGTTCATGCTGATCATCTGGCTGCAGGGAATCTGGCTGCCCCTGCACGGCTACGACTTCACGAAGACGCCGCTGTGGGCGGGCATCTACATGCTGCCGCTGACGGTGGGAATGCTGCTCTCCGGTCCCACGTCGGGTTACCTTTCCGATCGCTTCGGGGCCCGTCCGTTCGCGACCGGGGGGATGCTCTCGGCGGCCCTCAGCTTCGGCCTGCTGATGCTGCTGCCGATCGACTTCTCCTACCCCGTGTTCGCCCTCGTACTGCTGATGAACGGGATCTCGATGGGGCTGTTCGCCTCCCCAAACCGGGCCGCGGTTATGAACAGCCTGCCCCCCGGCGACCGCGGGGCCGGCGGCGGCATGAACCAGACCTTCCAGAACTCCGCGCAGGTGCTCTCGGTGGGCATCTTCTTCTCACTGATGATCGCCGGCCTCGCGAGCTCGTTGCCGCACACCCTGGCCTCCGGACTCCACGCCCACGGAGTGAGTGTCGCCGACGCCGGTCGGATTTCCCACGCGCCGCCTGTGTCGGTGCTGTTCGCCGCGTTCCTGGGCTACAACCCGATCCAGCACCTGGCCGGGGCGCACGTGCTCGCAGCGCTGCCGGCGCACAGCGTGGCCACCCTCACCGGCCGGAGCTTCTTCCCCGAGCTGATATCCGCGCCCTTCCGCTCCGGGCTGCACGCCGCGTTCTGGTTCGCGATCATCGCGTGCCTGATCGCCGCGTTCGCGTCGCTGCTGCGCGGCGGCAAGTACCACCACGACGACGCTCCGCAGGCAAGTCCCGCCGGCAGCGAAGCGCCGGCGATCGAGGTCACAGCGTGAACACCGCGCCGTCGGACGCGGCCTCGACGTCTGCCTCTCCGACACGGGCGAGCATGTCGTCCTGCATGTGGGTGATGACCAGGCGCCGGCATGTGAGCTCGTTGCGGTGCGCGGCCAGAGTCCGGTAGTCGAGGTGGCCGGGGACCTCTCTGTCGAAGAAGTTGCACTCGCACACGAACAGGTCCGCGCTGTCGGCCACCGCGATCAGGTTGTCGGTCCACTCCGTGTCGCCTGAGTAGGCGATTAGCCGCTCGCCGTACTGCACCCGCAAGGCGTAGGCCGGCGCCCCGCTTCCGTGGCGTACCTCAAACGGCGTGATGACCGCGGGGCCGAGCTCGCATGGCGCGCGCTCCTCGAACTCGATGAAGCGCGTCTCGAACGCGCGCTCGGCGCTGGTCGCGCCCGGGTACAGAGCCTCGAACGTCCGCTCCATCCGGTCGCGGGTGCCCGGCGGCCCGGCGATCACCAGAGGTCGGGTGCGACCGGCGAACTGGCCGTCCAGGATCAGAAACGGCAGACCCGCGAAATGGTCGCCGTGCAGGTGACTGAGGGCCACCCACCCGAGACTCGCCGGATCAACGCCCGCGCGCTTGAGCGCGACCAGCGAACTCGCGCCGCAGTCGATCAATAGCGGCTCCGGCGCGCCCTCGAGGAGAAGGCAGGCCTGAAACCGTCCGCCGCTCGCGAAGGCATCCCCGCTTCCGATGAACGTGAGACGAACCGAGCACACCGCCGTCGTTTATACCTCGTACGGGGTTGCGTCTTTAACGCAAAGAGGGCCGTCGTTTCTCTCGCAACCTCCGGTGCAGCCATGTGGGCGTGAACGCCAGCGACATCGTCGAGCGGCAGGTGGCCGCGGGGGGCGGCGCCAAGACGGCGGTCGTGGCCGAGGACGCGACTCTGACCTACGACGAGCTCCGGCGTCAGATCAACCGCGCCGGAGGAGCGCTGCGCGAACTCGGCGTGCGGCGCGAGCAGCGCGTGCTGCTTGTGCTGGACGACACCGCCGCGTTTCCGATCGTGTTCCTCGGGGCGATGCGGATCGGCGCGGTGCCGGTTCCGGTCAGCCCGCGCGACAAGGACGACAACTTCAGGCATTTCGTCGAGGACTCCTACGCCGAGCTGGGGGTGGCGGATGCGCCTCTGCTGGAGCGGCTGGCCGGAGTCCTCGGGGGCCATGACGTTCGCTGGCTGGTCGCGGCGACGAAGCGACTATCGCCGCCGGCGCCGGCACGCAAGCCGGCGCCGGCGTGATCACCCTTCACGAGGCCATGGCCAACGCGCCGGATGAGCTCGAGGCGGTGGCCATGCACCGCGACGACGTGGGGTTCTGGCTCTACAGCTCGGGCTCGACCGGTAAGCCCGGACGTGATGTTCTCCACGACGAAAGCCGAGCACCCCGATCCGGGGCTCAGCGTCGGCACCCCGTGACCGAATCCCGGTAGGTCAAGGCAGCGCCGAGGTGAACGCGCTCACCGCCTCGAGGACGCGATCCTGGTGCTCGAGATGCGGGCTGTGGCCGCCGGGTAGGACCAGGCGCTCGACGCGAGCGCGCGCCCGGGCCTCGGTCCGCTCGAGCTGCTCGAGCGAACCGTAGGGGTCGTCGGCGCCCTGGATGAGAAGCGCCGGAGCCGTCACCCGGCCGGCTTCGTCCTCGAGGCTCCAGCGGCGAAACTCGGGATCGAGCCAGACGTCGCACCACCCCCAGAAGGCGGCGTCCGGATCGTCGTGGTGGCGCGCCATCCGCTCGCGCAGCGCGCCTCGGAGGTAGTCCTTGCGGGTGGCGCGGATCGCCTCGACCGTGATGTCCTCGACGATCACGTGCGGCGCCAGCAGGATCAGACCGGCGACCGGGTACTGGGCGGCGTGGATGAGCGCGATCGAGGCGCCGTCGCTGTGCCCCACGAGCACCGGCTCGCCCGCATCCAGCTTGCCCAGGAGCTCGGGGAGCACCTCGAGTGCCTCCTCGTGGAAGAACGCGACCGTCCGCCGCCGAGGGGGTGGCGCGGAGCGGCCGTGGCCAAAACGGGAGAACGCGATCAGGCGCCGGCCCGTGGCGTCGCTCAGTGCGGCGGGGAAGCCGCGCCAGAGGCCCACGGATCCGAGGCCCTCGTGCAGCAGCACGAGGGGCGCCCGGTCGGTGTCGCCGTCGAATTCGAGTACCTCAATCCCGTGCCCGTCGACCTCGACGCGCCTGGCGACCGGCGCAGGACTCACCGGGGCGCAGCGGCGAGCGGACGCACGGCGATCGTCACGTCCACCAGCGCGCACAGCCGTTGGTCGTCGTCGCGAAACTCGTGGCTCCACAGCCATTCGCGCTCGTCGTGGTGGCGCAGGCGGGCCGACACGTGGACGGTGCCCTGGCTGACGGGGCGAACGAAGCTCGCGGAGTTGCTGAGCCCGGAGCCGGTGAGGCCGTCGTGCCAGACGGCGCGGACGGTGGCGACCGAGGCGACGGTCTCTGCCACGGCGCAGAAGATGCCGCCGTGCAAGAGCCCCAGCGGTTGCTTGAGGTTCTCTCGAACCTCAAAGCGAACGCGCGCGGACGTGTCCGATAGCTCGAGCCATTCGAGACCGAGGAACCCTTCGAATGTTCGCTCCAGCGGGATGAGCGGCGAGGGCAGGTCGGCCAGGTCCCAGGGACGGTCGGTCGACTGCGGCCCGGTCACGGCCCGCTGGTGACCACGACGGACTTGGTCTCGGTGTAGTAGGAGAAGGCCTCCTCGCCGTGCTCCTTGCCGTAGCCGCTCGACTTCCACCCGCCGAACGGGAGCTCGTCGTAGACCTTGGTGCGCGAGTTGATCCACGTGTAGCCGGCCTCGATCTGCTCGGCGGCCTGCCGGGCGCGGTGGAGGTCGCGCGTCCAGACCGACGAGCCGAGGCCGAACTGCGACGCGTTCGCGCGCTCGATCGCCTCGGCGAGGTCCTCGACGCGCCAGATCGGCAACGCGGGACCAAACACCTCCTCGGTGGCCATCGGCGAGTCGTGCGGCGGATCGACAATGACGGTGGGGGAGTAGAAGAAGCCGTCGGCCAGCTCCGGATCGTCGGGCGGACCGCCGCCCGTCGTGAGAGTGCCTCCCAGGGCCAGCGTCCGCTCCACCTGCCCGCTGAGCTCCCGGCGCTGCCCAGCGGAGTGCATGGGCCCCATCTGCGACCCCTCCACATCGCCGCGCCCAACCTTCAGCCGCTTGGCCTTCGAGGTGATCGACTCGATCACCTCGTCGGCCACCGGCTCGAACACGTACACGCGCTTGATCGCCAAGCACGCCTGGCCGCAGTTGTAGAAGCGCCCCATCGATGCGGCGCTGGCTGCGGCCGCGAGGTCGGCGTCGTCGCAGATGATCATGGGATCGGACCCGCCCAGCTCGAGCGTGACGCGCTTCGTGCCGCGCGCCGCCAGGGCCATGATCCGCTCGCCGACCGGCGTCGAGCCGGTGAAGGCGATCTTGCGGACCTGCGGGTGCTTGACCAGCGCGGTGCCCGTGACCGAGCCGCTGCCGGTGACGACGTTGAACACACCCGGCGGCAGCCCCCCATCGGCCAAGAGCTCGGCGAGTCGCAGGGTGGTCAGCGGGGTCGTCCCGGCGGGCTTGGCCACGACCGTGTTGCCGGCGACCAGAGCTGGGGCGACCTTGTTGCACAGGAGCGTGGTCGGGAAGTTCCACGGGACAATCGCGGCGACCACGCCGAGGGGGCGGCGCAGGACGATTCCCTCGACGCCCGGGTCGAGGTTCGGGGTGTGGGCCCCGCGCAGCGCGCGCGACAGCCCGACGTAGTGCATCAGCGTGTCGAGCGCCTTCGTGACCTCGATCCGGGAGTCGCGCAGGGTCTTACCCTGCTCGCGGGTTAGGAGGGGGACCAGCTCGTCCAAGTGCTGCTCGGCGTGACGGGCAGCGCGACCGAGGATCTCGCCGCGCTCGCGGACCGCGAGCGCGGACCAGTCCGGGAAGGCGCGCGCCGCCGAGCGCACGGCAGCGTCGACGTCGGCCTCGGTCCCGCCCGGGACCTCGGCGAACACCTGCCCGATCCCGGGATCGGTGACCGGCAGCGGATCGCCGCCGTTCGTGTGCTCGCGGCCGTCGAAGAAGCCTCCGGCGTAAGTCTGGATCGTCTGCGTGCTCATGCGCCCACGAATTCCGGCTCGCGCTTCTCGACGAACGCGTGCAGTCCCTCGCGGGCGTCCTCGGAGCGGAACAGCTCCTCGATCAGCTCGCCCTCGAGGACCAGCCCCTCGGCGAGGCTCATCTCGCTCCCCTCGTGCACGGCGCGCTTGATCGCCGCCGTCGCCAGCGCCGGTCCGGTGGCAAACCGCAGCGCGTACGCGCGGACCCGGTCGTCGGCATCTTCGGGGTCGTAGAGCCCGGCCACCAACCCCCAGGCGTGCGCGTCGGCGGGCGAGAAGGTGCGCCCGGTGAGCAGGAGCTCCAGGGCCCGCGAGCGACCGACCAGCCGCGGGAGTCGCTGGGTGCCGCCGTTGCCGGGAAGCAACCCGAGCGTCACCTCCGGCGTCCCCAGCTTGTAGCTGCCGTTCGTGGCGAGGCGGATGTCGCAGGCGAGCGCGATCTCGAGGCCCCCTCCGAGGGCATGGCCGCCGATGTGGGCGATGAACACCGCGTCGGCGGCGGCCATGCGGCGGAACGCGGCTTGGCTGACGCGGATCATTTCCATGTTCGCCTCGACGTCCCCCTCGAGAAACTTCTTCACGTCGGCCCCGGCGGAGAAGAACTTCTCCGAGGCGCTGGCCACGACCACCGCGCGCACGCCGGAGTCGATGGCCTCGTCCACGGCCACGGAGAACTCGCTCATGACCTGGGCGTCGTAGGAGTTGGCCGGCGGGTTGTCGAGCGTGATCCGACCCACCCGGCCGTGCTCGGCGAAGGTGACGGCCATCAGGCCAGCCCTCCCACGACCACGGACTTGATTTCCGCGTAGGAATCGAGCGCCTCCTGCCCGTGCTCCTTGCCGAACCCCGATGCCTTCATCCCGCCGAACGGCAGCTCGTCGTAGCCGTAGTGGATCTGGTTGACCCAGGTCATACCGGCGTCGATCTCCTGCGCCGCCCGGTGGATGAGCCGTGCATCGTGCGTCCAGATCGAGGAGCCGAGCCCGTACGGGGTGTCGTTCGCGCG
Source organism: Solirubrobacterales bacterium (assembly GCA_019244745.1). Taxonomy (GTDB): domain Bacteria; phylum Actinomycetota; class Thermoleophilia; order Solirubrobacterales; family Solirubrobacteraceae; genus Palsa-465. The sequence goes on along the minus strand of JAFASF010000245.1, from coordinate 4,986 downwards.
TCGCAGCGCGTCGTCGAAGTCACTGAAGCGCAGGACCGGCAGCACCGGGCCGAACACCTCCTCGCGCATCAGGCGGGAGCCGTCGTCCGGCTGCGCGATCACCGCCGGCTCGAGGAAGTATCCCTTTCCGTTGGGGCTCGAGCCGGTGCCGCCGCCGATCAGGAGCTCTCCGCCCGAGGACACGCCGTCCTCGATCTGCTCGAGCAGCTCCTCGCGCCCGGCGCGGGTGTGAATCGGGCCCATGCGCAGCTTCGGCTTCTCGGGTTTGGTGGTGCCGTCTCCCGGCTCGTAGCGTCCGACACGCTCCACCAGCTGCGCGACGAAATTGTCGTACGCCGAGTCGTGGACGAACACCCGCTTGCACCCCAGGCAGGCCTGACCGGCGTTCCAGTAGCGGCCGATGATCACCGCCTTCACCGCGGCGTCGACGTCGGCGTCCGCGCACACGATCACCGGATCGGAGCCGCCGAGCTCGAGGCTGATCCGTTTCAGCTCCGGCGCGGCCAGGGCCGCGACCCGTCGTCCCACGGCGGTCGAGCCCGTGAACGCGACCCGCCGGACGTCCGGATGGCCGACGAGCGCGTCGCCGATCTCTGACCCGCGTCCGGTGACCACGTTCAGCACGCCGTCCGGTACGCCGGCCTCGGAGAACAGGCGCCCCACCTCGAGCGTCGCGAGCGGGGTGGTCGCCGCCGGCTTGGCCACGACCGTGTTTCCCGCCGCCAGCGCGGGTGCGACCTTCGTGCCGAGGAGCGTGAGCGGGAAGTTGTAGGGCGTGATCGCGGCGCAGACCCCCATGGGGCGGCGGATGACCATGCCGTACGCCGGCCCGAGCGTCGACGGAAGATCCTGATAGGCGCCGCGAACCTTGGTCGCGAGCTCGGCGTAGAAGCGAACGCCGTGCGCGAGATGGCTGACCTCGCCGGCCGCCTCCGCGAGCGGCTTTCCCTGTTCGGCCGTGAGCTTCGCCGCGAGCTCGCGCGCCTGCTCGTGGATGAGGTCGGCGGCTTTGGTGAGGATCGCCGCGCGTTTTTCGGTGTCCGTCTGCGACCAGTCGGTGAACGCCCGCTTGGCCGTCGCGACCGCCAGCTCGACGTCGTCCGGCGCGCCCGCCGGCACGCTGTCCACCACCTCCTCGGTGGCGGGATTCACGACCTCGAGCTCCTCGTGAGCGCTCGCTTGGCGCCACTCGCCTCCGATCAGCATCTCCGGCACGCCTTCCTCCTCGCTGCCGCTCTCGCTTGACGTTTTCAAGGAGAGACTATACGCTCACGGACGTAAGTCAAGTGTCATACCATCTGGTCCGCGGAAAGGCAGCCATGGCCGACACCCCGATTGAAGAGCTGGCCCCGCTGAGCGAGGAGCAGGTGCAGGCCCACCTGGCCGCCGGAAAGCTCGTGGAGGGCCTCCAGCACATGTCGCCCAAGTATCTGGAGGGGATGCGGCGCATCCTTACGGTGTCCGCCGACACGGAGTTCGTGAGCGCTCCCTCGTACCTGCTGGCGGCCCAGAGCGCCCCGGCGCTCAACAACTTCGGTTCGGCCATGTCGATCATCCAGGACGAGCTCGCGCACGCCCATATCGGCTATCGCCTGCTGGGCGATCTCGGGGTGGACATGGACTGGCTCGTCTACGAGCGGCCTGCTCGGGAATTCAAATATCCGTACGCGTTCGACATACCGCTCCGCTCGTGGGTCGAGCTGGTGTGCGCGAACGCGCTGTATGACCAGGCCGGGTTCGTGCTGCTCTCAGACGTGTACGAGTCGAGCACGTTCGGTCCGTGGAAGCGGGCGCTGGCCAAAGTCGACAAAGAGGAGACGTTTCATCTTCGCCACGGCCGAACCTGGCTGCGCAAGCTCACTCGCGAGGCGGACGGAAGGGAGGCGGTCCAGCGCGCGGTCGACTGGATGTTCATCCTCACGCTCGAGTGGTTCGGGCTGCCCGACGCGCGCAAGCAGCACTCCGAGCAGCTCGACTACGGCTTCAAGGGCAAATCCAATGACCAGCTTCGCCAGACGTGGATGGCCGAGGTGGTCCCGTTCATGGAGGAGATCGAGATCCGAGTGCCCGCGCACCTCGATGCCTCGCAGGACCGCTACGTGATCGACTGCCCGTTTCCGGCCCGTTTCGACGCTGACCGGCGCGAGTGGCTGCTCGGCGAGGGCGCGATTGGCTGGGACGAGGTCTTGGCGCGCTGGCGGGCCCGGGGTCCGATGAACGAGCAATACGTTCGGACGCTCCAGCGTGGGTATCAGACCACTGGGTTGCGGAGGGTGGCGTGAGCGTCGCGGTGGCGCTGACCGATGCCGAGCGGGTCGAGGCGCGGCTGTGGGATGCGCTGCGCAAGGTGGAGGATCCGGAGCTCCCGGTGTCGGTCGTCGGGCTCGGCTTGATCGTGTCGCTCGCCTACGGGATGGAGGGGCGCGTGGCCGTGGTCGAGCTCACGTTCACCTCGATGGGCTGCCCGGCGATGGAGTTCATCGAGGAGGACATCCGCGATGCCCTTCTACGCGACCCGGATGTGGATCGGGTGGACATCGAAGTGGTGTGGGATCCGGTGTGGACGAAGGACCGGATCCGGTCGGAGGCCCGCGAGAGGATGCGGAGCCTGGGGATCGTGGCGTGAGCCGACGGTTCGGGATGATCGCGTGAGCCGCGCGGACGAAACCGTGTGGGAGGTGTTCGCGCGCAAGGCCTACGAGGAGCCGCTGCATCACGTGGGGACGGTGACCGAGGACGACGAGGATCTCGCGCTGGTCTCGGCGCGCGCGATCTACGACGAGCAGCCGTGGGTCCACATGATCCTCGTGCCACGGGTTGCTATCCGGGAGGCGATCCACCCATGAGTTTGAAGTCCTCTGCTGTCGATGCGGCGACCTCGACGATGATCTCCCTGATCGGATCGCTCGCGGACAACAAGGGGGCGCTCGGGCGGCGCTATGGGGAGTGGGCGGTCAGCGCCCCGACGATCGAGTCCGCGGTGGCCGCGGCCGCCATGGCCCAGGACGAGCTCGGCCACGCGCGGGCCACTTATCCGGTGCTCGCGAAGCTGGGCGTGAGTCGCGACGACGAGGGGCTCGAAGCGGGTTATCCCTTGCCCGTGATCGCGCGCGAGCTCCCCGACTGGGCCTCGTTCATCGCGGCCAACCTGGTGGTCGACGGCATCCTCACCACGTTCGTCGCGACCGCGCGTGACAGCTCGATCGAGCCGCTGGCCCAGCGCGCGCGCAAGATCCTTCAGGAGGAAGGCGCCCACCGGGTTCACGCCGAGGCGTGGCTGCGCCGCATCGGCCGGACGGGCGGGAGCGATCTGGACCTGCTCATCCAGCGAATAGGCGAGATGTGGGCGCAGGCCTCGCGGTGGCCCGGTCCGGACGGGCATCCCGGCTACCAGGAGGCGATCGCGCGGGGCATGGTCATCGAGGGTCCGGCGGCGATCCGGCGGCGCGTTCGCGAGTGGCTTCTCGCTCTGTCGGATGGCGTGGGCGCGCGCGTGGCGCTGGATGAGCCCGCTGATTGGGACGGCTGGGACGAGGTGCATCGGAGGTGAGCGGCGAGCCCGCGTGCTGTCCGTTCTGCGGATCGTCGGAGGTCGAGCTGGTGTCGCTCTGGGGGGGACAGCTGATCACGAGCCAGGTCCGTTGCCGGAGCTGTAACACGCACTTCGAAGCGGTGCGCTCGGATCTGCCGGCATCGGACCCCGCCGGTCACTCGCATGTTGACGATCCGCCGGCGCCGTGGACGACCAGCTGAGACGGCGATCGGTGGGCGCGCCGGCGGCACGGTCGGTGCTGCTCACCGTGCTGGGCGAATACGTGCTGCCCCGGTCCGGCAGCGTCTGGCAGGAGACGCTCGTCGCTGCGCTGGGCGCGGTGGGCTACAGCCGCCACGCGTCGCGTCAGGCCCTGGCGCGCAGCACCCGTGAGGGCTGGCTGACCACCGAGCGCCGCGGGCGCCGCTCGCGGATGTCGCTCAGCGTGGAAACCGCGGAGCTGCTTCGCAACGGCGCCGAGCGCATCTACTCGTTCGGCCACCCGTGGCAGTGGGACGGACGCTGGCTGATGGTGGTCCTGCGCGTTCCGGAAGAGCGCCGCGCTGTCCGCCACCAGCTGCGCTCGCGGCTGGCCTGGGCCGGTCTAGGTTCGCTCGGCGGCGGGGTGTGGCTGACGCCGCATGTCGAGCGCGAGGGCGAGCTGGCCGACGCGATCGACGGCGAAGCCGCCGCTGACGCGACGTCGTTCGTCGCCGAGTTCGGGGCGGTAGGTGATCCAGAGCGAGTCGCGGCGGCCGCCTGGGATCTCGAGCGGGTACGAGAGCAGTACACAGCGTTCATCGAGGACTTCGCGCGGGTCCGTCCGGCCACGCCCGAAGCGTGTTTCCGGATGCAGACCACGCTGGTGCACGCGTGGCGGAAGTTCCCGTTCCTCGACCCGGATCTACCCGCGAGCCTGCTGCCGCCGCGGTGGCCACGCGAGCGGGCGCACGCGCTGTTCGTGGACCGCCATCAGCGCTGGGGCCGGCTTGCGCGGGAGTACTTCGAGGGGCTGGAGGTGGGCCTCGGATTTGCGGCCGAGGCCGAGGCGGCCTGACGAAACGCGGAAAGCCGGGTCGGCCGGAGATGTGGCCGGATGCGAGCGGGGGGCGGGATCGGTGAGCCCGGGGGCCGCGTGGTTTGCGAAAGGAACCGAGGCCGGCGCGCATGTAGGGGGGCCGGCGGTCGGCGGATCCCGCCACCCGCTCGGGAAGGGTAGGGGGAGTCGACAGTCGGCGAACCCCGGCCACCCGCTCCGGAAGGGGCGTGGTCGCTCCAACGGTGCGTATGTGCCCCATTCGAGCGACCACGTCCCTGTGCGCCTGAGCCGACACCGCCCGACGAGGCGGGTGCCGGTCCCGCCTGCGCCCGCGTGAGGCGGGTGCCAGTCCCGCCCGCGGCTCGGTTCGCCGGATGCCGCGCACACCACCCACCGTCCGTGCGAGAGCATCGGG
>JAFASF010000171.1 GCA_019244745.1 Solirubrobacterales bacterium | reverse complement strand
CACCAGCAGCGCGATCGCGGCCAGCACGAACGGCGTCATGTCGCGGTAGTTGCTCACCGACTGGACCGGGGTGAGCTCCGCGTCGACGACCCCGATGACGATCGCGGCCACGAACGTGACCGCGATCGAGCGCAGGCGAGCGATCAGCGCCGCCGCCAGCGAGGAGATCACCAGGAACGTCAGCGTGGTCGCGTCGAGCGCCACCAGGTCGGCGAGCAGGACGCCCGCGATGCCGGACAGCAGCCCGCATCCGAACCACGCCGCCGCGGTGACTCGCCGCACCGGGACCCCGAGCGTGGCGGTGATCTCACGGTCGTTGGCCATCGCCCGCATCGCGATTCCGAGCTTCGTGAAGCGCAGGAACGCGGCGGTCACGATCGTGATCGCGAGCCCTAGTGCCAGCGCGATCACGTTGGTGTACGTGACCGAGATCTGTCCGACCTGGAACGTGTTGTTGTCGGTCGGGAGCGTCAACGAGCGCGAGGCGCCCCCACTCGAGGGCCACAGCAGGTCCATCACCCCGAGCAGGATGAGCATCAGCCCGAGCGTGGCGGCCGCCTTCACGAGCGGATCGCGCCGGGCCAGGGCCGGGCCGAACACCATCCCGTAGGCGAGCGTAACCACGCCGCCGAACAGAACGGCCACCGCGAACGCCAGCCAGTCGTTCAAGCCCGAGTGGTTGATCAGCTGCCATGCGATCAGGGCGCCCATCGCGCCAACCGCACCGAAGGCCAGGTTCAGCACGCCGGTGGCCCGGTAGAGGACCACCATTCCAACGCCCGACAGGGCGTACACCCCGCCAAGGGAGAGACCCGTGACGAGGAATTGCTGAATATCGGTCCAGCTCGGCATCGACTTAGGGTTCGCCTGTCATTTTGCTACGAGCCCTGGGCGCCCTGATCGCCTCGCGGCCGCCGGGGGGCCTTACCCGCCCGACACTTTTCGATACTGCGCGATCTGCGGATCCGCCGAGGAGATCGGGGTGCAGCCCTGCGCCATGGTCATCTGTCCGTTGTTCGGAGTCACCGTGTAGTCGACGTTGTTGGGGATGTGCAGTGGGTAGTTGCCATACGTCCACGGCTCACACTGCTGACCGGTGGTGAACGCGTGGACGTCCTGGAACGCCTTGTTGACGCTCGGGACTGTGTACCCACCCTTCACCGACTCGAGGGCGTGGGTGGCGATCTCCGCCTCGGTGAAGCCCATCTGGCTGAAGCTGCCGATTCCGCCCGACACCGCCGAGCCGTACTGCTTGAGGATCGCCTTGTAGAGCTGCATGTTCGCCGTGTTGGTCGTGTCCGGCGGGGTCAGCTCGGCGTTGACGAACAGCTTCCCGTTCCACTTCGGCCCGATCGCCTTGGCCAGGAAGTCCGTGTTGCACGGCGTCGAGCATCCCCATAGCTTGACCCGATTCTCGATCCCGAGCTTCTGGGCCGCCTGGAGGATGACCAGCGCGTACGGCGGCGTGAAGTTGAGCACCACGGCCCCGTTGGGTCCAGCGTCATCGACCTCCTTGAGGGCAACCGAGTTGGCGTCCTGGATCGGCACGTTCTCGGTGAGGCCGGTGATCGGCACGTGCGAGGCGGCCGCGACCGCCTGCGGGCCCGCAAATATGTAGCCGGTGCCCGGCACGTTCGACTGGTCGAACACGATCTTGCTCGCATGCTGCGCGAGCGCGTACTGCACCGCCCCGTCGGAGCTGTAGCGCGGTCCCATGTTGACCGCCGCGCTGTTCGGAGTTGAGTAACACTCGGGGGCGATCCCGGAGTCGACCGCGTAGTAGCCGTGCTTCTCCCAGAATGTGTGGTCGATCGTGCATTCGAGGATGCTCGTGTTGCCGACGATGCCGACCACGTGTGCCGCGACGAGCTTGGCCGCGTCGGCGGCGATCTGCGACGGGTTGGTCTGCTCGGTCTCGGTCAACAGCTGGATCGGATGACCGTTGACGCCCCCGTTGGCGTTCACGCACGCGAAGTACGCGGCCGCCATGTTCGGGATGTCGGTGAAGTCGGTTCCGGGCTGCTTGGTCGCGATCGCCCCCAGCAGGATCGGTGTGCCGCTTGCCTTCACGCCCGGTTTCGGCCCGCACGACGACGTGTTGCTCGAGACGGACGTGCTGGCGCTGGCGCTCGAGCTGGTGGTGCCGCTCGCGGAGGCGCCGCTGGTGGTCGAACTGCTGCTGCTGCTCCCGCAGCCCGCCACGACCGCCGCACCGACGACCGCCGCAAGGGTGAGACAAAGCCGCGTCCGCGGCATCAGGGTCCGTAGCTGCTCCATCCTCACGATCTCTCCTCCTCGAGTGACCTCGCTGTGAACCCGCTCCGGTTGGCGAGCGGGGGCGCATACTAATTGCGTGGAGTGCTGTATGCAAGAACTCCCTAACACGGCGCAAAAGAGCCCACTCTCGGGCGTTTGACAGCCATTCTGCATACAGCGAATCGTGACCGCGCCGACCATCAATAGACTGCGCGGTTGATAGACCGTTTTGAAGCGTCATCGGGGTGCCTTCGGCGCGCCGGGGCGCCCTACGGCGGGCGAGCACTTGGCGAACCGGGCGAATCCAGACCAGACCACGCGTACGACGTTGGCCCCGAGCGCGCGGGTCAAGCGATCCCGGACCACGCGGGCGAATCGGACTCAGACGACGCGGGCGCTCCTTCGACTCCGTGAGCTGATCCTGAGCGGCGAGTTCGCCGCCGGCGAGCGGATGTCGGAGTTGCCGCTGGTCGAGCGGCTGGGCGTCTCCAGGTCTCCGCTGCGACTTGCGCTCGCCACCCTCGAGCACGAGGGATTGCTGCGCGGCCTCAACGGCGGGGGCTACGCGGTGCGTGAGTTCACCGCGGCCGACATCCACGACGCCATCGAGCTTCGTGGCGTGTTGGAGGGGACCGCGGCCCGGTTTGCCGCGGAACGGGGCGCGACCCGCCGGGACATCCGGGCCTTGCGCGCGATCAATGACGCGATCGAGCCGCTGGTTCGCCGAGCGGACTACGAATCGTTCGAGCTCTACGTGGACCTCAACGAGCGCTTTCACGCCCGACTGCTCAAGGTCGCCGGCAGCCCGCTCCTGGAACGCGCCCTCGAGGGCATCGTCTCCTTGCCGTTTGCCGGCCCCAGCGCGTTCGTCCTGACTGAGGCCGAGCTTCCGGAATCGCGCCAGATCCTGGTCGTGGCGCACCGGCATCACCTGGGGCTCGTCGAGGCGGTGGAACGGCGAGAGGGCGCGCGAGCCGAAAGCCTGGCGCGCGAGCACGCCCGGATCGCCCTGACCAACCTGGAGATCGTGTTGCGCCATGCGGACATTCGGGAGCGCATGCCGGGGGCATCGCTGATTCGGATGGGCCGCGGGGCGGATGCGCGCTAGGCGCCGGCGTCTTCGCTGATTCGGATGGGCCGCGGGACGGACGCGCGCTAGGCGCCGGCGTCTTCGCTGATTCGAATGAGCCGCGCGGCGGATGCGCGCTAGGCGCCCGCGTCTTCGCTGATTTGAGTGAGCCGCGGGACGGACGCGCGCTCGGCGCCGGCGTGAGCGAGATCTCAGCTGACTATGAGCGGAAATCTCGACCACCGGCGGTGGTGAGGGGCGGCTCTTTCCCCTCGGGCCAATCCCACTCGATCGCGCTCCGCGCCGCGGCGTAGATCTCGCCTGCGCCGGGCCGATAGGCGTCCTCGAGCGGTGGGCTGACCGGGACGGGCGTGAACGGCGCACCGACGCGCTGGATGGGCGCCTCGAGACGATCGAACGCGGCGTCCTGGATCTGCGCCGCGAGCTCCGCGCCGAACCCGCCGAGCGTGACCGCCTCGTGGGCGACCACCGCCCGCCCGGTTCGCCGCACCGAGCCCGCGATCGTCTCGAGGTCGAGTGGCAGGAGCGTTCGAGGGTCGATCACCTCGGCCTGCACGCCGCCGGCCGCCAGCCGGTCGGCCGCCTCGAGGGCGTCGCCGACGAGCCGCGAGGTGGCGACGATCGTGATATCCGCGCCGAATCGGAGCGTGTGCGCCCGGCCCAGCTGCAGCCGCTCCGGCGCCTCCGGCAGCTGCTCGCGCCGGAAGTAGAGCGCTCGGTTCTCGACGAACACGACCGGGTTCGGGTCGGCGATGGCGGAGGCCAGCAGCCCCGTGGCGTCAGCGGCGCTGCTCGGCATCACGACCTTCAGTCCGGGGACGTGGGCGACCCACGCCTCGAGGCTCTGGGAGTGCTGAGCGCCACTGCGGCTGCCGGCGCCGCACGTCGTTCGCAGCACCATCGGCACCGAGAGCTGGCCGCCGGACATGAAGTGAGCCTTGGCCGCCTGGTTGACCAGCTGGTCGAGCGCCAAAGTGATGAAGTCGATGAACATGATCTCCACGACCGGCCGCAGCCCGGCCTGAGCGGCGCCGATCGCGACGCCGCACACCGCGCCTTCGCTGATCGGCGTGTTGAGCACCCGGTCCCGGCCGAACTCATCCGCGAGGCCGGCGGTCGCCATGTACGGGCCTCCCTCGGCGACGTCCTCGCCGATCACGATCACGCGCTCGTCGGCGCGCATGGCGCGGGCGAGGGCGTCGTTGATCGCCCGGACGAAGGTGACCTCGGACTCGGGCGGACCAGCGCCGCCATGCGGGCGGGCGCCGGTCGCGGAGGGGTGTCCGAGATAAGGCCCCGTATGCGGGCCTTTTTCAGGACACCCGACGGCGAGCGCGTAAACGAAGGGCTCGGCGGCGCCCGGCTCGGGGTACGGGCTTTCGCGGGCGAACCGCACCGCGCGCTCGATCTCCGCCTGCGCCTCCCGCTCGATCGCGCCGGCGGAGCCCGGGTCGAGCCAGCCGTTCTCGATCGCGTGCGCCTGAAGCCGCGCCACCGGGTCGCGGCGCCTCCATTCCTCCTCCGCCACCGGGTCCCGGTACCGCTCCGGGTCGCCCTCGTAGTGGCCGCGCCGGCGATGGGTGAGGCATTCGAGCAGGAACGGGCCGTTGCCGGCGCGAGCGCGTTCCAGGAAGGCCCCGAAGGCCTCGAAGATCGCCGGAACGTCGCTTCCCGCCACGGTCTCGCGCTGCAGCCCGTACGGCGCCACCACGTCGCTGACCAACTCGACCGTGGTGTGCTCCGACCTGGAGGTGAACTCGGCGACACCGTTGTTCTCGCACACGAAGATCACCGGCAGGCGCCACAGCGCGGCCAGGTTGACCGACTCGTGGAAGTGGCCGGCCTGGACGGCGCCGTCGCCGAAGAACACGACCGTGACCTCGTCGCCGGCGCGCACGCGGGCGGCGAGCGCGTTGCCGAGCGCCAGCGGCAGGTTGCCGCCGACGACGCCGGTGGCGCCGAAGAACCCACGATCGCGGTCGACGAGGTGCATCGAGCCGCCGAGGCCCCGGCACAGCCCGTCCACGCGCCCCATCAGCTCCGCCATCACGCGCTCGGTCGGCGCGCCCTTGGCGATCGCGTGCCCGTGCGCGCGATGCCCGCTATAGACCACGTCCTCGTCGCGCAATTGCGCGCAGACCGCCGCGGCGACGCCCTCGCCTCCGACGCTCAGGTGGATCAGGCCGTGGACCTGGAGGGTCCGCTTGAGCGCCGCCACCCGCTCCTCGAAGCAGCGGATCCGCCACGTCGTGCGCAGGAGATCGGCTGCGGTCTGGGGATCGAGCGTGCGCACGAGGGGAGTCGGCGCCTCGGCGAGAGTCGCGGGCAGGTCGGCGGCGGTGCGGTAGGTGCCTACGCGGCTACCGGCGCCTCCCCGAGCACCTGGCGGACGGTCCCCGCGATCTTCTCCTCGTCGGGCAGCACGTAGGCCTCCATCGGCTCGCTGTACGGCACGGTGGCCTCGAGCCCCGTCACCTGCTTGATCGGGGCCTTGAGCCAGCGGAAGCCCAGGTCGGCGATCTCGGCCGCGATCATCTGTGACGCCGAGGCGCGGCGCGTTGCCTGATCGACGAGCACCGCCCGGCCGGTCTTCTCGACCGACGTGAGGATCGTCGCGAGGTCGAGCGGGTTGAGCGTGCGCGGGTCGATGACCTCGGCCTCGATCCCTTCCGACGCCAGCGTCTCGGCCGCGGCGAGCGCCTTGCCGACCATCCAGCCGGTGGCTACGACCGTCACGTCGCCGCCCGAGCGGCGGATGTCGGCCTGGCCGAACGGGACCAGGTACTCGCCCTCGGGCACGTCGCCGGGCTCGAGCGTCAGCAGGTAGTGGTGGAAGAAGCACACCGGGTTGTCGTCCCGGATCGCCGTGGCCATCAGGCCCTTAGCGTCCGCGGGCCTCGCCGGGAGCGCGACCTTGAGTCCCGGGATGCCCGTGAACATGTTGTAGATCGAGCCGGTGTGCTGGCCCGCCCAGCCGGCGGTGAAGCCGTAGCCGGCCTTGAGCACGATCGGCACCTTCACGCGACCGCCGCTCATGTACCGGAAACGCGGCCCCTCGTTGACGACCTGGTTCATCGCGACGAGCATGAACTCGGCCATATACAGCTCGACGACCGGGCGATAGCCAGCGAGCGCCGCGCCGATCGCCATCCCGATCTCGGCCGTCTCCGAGATCGGGGTCACGCGCACTCGGTCGTGCCCGAACGCCTTCACGAACTCGTCGTTTTCGGTCGTGGCCAGGTTCTGTCCGAAATACAACACGGTGTCGTCGCGCGCCATCTCCAGGTGGATGGCCTCGTTGATCGCCGCGATGTAGGGGATCTCGCGTGCCATCGAAGAATCCTCCTAGCGCTTAGGCGTAGACGTGGTTGAGGGCCGCATCGGGCTCGGGAAACGGGCTGTTGAGCCCGAACTCCACGGCCGCCTGCATCTCCTCGCGGGCCTGCTCGGCGATGCGGTCCGCCTCCTCGGCGGTCAGCACCCCGTCGGTGACCAGCCGGCCGCGGAATCGCGGCACCGGGTCGCCGCGCTTGGCGGCCTCGTACTCCTCGGGATTGCCGAACACCTCGATCGCTTCGTGCTCGGGGAAGTGCAGGGGGACCCCCGGCGGCGCGATGATGTTCCCGTGGGCGCTCAGGCGGTAGACGAGCGACTCCACGAGCGTCGGCCCGCTTCCTGAGCGCGCGCGTTCCACCGCTGGGACGACCTGCTCGTACACGGCGACCGGGTCGCCGCCGTCGACCGTCACCCCGGGCATCGAGAACGCCTGGGCCTTGATCGCGAGCGGATCGCCCGCCGCGGCGTTGGCGTCCTCCTGCTCGACGCGGGTGACCACGTTGTAGGAGTTGTTCTCCATCACGTAGACGATCGGCAGCTTCCACAGGGAGGCCACGTTCAGCGACTCCGAGAACGCGCCCTGCTT
>JAFASF010000059.1 GCA_019244745.1 Solirubrobacterales bacterium | reverse complement strand
TGGCCAGGGCGGCCGGCTTGCGCGCCATCCGCGTGCGCGCCCCACGCAGCGCCTCCTCGGCCTCGGGAGTGTGCGCGAGCGCCGCGGCGAGCAGCGCCGCTGACAGCCGCCGGTCCTCCTTGCGGGAGGCGTGTACCAGGCGCCGGGCGTTGCGGGCGTGGGCGGCTCCGCTCGAGTTCACCAACAGCCCCAGCAGCCGCTTGGTCTCCGGCCAGCGCTGAACGGCGTATTCCTCGTGCACCTCGCGGGTGTACTCGGCCATCCGCCAGATCCACGCGTTGGCCTGGTCACGGCGGCCGATCCGGCGCTCGGCGAGCGCTTGGAGCATGATCTTGACTCCCTCGCGCCGCTCGTCGCGCGGCCAGCCGGCCATGATGTCGATCGCGGTGTCGAACGCCTCGGCGTCGCGGGAGGCCGCGATCTCCTGGAGCGCCCGCAGACGCAGCTGCGAGTTGCGGTTGCGCTGCACCGCGGTGAGCAGGAAACGCCGCTTGAGCTCGCCGCCCCGGTCGAAGTGGAGCATCGCCTTGGCCCGGCGCCAGCCGTTGGGGGCGACCCGGGCGCCGGCGAGCGCCGCCCACACGTGCTGCTCGCCGTAGTCGAGGTGCTCGACCGCGATCCGCCACAGTTCCCGCTCGAACACCTCGGCGCGGCGTTCGGGCTCGGGCGTGACCGGAAGCACCCTGCGCTCGACGCGGACTCGTCGGCCCCGTCCACGCCGGACGGGGCCGACGACGATCGCCCCGCCGCGATAGACGTCGCGGTCGAGCAGGGAATGCAGCGTCACCACCGGGTCGTCGTGCTTGGTCGCGGGGTGCACAAAGTCGACGACGATCCCGGCCTCCTTACCCGGATGCCGGCGCGTGATGCGCCCGACGCGCTGCTGGTAGACGCGCTTGGACGCGGTCGGCGCGAGGTGCATGCAGATCGTCGCCCGGGGGCTGTTCCAGCCTTCGGCCAGCAGCATGGCGTTGACCAGGACGTCGATCTTCCCGGACTCGTAGTCGGCCAGGATCTTGGCCAGCTGGCGCTTTGAGGTCTCGCCCGATACGGCCTGGGCCTTGATCCCGAGCTCGCGGAAAGCCTCGGCCACGTTGTAGGCGTGGCGGACGCCGGCGGCGTAGACGATGCCGGGGACGCCGTTGAAGCGCGTCTTGTAGAGGTCCGCGATCGCCATGTTGAACGGCGTCTGGTCGAGCAGTTCGGCCAGCATCTCCTGGTCGAATTCGGTGTCCACCTCGCCCCGCCTGAGCGGGACCTTGGCGATGGTCCGCACCCCCGGGCCGGGTGGGATCCGGATGCAGCGCAGCGGCGCGATCACGCCGCGCCGGGCGGCCTGCGCGAGGTCGAAGCGCGAGGTCTGGGTCGGGAACAGGTCGGTGACGTGGCGGGCGATGAGCGCGCCGGTCGCCGTCATCCCGATGAAGATCGGCCCGGACCAGTTTCGGATCGATGCCGAGGTCTTCTCGCCGAGTGCCGTATGCGCCTCGTCGCAGATCACGATCGTGTAGGCGTCGGACATCCGTCCGGCGTTGCGCACGAACCACTGGTATGTCTCCACGGTCACGGGGCCGTTGGCGGCGTCGCGGCCATCGAGCAGCGGCGCGCTGATCCGGTCGCGATAGCCGCGGTCGCGCAGCTCGCCGTGGAACTGGTCGACGAGGTTGCGGCGGTGGGTCAAGATCAGGATGCCGCCCGTCCGGGACGCCTCGACGAAGCCGAGCGCGGCGACCGTCTTGCCGGCGCCGGTCGCGTGCTCGAACCAGAAGCGTCGGTCGGCGTTCGGGTCCTCGGGCTGCTCGTCGAGCTGCAAGTCGTCGTCCAGCTCGCCCTCGTCCTGCCAGTCCTGCGGCTCCTCATCGTCGCCGTCGCCGTCTTCGAGGTCGGAGTCCTCCTCCCCGGGGATGGCTGAGGAGGCCAATTGCGCCGGCTCTGGCGCCAGTGCGTTGCCGATCGAGCCGTTGCCCGAACCGTTCCCGTTGCGCTGGGCCTCGGCCAGCAGGGCGGTCAGCGTGCCCGACAGCGCATCGACCTGATGGGAGGACAGGATCGTGTCGTCAGCGAGGTGGGGCTCCTCCTCGGATAGCAGCCGCTCCAGTCCCAGCAGCAGTGAGAACCGGCGCCGCCACTCGATCGATGGCCGGTCGGCACCCGCGTCGATCTCCGCCAGGGCAGCATCGAGCGCCCGGCGTCGAGCCGACCCGAGGGAGAGCGCGTCCTCGAGGGACTCGCCCTCGTGAACGAACCGTTCGCGCGTGAAGAGTTCCGCCCGCGCGATTGCGGCAGGAGTCGGGAAGGGGGTGGAATCACCCATCGGAATCGGAAGGTTGCGTCTAAATATGCGAGCCGCGGCAACACGTCTAGCGGCTCAGGCGGCCTCAGTTGAAGCCCTACACGGCGAGGAACTACCCCGCAAGCGGTGCCCCCTCGCCGCACCTGGCTCGGAGGACGGGTCTTATTTAAGCAGATCGGGCAGCTTCCGTCAGGTGCTGTTCCCAGGGTGACCATCCGGCCGTGTGGCAAGCTGTCGGCAAGTGCCCCTCGCGCGAGCTTCTAGATGACCTCGACGACGCTGTACGAGGTGCGCCAGGTGCGCGGCGATCGGGAGATGACCGCCGCCCTCGAGCTGCGCCACGAGGTGTTCTGCGTGGAGCAGGGCGTCCCAGAGTACGAGGAGCTCGACGGCCGCGATGCCGATGGCATTCACCTGGTGGCGGTCGCGGACGGCGAGTTGCTGGGAACGTGCCGCGTGCTGATGGTCGGCTCGACCGCTCAGCTCAGCCGGCTCGCCGTCCGCGCGTCCGCGCGCCGGTGCGGCGTGGCCACCGCGCTCCTCGAGCTCGCCGACGTCGAGGCCCGGCGGGCGGGTGCCCGGCGCGTGGTCCTGCACGCGCAGACGTACGCGCGGGAGCTGTATGAGAACGCGGGCTACCGTCCCCGGGGCCGGGTCTTCAGGGAGGCCGGCATCGAGCACATCGCGATGGAGAAGTCGTTGTAGCGAAGTGGCTCAGCCTGGAAATCATCGCCCGAGTCGGGTGCGAGAATCGAGCATGGCGAGGACGCAAGAGGCGACGCGCAGCAGCGCTGCGCGAGCCGACGAGGACGTAGCCAGGCGAAGATTCGCAGCCGCGAATCGGGCGAGGAGTTACAGGCTGAGTCACTAATGCCCGAGGTGCGCATCGATCCGCTGACGGGGCAGCGGGCGATCGTCGCCGGTGCCCGCGCCGGCCGCCCGGGGGGCGAGCTCAGCGCCTCGCCGGCGCGTCCGCTGGATCCCGAGTCGGACCCGTTTGCTGAAGGTCACGAGGACCGGACCCCGCCCGAGGTCTACGCGGTTCGGCCGGGCGGCGGCCCGCCGAACACACCCGGGTGGACGGTCCGCGTGGTCCCGAACCTGTACCCGGCTTTGGGCGGTCCCGACGGTGAGCGGGCGGCGAGGCACGCCAACCAACAGCTGTTCTGGTCCGGGCCGGCGATCGGCGCGCACGAGGTGATCGTCAACGCCCCCAACCCGGTCACCTCGCTCTCGGCGCTCCCGGTCGAGCAGGTCCGCCTCGCGGCCGAAGTCTGGCGGGAGCGGATGCGGTTCCATGCTGAGGCTGCCTGTCTTCATCTGATCGTCAATGAGCAGCGCGAGGCCGGCGCCTCGCTGCCCCACAGCCACGCCCAGCTCTACGCGCTCGATTTCGTCCCCGCGGCGATCGCCCGCGAGCGGGAGCGCTTCGGCGCCTACGCGACGCAAACGATGGGTGGAAACCTGCTTGGCGACCTAGTCCAGGAGGAGGTTCGCCAGCGCGAGCGGATCGTGGCCATCGACGAGGACTCGGTGTTGATGGCGCCCTACGGAGCCCGGGTGCCGTTTCAGCTGATGATTGCGCCACGCACTCCGCGAATGCGATTTGAGGATGATGGCCCGACCGGAGCCCCGATGCTCCACGAGGCCCTGCGCCGGCTGGGGCGCCGGCTCGGGGCGAGTCCGCCGCTGAACCTGTGGATCCGGACGGCGCCGCAGGGGGCGGAGCACTTCTGCTGGCGGATCGACATCCTGCCGCGGCTGACGCACTTCGCGGGACTTGAGCTCGGGGCCGGCGTTCACCTGAACGT
>JAFASF010000004.1 GCA_019244745.1 Solirubrobacterales bacterium | reverse complement strand
TCTTCGGCGACCACCTGCGAGACGACGGTCTCGGGGCTGTTCCCCCAGAGGGACTGAGAGTGCAGGGTGACCACGATCTGCCCGGTCGGGTCGATCTGGATGCTCGCGCTCTCCGGGCTTGCCGTGGGCGTGAACTCGGGCTGGTCGAACCAGAACCAAAACTCGGTCGTGCTGAAGACGCTGCGCTCGTTCGACGCGACGACGCCGATCCCGACGTGGCGGCCATCGGCGCGAGCCCGCTCGCGCTCGGCGACCCAGTGGTCGTAGTCGACGGTCTCGAGCACCTTCTCGAGCACACCCTGGTAGTTGCCGCTGTCGTAGATGTTCCCGGTGGGCGTCCGGTACGGGAACTCGTCGGGCCCGATCAGATTCCGCCGCCGGATCTCCACCCGGTCCAAGCCGAGATCGCGCGCCGCGAAGTCCACCAGCCGCTCGAGCACCCAGTTCGAGCACTCCGCGCCGAAGCCCCGGTAGGCGCCCTGCTGATTCTTGTTCGTCAGGACCGCGTGCAGCGAGTACTCAACCTCGCGGATCCGGTAGGGGCCGACGATCTGCGAAAGCGCGTTGCCGTGCGTGCCGGTCCCGAACTGGAGGTAGGCGCCGTAGTCGTCGACGCAGTCGATCCGCAGGGCCCGGAACGTGCCGTCGTCGTCGAAGGCGAGCTCGGCGTCGTAGTGGCGGTCCGAGCCGCAGTGATCGTTGTTGACGATGTGGGTGATCCGGTCCTCGACGTACTTGACCGGCCGGCCGGCGACCATCGACAGGAAGCCGGCGAACGTGGGGACCTTGTGCATGAAGAACTTCGAGCCAAAGCTCCCGCCGGCCGCGACCGGGACGATCTTCAGCCTGCTGGCCGGGATCTTCAGCGTGACGGCGATCAGCCACAGGAAGTAGGTGAAGTTCATCGAGTTGGCGTAAATCGTCAGCACGCCGGTGCCCGCGTCGTAATCGCCGATTGCCCCGTTCATGTCCATCGGCATGCCGGTCGAGCGCGGCCAGCGGAGCCTCGCCCGGACCTTGCGGGGCGCCTGCGCGAAGGCCCGCTCCACCTCGCCGAACGTGAACGTCCGTTCGTAGGCGACGTTGGTCCCGAGCTTCTCGTGCACCAACGGAGACCCTTCCTTGCGCGCCTCGAACGGGTCGAGCACCACCGGCAGTTCCTCGTACTCCACCTCGATCAGATCGCACGCGTCCTCGGCGATGTAGCGGTCCTCGGCGATCACCGCCGCGACCGCCTCGCCGTAATGGCGCACCTTCTCGGTGGCGATCATGTCCTGGATGATCGGGCCGGCGCCGAACGACGGCAGTGGGCCGGCGCGAGCGGCGACGTCGGCCCCGGTCAGGACCCTGACCACGCCCGCAAGCCGCTCCGCTTTGGAGGTGTCGACGCTGACGATCCGGGCATGGGCGTGCGGGCTGCGGACGATCGCGGCGTGCGCCATCCCGGGGAGGGTGATGTCGTCGATGTACCTACCCTCGCCGCGAAGGAAGCGGGGATCCTCGACCCGGTTGAGGCTCTTGCCGATCCAGCGGCGGCCGGCCTCCCGGAGCGCGGTGTCGTCGGCGATCCTGGCCGCCGGGGGATGCTGTTCGATCGTCATGCCTGCTCCGCCGCCCGCTCCGAAGTGGCCGCCGCCACCGAGCGAATTGCCTCGACGATCTGCTGGTAGCCGGTACAGCGGCAGGTCACCCCGCTGATCGCTCTCCGGATCGCCACCTCGTCCGTCTCCCCCGGGTGCTCACGGAGGAACTCCTTCGCGGTCAGGAGCATCGCCGGAGTGCAGAAGCCGCACTGGATGGCCGCGTGCTCCGTGAACGCCCGCTGCAGGTCGTCCAGCTCCCCATCGTCCCGCGCGAGCCCCTCCACGGTCTCCACGGCATGGCCGTTCGCCTGCACCGCCAGCATCAGGCACGAGCGCACGTTGTGGCCGTCGAACAGGACGTTGCAGTTTCCGCAGAAGCCGTGCTCGCACGCCAGGTGGGCGCCCTTCAGGCCGAGGTCCTCGCGGAGAAAGTCGGCCAGCGTGCGCCGGGGCTCCACCACGCCCTCACGCCACCGGCCGTTGACCGAAATCCGCACGGGCAGCGACGGACTCATGCGGCCCGCGCCCTCTCAAACGCTTCTTGAACCGCCCGGCGGGCCAGGACGGGCGCGACGCGGCGCCGGTATTCAGCGGAGGCCTCAACGTCGTCTTCGGGCTCGAAACCGTCCCCGATCCCGTCGAGCGAAGGGACCATCGCCGTCACATCGACCAACCAAGGCGTCCGGGCGACGCCCACGAGCACGACCGCCGCCGAGGCGCACTCGCCGGCGTCATCGAGGTCCACCACCGCGGCCGCCGCGGCCTGCGCGTAGTCGCGGTAGCGTGCGCTGACCTCGTGAAACGACGCCCCCGAGCGCCGCGATCGGGCCGGAAACCGCACGCCGGTGATCAGCTCGCCGGCCTCGAGCGCGGTCTCGTAAGGGCCCCGGAAGAACGAGCGCGCCGGGATCGACCGCGAGCCGTGATTCGCCGATCGAACGTCGATCGTCGCGTCGAGCGCGACGGTCGCGGCACACAACTCCGCCCACGGCGCGGCAAACGCCAGCGAGCCGCCGACGGTCCCGCGCCGGCGCGTCTCGGCATATCCGACGAAACGCGTTGCCTCGCGTAGCAGCTGCCACGAACGTGCCACGAGCTCGTCCTCGAGCAGCCGCTGTTGGCGCACGAGTGCACCAATGCGCAGCTCGCCGTCGCGTTGCTCGATCGCGTCGAGCTCGCCCACCCCGTTGATGTCCACGAGCGTCGAGGGCTTCGCGCGCCGGAACTTCATCAACTGGAGAAGGCTTTGGCCGCCGGCCAGCACCCGCGCCCCGTCAACCCCGGCGAGCAGGGAAAGAGCCTCCTCGATGCTCTCCGGCGCGTGGTACTCGAATGGTGGCGGCTTCACAGATCCGTGGTGGACCGCATCTCCCGGCGAACCTACAAGCGGGAACCCACAGATGCAAGCCCTCGGCGTTGACGCCCGTATGCCGCGGTGCGATGCTTGCCCAGAGGGACCAGTTTCTACAAAGGAGGGAAGGCATGGGTCTGGAGATCAAGGTCCTGGACCTTGGCGACATCGAGCTCGAGTCGAGCTTCCTCGTCCTTGGCCACAACTGCGGGACCCCGCTTCAGGTCCCCACGTTCGGGTTTCTGATCACGGGTGGTGAGACGCCGATCGTCGTCGACACCGGCTTCAGCCATCCCGAGATCATGGGCAACCTCGGGATGAAGGGGTTCTACAACGGCGACCAGGGCATGGACAAGCAGTTCGCCAAGCACGGCCTGGAGAAGGCCGACGTCGGCTTCATCCTCCACACCCACCTGCACATCGACCACGCCGGCAAGGACTCCGAGTTCCCGATGGACACGGTCGTGGTCATAAACCGGCGCGAGCTGGAGTTCTCGGTCTCGGGAATGATGGGCGAGCAGTACCCCGCCGACTACATCAAGCACCTCGTCGACCGGCTGCACACGCCCGGCGCCCTGCAGCTGCTCGACCTCGAGATAGGGGGACCCGAAGAGATCATCCCCGGCGTTCGCTGCGAGGCCGCGGGCGGTCACACCGAGGGGTCGATGAACGTCATCGTGGAAACCGACGAGGGGACGGCGTGCATCTGCGGCGACGTCATCTACGACGTCGTCAACCAGCTCAACGACCCGTTCCTGCAGGTGATGTACATGGATCCCGCCGTCACCGGCAATCACGCCACGACCAAGCGCCAGGAGAAGGCGGCGATCCGCAAGGCGCTGAACTCGGGGCGCTTCGTGCTCCCGGTGCACGACCGTCCGGCACTGATCGAGCGCGGACGGGTGGTCGGGCGGCTGTTCGACAGCGTCCCGGGCAAGATCCTCGACAACGACGCGTTCCCCGGCCCGCTGACCGGGGCGTTCGAGGCCGCGCATCTGGCGACCGTCTAGAAACGACCGACTGGGCATGAGCGCGCGGGACCGGACGGTCCGGCCCCGCACGCTCCGCGCCACCTCCTGAACGCCGCCGCCGTGGCTCACGCGCCGGGCAACTCGCTCGCCGGCCGGGTGGCGATCGTCACCGGGTCCTCCTCAGGGCTCGGCGAGGCGATCGCGCACGAGCTCGCCGGCGCCGGGGCGGCCGTGGTCGTGAACTCCCGCCGTCAAGACCGGGCCGAGCGAGTCGCGCAAGACATCAACGCAGCCGGCGAACGCGCCATCGCGGTTGCCGCCGACGTGTGCGACCCGGCCCAGGTCGCGGCGCTGGTCGATGCAGCGACCCAAAACCTGCACGGACTCGACATCCTCGTCAACAACGCGGGGGTCGGATTCATCGCACCAACCGAAGACCTGACGATCGCCGACTGGCGGCGGGTTATCGAGCTCGACCTGACGGCGCCGTTCCTCTGCGCCCAGGCGGCCGGCCGGCACATGCTCGCCACCGGGCGCGGGGTGATCATCAACATCGCTTCGGCGCTCGCGCACACCGCGATGCCCGGACGCGCCGCCTACGCCTCCGCGAAGCACGGTCTTCTCGGACTCACGAAGGTGCTCGGGATCGAGTGGGCAAGCCGGGGCGTTCGGTGCGTGGCGGTGAGCCCGGGGTACGTCGCCACGGAGCTCGTGCGGGAGAACATGCGCCGCGGCAGCTTCGACGAGCGCGACATCGAGCGCCGCACT
>JAFASF010000338.1 GCA_019244745.1 Solirubrobacterales bacterium | reverse complement strand
CAGCACCCGCTCCCGGCACAGGCTGCGGCCGAGGAAGGTCACGAAAGAGCGAGTCGCTCGGTCCGCCCAGTGCAGATCCTCGATCGCAAGCAGGACCGGGGCGTCCTCGCCGAGGCGGTCCAGGAGCCACAGCACCGCCTCGAACAGGCGGGCCTGCGCCGATTCATCGCCCGAAGGGGCCGAGGCCGGAG
Source organism: Solirubrobacterales bacterium (assembly GCA_019244745.1). Lineage (GTDB taxonomy): Bacteria > Actinomycetota > Thermoleophilia > Solirubrobacterales > Solirubrobacteraceae > Palsa-465. Next base: position 4,871 of record JAFASF010000338.1, on the reverse strand, counting down.
CTCCGTCCTGCAGCACGGGCAGGAGCGTCGAGAGCTCCCTGCGCACGGCCGGCGGGAGCTGCTCGAGTACGGGATCGCCGGCCCGGGCCAGCGAACGCAGCGCCCCGACCAGAGGCGCGTATGGCAACTCTCCCTCGCCGAGGGACATGCAATCGCCGCTCAGGATCCGCGCGCCGGAGGCGCGGGCGCGCGAGGTCAGCTCGGAGAGCAGGCGCGTCTTGCCGACGCCCGAGTCGCCGACGATGAGCGCCAGCCGGGGGCGTCCGGCGGCAGCGTCGGCCAGCGCGGCCTCGAGCTCGGTGAGCTCGGCCGACCGTCCGACGAACGCGGAGCTGCACACCCGGATGGACATCCCACAAGTATTGTCGAGGCTCACCGACATGATCGACACACCCGAACACCGCCGGCTCGAGCAGGCGCGCACCGGCGAGATCCCGTGGAAGTCGTGGGGGCCATATCTGAGCGAGCGTCAGTGGGGCACCGTCCGAGAGGACTACAGCGCGAACGGCGATGCCTGGAACTACTTCTCGCACGATCAGGCGAGGTCGCGGGCCTACCGGTGGGGCGAGGACGGGATCGCGGGCATCTGCGACGATCGCCAGCGCCTGTGCCTGGCCCTGGCGCTGTGGAACGGCGCGGATCCGATCCTCAAGGAGCGCATCTTCGGCCTCACCAACGGCGAGGGCAACCACGGCGAGGACGTCAAGGAGTACTGGTTCTACCTTGACAGCACTCCCACCCACTCCTACCTGCGCTGCCAGTACAAGTACCCGCAGCGCGCGTTCCCGTACGAGGACCTGATCGCGACGAACGCCGCCCGCGGCAAGCAGGAGTTCGAGTACGAGCTGCTCGATACCGGCGTCTTCGAGGATGACCGCTACTTCGACGTGATCGTCGAGTACGCCAAGGCCGACCACGACGACATCCTGATGCTTCTCACCGCGATCAACCGCGGGCCCGACACCGCGACCCTGCACATGTTGCCCACGCTGTGGTGCCGCAACACCTGGTCGTGGGGAGACGAGGTCGCAAAGCCGGTGTTCGAGCAGGCCGACGGCGAGCCCGGCCTCGCCTCGGTCCGTGTGCGGCATCCGGAGCTCGGCGAGTGGACGCTCAGGGCCGATCGATCGGCGGAGCTCCTGTTCTGCGAGAACGAGACGAACAACGCGCGACTGTTCGGAGCACCCAACGCGTCGCCGTACGTCAAGGACGGGATCAACGACTTCGTCGTGCACGGCGCGGCCGACGCGGTGAATCCGCAGTGGACCGGCACCAAGGTTGCGGCCCGGCACGTGCTCGAGCTAGGCCCCGGCGAACGCGACGCCGTCCGGCTGCGACTCACCGGGCGAGGCGCAGCGCCCGCGCGCCCGCTCGGAGCGGATTTCACCCGGGTCGTGGACGCGCGGCGCGAGGAAGCCGACCGCTTCTATGCCCACGTCATCCCGTCCACCCTGAGCCCCGATGGCGCGAACGTGATGCGCCAGGCCCTGGCCGGGATGCTGTGGGGCAAGCAGTACTACGAGTACGACGTCCATCGCTGGCTGCGCGAGCACGGGATCAATCCCTGGGACCCCAACGCTCCCGCGAGCCCCCTCCGCAACGTGATGTGGTTCCACATGCTCGCCGGCGACGTGATCTCGATGCCCGACAAATGGGAGTATCCGTGGTTCGCGGCCTGGGATCTGGCTTTCCACTGCGGTCCGCTGGCCTTGGTCGACGTCGACTTCGCCAAGCATCAGGTCGAGCTGCTCCTGCTCACCCGGTTCATGCACCCCAACGGCCAGATCCCGGCCTACGAGTGGAACTTCTCAGACGTGAACCCTCCGGTGACGGCGTGGGCGGCGCTGTACGTCTACGAGCGCGAGGCGGAGATACGCGGGAAGGGTGACCGAGCGTTCCTCGAGCGGGTGTTCCACCGGCTGCTGACCAACTTCACCTGGTGGGTCAACCGCAAGGACCCCGACGACCGCAACCTCTTCCAGGGCGGCTTCCTCGGCCTCGACAACATCGGCATCTTCGACCGCTCGGCGCCGATGCCCGGTGGCGGCACGCTCGAGCAGGCCGACGGGACGGCATGGATGGCGCTCTATTGCCAGTGGATGCTCCAGATGGCGACCGAGCTCGCCAGAGAGGATGAGGTCTACGTCGACATGGCGCTCAAGTTCGCCGCCCACTTCGGCTTCATCGCGGCGGCGATGAACCCGGCGCTCGGCAGCGGATCCCTGTGGGACGAGGAGGAAGGCTTCTATTACGACGTCCTGCGCCGGCCCGACGGCAGCACGGTGGAGCTCAAAGTGCGCTCGCTCGTGGGGCTGTTGCCGCTGTGCGCGACCACCGTATTCGAGGGCGATCTCCTGGATCGCCATCCGGAGTTCCTCGAGCGCCTCCAATCGGGCCTCGCGCGCTTCGAGGACGCGCTGCCTCAACTGGCGATGCGCGGCGAGGCCAACCCCGAGGGCCGGCGGATCGCCTCGCTCGTCGACGAGGAACGGCTGCGTCGGATCCTCACCGTGATGCTCGACGAGGATGAGTTCTTCGGGCCCCACGGGATCAGGGCGATCTCCCGTCGCCATCTCGATCAGCCCGTGGAGTTCGACTGGCAAGAGCAGCACTACGAGGTGCGCTACCTGCCGGCCGAGTCGGACAGCGGAATGTTCGGCGGCAACTCGAACTGGCGCGGCCCGGTGTGGTTCCCGGGGAACTTCATCATCCTCCGCGGCCTGGTGCAGCTGCACCGTTACTACCTCGATCGGTTCCGGATCGAGTGCCCGACGGGCTCGGGCCGAGAGCTCAACCTGCTGGAGGTGGCGACCGAGCTCGGCGCCCGGCTGGCCAGCATCTTCACTAAAGACCAGAGCGGCCGCCGGCCGGTGTTCGGCGGTATCGAGAAGTTCCAGTGCGATCCCCACTGGCAGGACCTCCTGCTGTTCCACGAGTACTTCCACGGCGACAACGGCGCCGGCCTCGGCGCCAGCCACCAGACCGGCTGGTCCGGGTTGGTGGCGAACCTGTTCCTGCTCGGCGGTACGGGTGTGGGCGCCCGGCGAGATGCCGACGAAGCGGTCGCGGGTTGACCTGCGCCACGTGCGCCTCCCGCCTCGCCCGACGGTCTACGAGATCAACGCCGCGGTGTGGCTCGAGCGGCTTGGTCTTGGGCGCGGTCGCCCGCTGACGCTGGACGAAGTGCCGGGCGAGCACTGGGACGCGCTCGCGGCGCTCCCGGTCGACGCGGTGTGGTTGATGGGCGTGTGGGAGCGTAGCCCGGCCGGGATCGAGATCGCGCTGCGCAGTCGAGACGTGGACAGGGCAAACCGCGCCGCGCTCCCCGACCTGCGGCCGGAGGACGTGATCGGCTCGCCCTACTGCGTGCGCGAATACGTGGTCGATGCCCGCTTCGGCGGTCCGAACGCTCTTGCCGCCGCGCGCGGCGCGCTCGCGGGCCGAGGCTTGGCGCTGATCCTCGACTATGTCCCGAACCACGTGGCCCCGGACCATCCTTGGGTCGTGGCCCGGCCGGGGTGCTTGCTGGCGGGGAGCGAGGAGGAGTTCGCCGATCACCCCGAGGCGTTCATTCGCACGGGCGGGGGCGTGTTTGCCAATGGGCGCGACCCGTACTTCCCGCCGTGGCCCGACGTCGTGCAGCTCAACGCGTTCTCGTCCGAGCTCCGCGACGCGGTCGCCGAGACGCTGATCGAGGTCGGGTCGCAGTGCGACGGGTTGCGATGCGACATGGCGATGCTGATGACCAACGAGGTGTTCGCGCGCACGTGGGGCGAGCGCGCCGGCCCGGCGCCGGAGGTCGACTACTGGCCCGAGCTGATCGGCCGGGTCAAGGCGGCGCACTCCGACCTGCTGTTCATGGCCGAGGCCTACTGGGACATGGAATGGACGCTCCAGCAGCAAGGCTTCGACCTCTGCTACGACAAGCGGCTGTGCGACCGGCTGGTCCACGACCCCGCCGAGTCGGTGCTCGAGCACCTGCGCGCCGAGGACGCCTACCAGGAGCGCCTGATCCGCTTCATCGAGAACCACGATGAGCCGCGCGCGGCGGCGACGTTCGAGCCCGCGCAGGGGCGCGCCGCGGCGGTCGTGATGTCGGCGCTCGAGGGAGCGCGGCTCTACCACGACGGGCAGCTCGATGGATTGCGGACTCGCATTCCGGTGTTTCTGGGACGGGGCCCGGACGAGCCGGTGGACGCCGACCTGCACGCGTTCTACGCGCGCCTGATTCGAGCCGTGGCCGACTCCGGGTTGAGGACCGGCGACTGGCAATTGTGCGGGTGCAGCGGCTGGCCGGACAACGCCTCATGGCAACAGCTGCTCGCGTGGTGCTGGTCCTCGGACGCCGGACGGCACCTGGTCGTGGTCAATTACGCCGGGGCGCCCGCCCAGGGGCGCGTGCATCTGCCGTGGCCCGAGCTCGCCGGGCGCGATTGGGAGCTGTCGGATCGGCTGAGCGGGGCGCGCTTCACCCGCGGCGGCGAAGGGATGGCCGCTGATGGCCTATACGTTGCCCTGGGGCCCTGGTCCTACCACTTCTTGGCGTTCGCCGGCCGGACTTAGCCGAGCGGTCCCGCGCGCGGTCGCGTTCGGCCTGCAGATCGGCGGGCGAAGGCTCGGGATCAGGCGCCGGCGTCCCCAGGTGGAAAACCAGCCGGAGCGTTCCCGCGCATTCCGGGCATTCGACCTGATGCTTTCGCACGGCCTCGACGCGGAACTCCGTGGTCGCCCACCCGCAACGCTCGCAGGAGTAGAGCGGCACGCTCCCCGGATTCCCACGAGCGTCGCTCTCCAACCGCGAAAGTTCGGCCGAGCGTGGATGTCGCCGGCGCCGGCCTGTGTGCCGGCGCCGGCGGCCGGCGCGGCCTGGG
>JAFASF010000318.1 GCA_019244745.1 Solirubrobacterales bacterium | reverse complement strand
TGATCGCCGCGCTTGGTGGCTCGCACGGGCATTAGCACCATGTTATTGAGACCCTTGTCCTCCCCACCGCAAATACGCTCGCATTCGAGCAGCCCCGGCCGGCGTCTGGCTTCGTCCTCGTCGGCTCGCGCAGCCCTGCTGCGCGTCGCCTCCTGCGTCCTCGCCAGCCATCCGTCCGTGACCACTCTCGGTGCGACCGTACTTACGGCGTGAAGGACCAGGCAGCGCGGTGCGGCTATCCTCCGACGAACGTATGTCCACAACCACCACCTTCCCTGACACCGAAAAGTCCAACGCGAAGGTCGTCGAGGGCTCGAACGGGCTGCTGCTCGAGGTAGACGGGCAGATCATCCCCAACTACGACGCGACCCTCCATCCCTTCCAGGAGGGGGACGTGGTCACCGGCCACGTCGTGCGCATCGACAACGACGAGGTCCTCGTCGACATCGGCTACAAATCCGAGGGAGTCATTCCGGCGTCCGAGCTCTCGATCCGCAAGTCGGTCGATCCGGGCGACGAGGTGCACCTCGGTGAGGAGGTCGACGCGCTCGTCCTCACCAAGGAGGATCAGGACGGGCGGCTCATCCTCAGTAAGAAGCGCGCCCGCTTCGAGAAGGCCTGGCGCAGGATCGAGTCCGCCGCCGAATCCGGCGAGCCGGTGTCCGGCTCGGTGATCGAGGTCGTCAAGGGCGGCCTGATCATCGACCTGGGCGTCCGGGGCTTCCTCCCCGCCTCGCTAGTCGACATCCGCCGCGTCCCCAACCTCGACGAGTACATGGGCCAGGCGATCGAGTGCAAGGTGATCGAGCTCAACCGCTCGCGCAACAACGTGGTCCTCTCGCGCCGCGCCGTCCTCGAGGAGCAGCGCAAGGAGGATCGCGAGCGGATCCTCGACCGCCTCCAGCCCGGCCAGGTCGTCGAGGGGACGATCTCGAACATCGTCGACTTCGGAGCGTTCGTCGACCTCGACGGAATCGACGGCCTGATCCACATCTCCGAGCTTTCGTGGTCCCACGTGAATCATCCGAGCGAGATCCTCTCGATCGGCGACACGGTCAGCGTCAAGGTGCTGGACATCGATCGCGACCGACAGCGGATCTCACTCGGCCTCAAGCAGACACAGGAAGACCCGTGGCAGCGGGTCGTCGACACCTACAACATCGGCGACGAGCTCGAAGGCACCGTCACCAAGGTCGTCACCTTCGGCGCCTTCGTCGAGATCCTGGACGGGGTCGAGGGCCTCGTCCACATCTCCGAGCTCGCCCAGCATCACGTCGAGAATCCCCGGGAGATCATTCAGCCCGGCGATCCGGTGCGGGTGAAGATCCTCGAGATTGACTCCGAGCGCCGGCGGCTGTCATTGTCGATCAAGCGGGTCGAGGGCCAGGTGCTTCCGGTCCGGCCGATCGTCCCGCCCACGGAGGCCGACCTGGACAACGTGCCCGAGCTCGGCCTCTCCGAGGACGTGTTCGCGGGCACCGATGAGCCCGGGTCCGAAACCACCGGGGAGGAGCCCACTGCGGATGCGGACCGCGATGCCGCTGATAGTGGGCCAGGCTTGCCGGGATCGGCCGGAGGAACGGCTGAGGCCGACGCGGGGCCCGAAACGCCCCAAGACGAGACTGGCTGAGGCCAGTGCCACGAGTCAGAAGTACGACGGCATTCGAGGGGCCACTGACCGCGTTTGGCTGCGTCCTCGCTCGGGGCAATATCTTCAGATATTGCACCCTCCCTGCGTCCTTGCCAGACGCCGTCATTGACCCCTCTCGGTGCCGCCGAACCTCTGACTCGCGACACTAAGCTCCCATTCATCGGGCTGACCGGTGGGATCGGCGCCGGCAAGTCGACCGCGCTCGAGGCGCTCAGCCGTCTCGGGGCGGCCGTACTCTCGACCGACCGTGTCGTGCACGAGCTCTACGAAAGCCGCGAAGTCCGCCAGGCGGTGGCGGAGCGCTTCGGCGAGGCCGTGGCGCCCGGAACCACCGTCGACCGAGCGGCGCTTGCCGCGCGTGCGTTCTCCACCGGTTACGATCGCGCCTGGCTCGAGGGGCTGCTGTGGCCGCGGGTGGGTGCGCGAGTGGCCGACTGGCGCGAGCAGCTCGAGCGCGCCTCCCCGCGTCCACGCGCCGCCGTGGTCGAGGTGCCGCTCCTGTTCGAAGCGGAGATGGACGGAGCGTTCGATGCCACGATCGCGATCGTCGCCGACGAGGCACTGCGGGCGCAGCGCGCCGGGGGCCGCGGGCACGAGGCGCTCGAGGAGCGGGCGGCACGCCAGCTCACGCAGCACGAAAAGGCGCAACGTGCGACGTTCGTGGTGGTTAACGACGGTACGGTCGCCGGGTTGGAGTCGAAGTTGTCGGCGGTGCTTGAGAAGCTGACACGATGAGCGTCGCGGGCGCAAGCGGCACGGCGGCTGCCCGCCGGAGAGCCGTCGTGCGCCGGCGCCGGCGCAACTGGATGATCGCGGTCGTCGTGTTCGCCGCCGCCGGGGTTCTGGTGGTGCTGACCGCGCCGCTGTTCGAGAAGACGATCAACCAGTTCACCCTGCCGCTCGCCTACCAGGACGTCATCCGCGAGCAGGCGGCCGACAAGCACCTCGACCCAGCCCTCATCGCGGCGGTGATCTACGCCGAGACCAAGTTCGATCCGCGTCCCTCGGCCGCTGGCGCCCAAGGCCCGATGCAGATCATGCCAGCGACCGCGGAGTACCTGGCCCGGCGTTCCGGTGCGACCACGTTCACGCTCTCAGACCTTGGCAACCCGCAGATCAACATCGCCTACGGCAGCTACCTCCTGCGCTACCTGCTCGACCGCTACCGCGGCAACACGATGCTCGCGCTCGCCGCGTACAACGCCGGGGAGACCAACGTGGACCGATGGCTCGCGAGCGCGCGGTCGGCGGGGCATCCGCTGACCGTCGCCGACATCCCCTTCCCCGAGACGCGCGACTACGTGCAGAAGGTCTTGGACGCCCAGCGCGCGTACCGCAGGACGTACGCCACCCAGCTCGGCTACCACTGAGATGCGTCCGCGCACGCTCCAGGGCGCTGTGGTGTCCCTCACGGCGTCCGCGCCCGAGCCGGTGGATTGACGGCATCCTTGTCCCACGTGGTCGGCTGGTCGAGCGTGATCGGCATCGCTTCCAGCCCGTCGCTCCTCGTCAGCTCCCGGACACAGGCTTGGCTTGCCCCCAGGTACGTGGTCATGAGATCGACGTCGGTGGCCACGCACCAGGCGCGATCCTCTGGCCACCAGAGGCTGGGGCTCTGCTCAAATAGGTCGCCCTCCTGATGTGTCACCCAGCCCGTGATCGGCCCGGAGAACATCACCATCGGGCGGTTGGGCATCAGCAGCCTCGTGGCGTCGCGGGGAACCGCGATGTTGCCGAACCCGTCCCAGAGCGCGAACCAGCAGTGCGCCGGCGTCGCGGTGTGCGACCGCAGGAGCGAGATGAGCTTGCGGGACTGGTCCGGCGGCAGCGAGCCCTCGCGCGGCTCCTCATCCCAGACGCCCGGCTGGCGGTCCCCGTGTAGGTAGCGCTCGGAGCCGGTGATCGTCACCCAATCCATCGCCGGATGCGCGACACGACCGTTGGCGGCGGCCACCTCCGCCCACGGCACGTCGATGTTCCAGCGCAGCGTGCCGTCGGGTGAGCGCACGGCCTTGGACCCCTCCCCGGCGGCGTCCCGGTCGGACGTCCAACGATACGCGGGATGAAAGATCCTGGCGTACGCGGCAAAGCCGCCAGGCAGCAGGGAACCCACCTGAAGCCAGGGTCCCGTAGTCCGCTCGACCACCCAGCGTCCGGCGGAGACGTCCCCCACCGGAGACACCGGGCCCCCCTCTACGCCCGCGTCTGGGGACAGGTCCAGCCGGGCATGTCCTCCACCGTCCACGGATCCGAGTATTCCAGGCACGAGCTTGCGCGCTTCAATACGCGCGGCGCGGCCGCCCCGCGTGCTCGACCGAGGCGATGACGTCCGCGATCTCGTTCGCCTCGTCCTCCTGCAAGGTGGCGATCGTGATCCTGATGCCCGGTGGCGTGGCGATGCGGAAGCGCTCGCCGGCGGCCACGAGCCAGCCTGCGTCGAGCAGCGCGCCGACCACCGGCGCCTCCTCGCGCAGCGACACCCATACGTTGAGGCCCGAGCGCCCGTGGGCCGGGATCCCGCGCTCGCGGAGCGCGACGAGCAGCCCCCGCCGCCGGGCGGTGTAGACGTCCCGCGCGCGAGCTGCGGTGCGCTCGAATTCGGGATCGCGCAGCAGCTCGGCGACCAGCGCCTGGAGCACGTGGCTGACCCACCTCGGGCCGAGGGCCTGGCGCCCCTCGACCCGGTCGATCGTCATCCCGTCCCCCGCCAGCACGGCCAGCCGGAGATCGGGATGCAGGACCTTGGACACCGAACGGATCACCGCCCACCGGTGCGAGGCGGACGTGACGAGCGTGCGGCACGGGACTCCGGACACGATGCCCGCGTGGTCATCCTCGATCAGCAGCAAGTCGGGGTAGGGCTCGAGCAGGGCACGCAGGTCCGCCTCGCGCTGAGAATCGAGCGCCGCGCCGAGTGGGTTCTGGGCCCGCGGGACGACCACGATCGCCTCGGCCCCCTTCGTCAGCGCGGCCTGGAGTGAGTCGGGGAGCAGGCCGAGGTCATCGACGGGCACCGGCGCCGCGATCATGCCCAGCGCCAGAACCAGGTCGCGGATCGAGTCGTAGGCCGGATCCTCGATGATCACGCGGTCGCCGGGTCTCAGATGCGCCTGCAGCACCCGCTCGATCCCGTCGAACGCCCCCGAGGCGATCCCGATCGCCTCGGCGGGGATCCCGTCGGAGCGAAACGAGCGGCCCGCGAGCTCCAGCAGCTCGGGATCCGCCGACTCGAGGCCGCTGACGCGGAGCTTGGCGTCGAGGTCGATTCGAGCCGCGGCCGGGCCAACGGGCGACAGCAGGGCGGGGTCGGGCAGTCCGATGGTCAGATCGCGCACGTGGGGCGCGAGGGCCGAGGTGTCCATCCCGGGCGCGGCCCGTGCCGGCGCGCGCAGAGCGGGCCGCGGCGCCACGTGCGTGCCCCGACGGCCGTCGGCGATCACGAGTCCGCGCTGGCGCAGGATGCGGTACGCGGAGTTGACCGTGGCGGGGCTGGTTCCGAGCGCTTCGGCCAGCGCGCGCACGGTCGGAAGCGCCTGCCCGGTGGCGAGCGAGCCGTCACGGATCGCCGCTTCGGCGCTGGCGGCGATCCCGCGCGCGGTCGAGCCTGTGATGCCGTCCGATGTGGCTCCGGCCGCCCTCATGGGCGCTCCGCCTCCGCCGGACGTCGAGCGCCCGGCCACCACGGACGCCGACCGCCCGTCCAACACATCTGATATTGTTCTATCTCAAGCATGACTTCGTACTATAACAAAACGCCGCGGACGACGGTTCGGCGCCGCGCGGGACGCGGCAGCTATGACCGCGACACGATCGACGCGATCCTCGACGAGGGGCTCGTCGGCCACGCCGGCATCGTCGGCGATGGTCAGCCCTACGTGATCCCGGTGCTCTACGCGCGGGACGGCCAACGGCTGTATCTCCATGGATCGCCGCTGAGCCGCCTGCTCGGGACGCTCGCCGAAGAGGTGCGGATGTGCTTCACGGTCACGCTCCTCGACGGGCTCGTCCTCGCGCGCTCGGCCTTTCACCACTCGATGAACTACCGCTCAGCGGTCGTCCTCGGCACCTGCCGTGCGGTGCGCGATCGCGACGAGAAGCTCGCGGCCCTGCGCGCGATCGTCGAGCACGTGGTGCCCGGCCGCTCGGCCGAGGCCCGCGGTCCCAGCGACCAGGAGCTCGAGGCGACCGAGGTGGTTGCGCTGGCGATCGAGGAGGCCTCGGCCAAGCTCCGCAGCGGACCGCCCGTGGACGCCGGGGCGGACTACACGCTCCCGGTGTGGGCCGGCGAGCTGCCGCTGAGGCTCGCGGTGGGAGCGCCGGTGGCGGATGAGCGCTGCACGGTGCCGGTTCCCGGGTACGTCCACTCCTATGGACGGGGCCGTGCTTAGCTCCGCCCTCCAGAGGCTCCTCGCCCACGCCCGGGCGGATGAGCTGCGCCGCGCCGCGGTCACGGATCGCCGTGTCCGTCCGCCGGCGGCACCGCCGGGCGCCGACACCGGCAGCACGGTCACGTTGCGGTTCGCGTTTCCCGACGATGAGGTGGCGCTCTGGCGCCTGGCCGTGCTCGACAGCTCGCGGCCGCTCAGCACTCCGGCTCTGCTGGCCGAGGTCGGCGGGGAGCTGTGGGCGGCGCTGTCTCTCCGCGACGGGCGGGTGATCGCCGATCCGTTCCAGAGGACCACGGGCCTGATCGAGCTCCTCCGCGCTCGGGCAAAGCAGCTCGAGGCGCCTGATCTCGGCAGCCGCCGGCGCCGCCGGCGGCTGCCGGAGCGGATTCCGTTCCGCCACCGGCCGTCACCCGGCTGAGGGCTCCTCGCGCGGCGGAGGAGCCGCACCAAGAGCACGGCCCCGCGGATTCCGTCCGACCGGCACGCTACGCTCAAGAGTCCTGTCCCATGCCGACGTTCGAGCTCGACGCCGCCTTTCGCCCGACCGCCGATCAGCCGAGCGCGATCGCCTCGCTCGCCGACGGCGTGCTGGCCGATGAGCGGTTCCTGACCCTGCTCGGGGCGACGGGCACCGGCAAGACGATGACGATGGCCGGCGTGATCGAGGCGGTGCAGAAGCCGGCGCTGGTGATCGCCCACAACAAGACACTCGCGGCGCAGCTGTGCAACGAGTTCCGCACGTACTTTCCGCGCAACGCCGTCGAGTACTTCGTCTCCTACTACGACTACTACCAGCCCGAGGCGTACGTCCCGAGCAAGGACCTCTACATCGAGAAGGACTCGGCGATCAACCAGGAGATCGACCGGTTGCGCCACTCGGCGACCGCCGCGCTGTTCGCCCGCAGAGACGTGATCATCGTGGCCAGCGTGTCGTGCATCTACGGTCTGGGCTCACCGCAGACCTACGACGAGAACCTGCAGACTCTCCGCAAGGGCGAGATGATCGACCGCGAGGCGCTGCTGCGAAAGCTCGTCTCGATCCAGTACACGCGCAACGACACGGCGCTCGCTCGTGGCACGTTCCGGGTCCGCGGCGAGACGCTCGAGATCTTCCCCGCCTATGCCGAGACGGCGTTCCGCATCGTGCTCTTCGGGGACGAGGTCGAGCATCTCCAGCACTTCGATCCGCTCACGGGCGAGATCCTGGAAGACGACATCGAGCACGTCGGGATCTGGCCGGCTTCTCACTACAACGTCCGCGAGGGGATGATCGAGGATGCGGTCGCGGATATCGGCCGGGAGCTGAAGGAGCGTTGCGCGGAGCTCGAGGCGCAGGGCAAGCTGCTCGAGTCTCACCGCCTGCGCCATCGCACCCAGTACGACATGGAGATGCTCCGCGAGCTCGGCTTCTGCTCGGGAATCGAGAACTACTCCCGAATCCTCGACGGACGCAGGCCCGGCGAGCGGCCCTACTGCCTGCTCGACTACTTCCCGGAGGACTTCGTGTGCTTCATCGACGAGTCGCACCAAACCGTGCCTCAGCTCGGCGGGATGTATGAAGGCGACCGCTCGCGCAAGCAGACGCTCGTCGACTACGGCTTCCGGCTGCCGAGCGCGCTCGACAACCGGCCCCAGACGTTCCAGGAATTCCTCTCGATCACGCCGCAGCTCACGTTCGTCTCGGCGACCCCGGGCGAGTACGAGCGCCGGCACTCGAATCGGGTCGTCGAGCAGATCGTGCGCCCGACCGGGATTGTCGATCCGGAGGTCGAGGTCCGTGAGACCCGCAACCAGATCGACGACCTGATGAACGAGATCCGGGCGCGGGTGGAGCGCGACGAACGGACGCTCGTCACCACGCTGACCAAGAAGATGGCCGAGGACCTGACCGACTACCTGCTCGAGATGGGGTTCCGGGTGCGCTACCTGCACTCCGAGGTCGACACGCTCGAACGGATCCAGATCATCCGGGAGCTCCGGCTCGGGGAATTCGACGTGCTGGTCGGCGTGAACCTGCTGCGCGAAGGGCTCGACCTGCCGGAGGTCTCGCTCGTGGGCATCCTCGACGCGGACAAGGAGGGCTTCCTGCGCGGAGAGACCTCGCTGATCCAGACGATCGGCCGTGCGGCGCGCAACATCGAGGGCATGGTGTTGATGTACGCCGACAAGGAGACCGCCGCGATGCGCGCCGCGATCGAGGAGACCGACCGGCGCCGCGCGATCCAGCGCAAGTACAACGAGGACCACGGAATAACCCCCGAGACGATCGTCAAGGGAATCTCCGACATCGCGGAGTTCCTCCAGTCGGAGTCGAAAGTCCCCCGATCGCGGCGGCGGCGCCAGCGCACCGGGGAGGGAATGGACCCGGCCGAGATCGAAAAGACGATAGTCGAGCTGGAGGAGGAGATGCTCGCCGCGGCCGAGGACCTGCGCTTCGAATATGCGGCCAAGCTTCGCGACGAGATCCGCGACCTCAAGCGGGCGCTCGATCAGGCAATCGCCGACGGACAGCTCGCGCCCCGCCCCGGGTGAGCCGCTACCCTCCAGTCGCTTCTAACGGACGGGGATCTGGAGGTGCGCCGTGGCGCTTGACCGGCAAAGCATCGAAAAGAAGGACTTTCCCATCGCCCTCCAGGGCTACGACCGGGCCGCCGTGGACGCTCATCTGGCCGCGCTCGCGGACGAGGTCGAGGAGCTGAATCGTTCCTCCCGCCCGCCCGCGCAGTCGCTCGCGGTTTCGTCCAGCGAACAGGTCCGGGCAATCGTCGAGGCCGCGGAGACGAGCGCCTCCGAGATCCGGCACCAAGCGGAGGCCGAGGCGCGGCAGATCCGCGACCAGGCGAGCGCGGAGGCCCGGATGAGCCGTGAGCAGGCGACATCCCAGGCGCGCCAACACCTCGAGAAGATCTCCGCGTCGACGGCGACGTTGCTCCAGCGGCTCCGGGCCGTCGAGGCCGAGATGAGCGCCTTGCTCGAATCGGTGCGTGCGGCCGCGGCCGAGGGCCCGGCCGTCGCCACCGCGGCACCCGAGCCGACCGTCAGACAGGCCGTGCCCGAGCCCCCATTCAGAGAGGCGGCGCCCGAGCCCGCATCCAGAGAAGCGGCGCCCGAGCCCGCGGTCAGCACGGTTGGTGCGAACCCCGGGGCGGAGGAGGCCACGGAGGAGGCCGACGGTCGTAGCGAAGACGCCGAGAGCGCGCGGCTGATCGCGCTGAACATGGCCCTCAGCAACACTCCCCGCGAGGAGATCGACCGCTACCTCGCCGAGCGCTACCGCCTGACCGATCGCGGCAAGCTGCTCGACGAGGTGTACGAGAGCGTTCGTGGCTGACGCTGCCGCTCGAGGCGTCTCCTGGCTCGAAACGCCGCAGGATGCGCAAACCTGAGATGGCGAACACGTGTTCGGTTGACTAGACTCGGACTCGTGCTCCCCACGCTGATCGTGATCGCATTCGAGCGCCCCCGGACGGCGCTCGGCTGCGTCCTCGGACCTCGGTGTAGCGCTGCTACACCTTCGGTCCTGCGTCCTTGCCGATCATCCGCCCGTGAGCACTCTCGATGCGGTCACGACCAACGCGGGAAGCACTAGTGGACGAACTCGTCGTCTCAGGCGCTCGGGAGCACAACCTCAAGGACATAACGGTCGCGATCCCGCGGGGGTCGCTGACCGTGATCACCGGGCTCTCGGGCTCGGGAAAGTCGTCGCTGGCGTTCGACACGATCTACGCGGAGGGCCAGCGGAGATACGTGGAGTCGCTGTCCGCGTACGCCCGGCAGTTCCTCGGTCAGATGGACAAACCCGACGTCGATTCGATCGAGGGTTTGTCGCCCGCGATCTCGATAGACCAGAAGACGACCTCGCGCAATCCGCGCTCGACGGTCGGCACCGTCACCGAGATCTACGACTATCTGCGGTTGCTGTGGGCCCGGATCGGGCACCCCCACTGCCACATCTGCGGCCGGCCCATCAGCGGCCAGTCGGCCGAGCAGATCATCGACCAGGTGATGGAGCTGCCCGAGGGCACGCGCTTCATGGTGCTGGCGCCGATCGTGCGCGGGCGCAAGGGGGAGTACGGAAAGCCGCTCGAGGAGTTGCGCGCGGAGGGCTTCGGGCGGGTCAAGGTCGACGGCGAGGTGCGCCGGCTCGACGAGGACATCGTCCTGGACAAGAAGTACAAGCACGACATCGCGGTCGTGGTGGACCGGCTGGTGATGAAGGGCGAGCTGCGCAAGCGGCTGGCCGACTCCATCGAGACGGCGGTCTCGCTCGCGGATGGGCTGGTGGAGATCGAGCTCGTGGACACGGGTCCGCCCGCGCAGATCCAGACGTATTCGGAGCGGTTCGCCTGCCCGGTCCACGGTCCGAGCCTGGTCGAGCTCGAGCCGCGGATCTTCAGCTTCAACTCCCCCCACGGCGCGTGTCCTCGGTGCACCGGCCTGGGGTCGCAGATGGAGATCGATCCGGAGCTGGTCGTGCCCGATCCGACCCTGTCGATCGGGGAGGGCGCGATCGCGCCATGGGCGGTGAGCGCGTCCGATTACTACGACCAGCTCACCCAGGCGATCGCCGAGCGCTACGGCGTTGATCTCGAGACGCCGTGGGAGGACCTCCCGGCGCCGTCGCGCGACTTCTTCCTGTACGGAACCAACGGCGACCGGGTGCAGGTGTCCTACCGGAACCGCTTCGGACGCCGGCGCGCCTACTCGACCACGTTCGAAGGAATCGTGCCGAACCTCGAGCGGCGCTACCGGGAGACGGAGTCCGACTTCGCGCGCGAGAAGATCGAGGAGTACATGACGCTGCGCCCGTGCCCCGAGTGCAAGGGCGCCCGACTGCGTCCGGAGTCCCGCTCGGTGCTGATCGACGGCATGGCGATCCACGAGTTCACCGCGATGTCGGCACGGCGCGCGCTCGACTGGGTCGGCGAGCTCGAGCTCAGCGACCACGACCGCAGGATCGCGCGCCTGGTGCTGCGCGAGATCGACGAGCGGTTGCGGTTTCTGGAGAACGTCGGCGTCGGCTACCTGTCGATGGAGCGAGCCGCATCCACGCTGTCGGGCGGCGAGGCGCAGCGAATCCGGCTGGCGACACAGATCGGCTCGTCGCTCGTTGGGGTGCTCTACATCCTCGACGAACCCTCGATCGGCCTGCACCAGCGCGACAACGCGAAGCTGATCGCGACGCTGGAGCGGTTGCGCGACCTCGGCAACACCGTGCTCGTGGTGGAGCACGACGAGGGCACGATGCGGGCGGCCGACCACCTCGTGGACATGGGCCCGGCCGCCGGGGAGCATGGAGGCTACGTGGTTGCCCAGGGTACGGCGGAAGATCTCGAGCGCGTCCCCGAATCGCTGACCGGCCAGTTCCTGGCCAGGGCGCGCGTGATCGAGACCCCGCGCCGGCGGCGCAAGCCGAGCGGCTACATCGCCATCGAGGGCGCGGCCGAGCACAACCTCCAGTCGATCGACGTGAAGGTTCCGCTTGGAGTGCTGTGCTGCGTGACCGGCGTATCGGGCTCGGGCAAGTCGACCCTGGTCAACGACGTCCTCTACAAGGCCGTGGCCAACCGGCTGCACCGGACCCGCCAGCGGGCGGGGACCCACCGGCGGATCACCGGGCTCGAGCAGCTCGACAAGATCATCTCGGTTGACCAGTCGCCGATCGGTCGCACTCCGCGCTCCAATCCCGCCACCTACATCGGACTGTTCGATCAGATCCGCGAGCTGTTCTCCAAGACGCAGGAGGCCCGGGCGCGCGGCTACAAGCCGGGCCGGTTCTCCTTCAACGTCAAGGGCGGCCGATGCGAGGTGTGCCGCGGCGATGGGCAGATCAAGATCGAGATGCACTTCCTGCCCGACGTGTACGTCCCGTGTGAGCAGTGCCACGGCAAGCGCTACAACCGCGAGACGCTCGACGTCCGCTTCAAGGGCAAGAACATCGCCGAGGTGCTCGAGATGCCGATCGAGGAGGCGCTCGAGTTCTTCCAGCACATCCCGAAGATCCGGCGCCGGATCGAGACCCTCAACGACGTCGGGCTAGGTTACATGCGCCTCGGACAGCCCGCGACGACGCTGTCCGGGGGTGAGGCTCAGCGCGTCAAGCTCGCCGCCGAGCTGTCCAAGGTCGCGACCGGGCAGACGCTCTACATCCTCGACGAGCCCACCACCGGTCTTCACTTCGCCGACATCCAGCGGCTCCTCGAGGTGCTCGCGCGGCTCGTGGACGCCGGCAACTCCGTGATCGTGATCGAGCACAACCTCGACGTGATCAAGGTGTGCGACCGGTTGATCGATCTCGGTCCGGAAGGGGGAGAGGAGGGCGGTTGCGTGATCGCCACGGGGACCCCGGAACAGGTCGCGGGAACCGCGGGCTCCTACACCGGCCAGTTCCTCTCGACGGTGCTCCCGGCTCGCCCGCGCGAGCCGGCCAAGGGTCCGGCCCGGCGGCCGGCGCGGCGGCGCCGGGCGGCGGCCGCAGCGGGCTGACCGCTTCGCGGGCAGCGGCCGGAGCGGGCTGACCGCCGCGCGGTCGGCGCGACCCAATCGTCGGCTGTGCCCGCCGGTCCGAGTCCTGACCACACACCTCGGCCGCTCGTCGGCGGTAATAAGCTCTGTGGCTGCACGCAGCACCCGGAGGTAGCAGTGTGGTCGTTCTCATCGTCTTGACCGTCGTGGTCGGTGGCTTGGTCGGCGTGGGTCTGACCGAGTTCGCACGCAGAGGATCCGGCGGGCGTGGTGCACTCCCCGGCCAGTCGGGGTCTCGCCCTAGCTCGCTGGAGGAGCTCGACGTCGAGCTGGCCGTCCGCGAGCACCTCTACGGGGAACGCGGCCGCTCGCCGTGATGCCAGAATCCTGTGCCATGGCGGCTCGCGTGGCGCCCTAGTCGTGGAGCCGGGGCTCGCCCCGCTCAGGCTCTGGGCGCAGAAGTGGCGTTGGTATGAGCGGAACTCGCTGCCGTGGAACCGAGCCCGGATCCACTGGGAGTTCATGCGCCGGGAGGCATTCGTGCGCTGGCCCGTACACGGCAACGTGCTCGAGGCGCTGCGCGAGGGGCGGCTCGAGATCGGCGCGCACACGTTGCTCGAGCCCGGGGTGTGGCTCACCGCCCCCGAGGCGGCGCGGATCAGGATCGGGTCGGGAACGTTCCTCAATCTGGGCGTGATGGTCGCCTCGGCCGAGCTGGTGGAGATCGGCGACCACTGCATGTTCGCCAACGGCTGCTTCATCACCGATGCCGGACACCGTTTCGATGACCCCCACACGCCCGTGCCGTGGCAGGGCTTCGTCACCAAGGGACCGACGCGCATCGGCGACAACGTGTGGTGCGGCGCCCACGTCGTGGTGACCAGCGGCGTCACCATCGGCGAGCGGTGCGTGATCGGCGCCAACTCGGTCGTCACGGCCGACGTCCCTGCGTTCTCGTTGGCCGCCGGTGCGCCGGCGAGGGTCCTCCGTGCGATCGAATATGACTAGCGAGCCGGCGCCCCGCCCCCGCGCGCTCGCGGGGGCGGGGCGTGAAACGCCTTAGGACGTCGGAACGCCGGATGCGGGCGGCGCCGGCTGCGTGCCGGTGAACGGCGTGATCGCCGAACCGGCGGTGGGATCTGTGGTGAGCGGGCCACCGAACAGGACGACCTTGCCGCCCTGGATCTTGCCCATCTCCGCCCCGCCGTAGCCGCCGTGCACCGTGCTCGAGTAGCGGAAGGGAACCAGGCCGGGCCCCGTCCACTTGGAGCCGTTGGCGTTGATCGCGCTGATGAGGCCCTGACGGGTCAGGTTCTTGCCCGCGGCCTCGAGGGCCTGGACGAGCGTGTAGGCGTTGGCCATGCCGTACTCGACGTTGCCGTCGAACGGGGCGCTGGAATCGTATTGCGCGTGGACCTTCATGAACAGCTGGATCCAGGGGTTGGAGGTGTCCGCGGTCGATGGCAGGTAGCCGTCGGAGATCGCCCCCTCGATGAGAGCGGTGCCCGACGCCTTGCCCTTCGAGATCGTCTTGAGGAGCCCGGCGACCGTGGTCGGGTCGATGCCCACGTTGGAGACGACCAGCTGCGGGCTGTATTTGAGCGTGAACGACGTCAGCTGGCCGATCGCGGTGTAGATCGGCACG
The DNA here is from genome assembly GCA_019244745.1 of Solirubrobacterales bacterium. GTDB lineage: Bacteria > Actinomycetota > Thermoleophilia > Solirubrobacterales > Solirubrobacteraceae > Palsa-465. Next base: position 8,994 of record JAFASF010000318.1, on the reverse strand, counting down.
GTGAAGTCGACCAGCACGTCCGCCTTCGCCGCCTTGATCGCGGTGATCTGCGGCGCGAGCGTGGTGACTCCCGGCTGATAGGGCTCCTTGGCGACGATGTCGGAGGCCGGAACCTCGTCCTGGATGCCGGCGAGCCCGCCCTGGCCGAAGTCGTCGTCCTGGTAGAGGACGCCGACCTTCTTGCCGGCGAAGTGCTGTTTGATGTACTGACCGAGGATCTTGCCCTCGATCGTGTAGTTGGGCTGCCATCCGAACGTGTACGGCTGCGAGGTGCCGTTGTCCCAGCAGGGACAGCCCGAGGCGACGAAGATGTCGGGGATCTTCTCCGCGTTCAGGTAGCCCACGACCTTGGTGTGGGTGGGGGTGCCGAGCCCCTCGAAGATGCCGAACACCTTGTTCTGCAGGACGAGCTGGTGGACGACGTTGACCGTGTTCGTGGGGTTGTACGCGTCGTCTTTGTAGACGAGCTGGATCTTTCGCCCGAACACCCCACCATGGGCGTTGACGTAGTTGAAGAACGCCTGTGAGGCCGGCGCGATCTCGCTGTAGCCGGGAGCAGCCGGTCCCGTCAGGGGCTGGTGGGAGCCGAACGTGATGCTCGTCGAGGTCACTCCCGGAGCGCTGGTGCTGCCGCCACCGCTGCTGCTCGAGGAGCCGCACGCGGCGATGGCCAGTGCCGTGACCACCAGCGCCGCGGCGGCCAGGGCTTGGGTCCTGGTTTGTCTCATAACTCTCCTCCTCCGGTCCGTTGTTTGTGCGTCCCTTGGCGATGCTGGGGTGGCCACCGGTCGCTATGCCGACGTTCGCGGACGGGGACACGGTCGCGATGGCGTCCCTTGCATTTCGATACGTTCTCCCTCAGGCGTTTCAAAGACTAGAGTTTCCCGGTACGGGTGGCAACGTAGAACCGTGGGGTGACCACCGCGATGTCACGACACAACAGATGACGAGATGACGGCGGTCGCCTCGGACACCAGGCGCGGCCGGCCGGCCACCGCATCGCGCGATGATGTGCTGCGGGTGGTCTCGGAGCAGTACCTGAAGGGCCAGCGCGTCGACCTCACCGTGGTCGCCCAGAGGCTGGGTCTCGGGCGCGCGACGATCTACCGCTGGTTCGGGTCGAGGGAGGCGCTGATCGGCGAGGTGGTCGCGCGCGAGCTCGAGGCGCTCATCGCGCGCAAGCGCCGTCAGGTGACCCGCCGCGGCGCCGCGGGCCTGCTGGACGTGTTCGATCTCATCAACCGCAGCCTGGCGCGGTCCTCCGCGCTGAGGAGGTTGCTCGAGCAGGAGCGGACCGCCGCGATGCGCCTGCTGACATCGAGCGAGGGGGTGGTCCAGCCGCGCGCCGTGGCGGCGGTGGAGGCGATGATCACCGCCGAGCAAGCGGCCGGGACGTACACACCGCCCGCCGATCCGGGCACCCTTGCCTATGCCATCGTTCGCCTCGCGGAGGCGTTCTTGTACAACGATGCTGCGATCGGCATCCGAGGCGATCACGAGCGCCTGCGGGAAGTCGAGGCCGCGCTGCTGGGCATCTCTACGCGTGCCGGCGGCCGGTCGCGTTCCGATTCTCCCCGCGCCTAGTCCCCCGCCACGCGCTCACGACGCCGCGCTCGGACGATCGGCCGGCGCCCCGGGCGATCGGGATCGACGGCCGCGCCGGTGCCACAGCCACGAGCCGAGCGACCGGAAGCCCCCCTGGATCCCGCTCGGCCACAGGAGCATCGCCGCGATGAGCACCACGCCGTAGATCGCGAGTGGGAGGTTGTGGGACACGTTCGTGGACAGCGAGAACGAGTTCGCCAGGTCGGTGGTCCAGTTCGGAAGGAAGACCAGCAGCGCTGCTCCCCAGATCGCGCCCACGAGCGAACCGAGGCCGCCGATGACCACGCCCGCCAGCAGGTAGAGCGAGAGCTGGACCTGGAAGGAGCCCGGTGCCGCGAGTTGATTGACGACCGTGAAGACCCCGCCCCCGAGGCCGGCGCACGCCGCGCTGACCACGAACGCAACCGTCTGGTTGCGCCCGACGTGCAGGCCACACAGCGAAGCCGCGATCTCGTCGTCGCGTACCGCGCGCAGCGAGCGGCCGACCCCGCTGTGGACGAGGTTGTAGAGCACGAACAGCACGATCAGCGCACATGCGCAGGCGATCCACGCCTCCCAGCGCTCGAGCGCGAAGTTCGAGCCCAGCCAGGAGGGGGGCATCGACGGGTTGATCGTGAGGCCGTTCTCCCCGCCGAACGTGGACGGGAACTTATCGGCGAGCGCCGGCAGGCCTACGGCGAACGCCAGCGTGGCGCCCGCCAGATATGGCCCGCGCAGACGGCTCGCGGCCAAACCGAGCGGGATGCCGATGATTGCGCTCACGCCGGCCGCTGCGACCAACGCCGGCACCAACGCCCATCCCTCGTTGCCGATCAGCAGTCCGGAGGTGTACGCACCGACTGCCATCAGCGCCCCGTGGCCGAGCGAGATCTGGCCGCTGAGCCCAGCCAGGACGGTCAGACCGGCGAGCGCGGCGAAGTAGTAGCCCCCGTAGGCGAGCTGGAGGTTCCGGTACGAGCTCAAGGCGCCGGTGATCAGGGCGATGAGGAGCCCGCCGACGATCACGAGCGACAGAGAGCGAAGCAAGGTGCGCTCGCGTACTGCCCGGGGGATCGCCGGCGCGCTCACACGCGGCGCTCCTGAGCCGCTGAGAACAGGCCGCTGGGACGGATCATCAGCACCAACACCAGGATCGCCAGCGCGGCCAGCGGGACCAGCGCCGAGCCCTCGTATCCGGACACGTACGAGAGCGCCAGGCCAAGCAGAAGACCGCCGATCACGGCGCCGGGAGGGCTGTCGAGACCTCCCAGCACCGCGGCTACGAACCCTCCGATCAAGATCGGATCGAAGCTGTTGGGTCCGAGGAAAACCGACGGGGCGACGAGGACGCCCGCGATCGCGCCGGCGACGGCCGCGAGTGCCCACCCCACCGTGAACATGCGACCGACCCTCACGCCAAGCAGTCGCGCGACCTCGGGAGCGAACGCGGCCGCGCGCATCTGCAGCCCCAGCGAGGTGAAGCGGAACATCGCCGCGAGACCGAGCGCAACAGCGATCACGACCAGCACGATGAACGTGTCGTTGGGCGTGAACAGGAGGGTCGTCCCACCCACCGTGTAGCCGCGCAGCGAAAACGCCGCCGGAAATGATTTCGGCGTGTTGCCCCAGATCATTCCCGCCACCGCGACCAGCACCGTATACAGGCCGAGCGTCACGATGACCGCGTTTAGTGGCGGGGCGTGCTCCACCCGGCGGATGAGCACTCGCTCGGTGACCGCGCCCAGGGCCAGACCGGAGAGCAGCGCGGCCAGGAAGCCGACGACGTAGGAGGCGCCCGCGCCGATCACCGCGTAGGCGATGAACGTCGTGATCATGAGCATCGCCCCCTGGGCGAAGTTGACGATTCGCGTGGCCCGCCAGATGAGCACCAAGGCGAGGGCAACCGCGGCGTAGATGGCCCCGTCGGAGATGCCGCTGAGCGTCAAGTCGATGAACTTCGTCACTTCTCAGAACCCCAGGTACGCGTGACGCAGGCCCTCGTCGGCCGCCAGTCGATGGGACTCCTCATCCGCGACGACGCGACCGAGGTTGAGCACCACACCTCGGTTGGCGACCGACAGGGCACTGCGGGCGTTCTGCTCGACGAGCAGCACCGCGAGATCGAGCGTGTCGGCGAGCCGGCGGATCATCGCCATGATCTGGGCCACCAGCAACGGCGCCAGGCCGAGCGAGGGTTCATCGAGCAGCAGCGCCCGCGGCCGGCCCATCAGCGCCCGGCCGATGGAGAGCATCTGCCGCTCGCCCCCGGAGAGCCTCGACGCGAGCTGGGTGCGCCGGTCGTGCAGCCTCGGGAACAGCTCGTAGATCTCTTTCCGGGGCGCGGCGTCCCGGCCTCGCCACAACCCCCCGAGCCGTAGGTTCTCATCGACCGACAGCTCGGCGATGACCCCACGGCCCTCGGGGACGTGCGCGAGGCCGCGGCGGACGATCTCCTCGACCGGTCGCCGCGTGATGTCCTCGCCCTCGAAGATCACGCGACCGGCGCTAGCCGGTATGAGGCCTGTGATCGTGCGCAAGAGCGAGGTCTTGCCGGCGCCGTTGGCGCCGAGCACCGCGGTCACCGAGCCGGCTGATACCTCAAGCGACACGTGGTCGACGGCCCGCACGGGCCCGTAATGCGCGCTCAGCTCATGGACGGCCAGCATTGCCCGCCTCCGCCGCGGTCAGCGCCTCGGGACCCTCCGCTTCACGGCCAAGGTAGGCCTCGAGCACGCGCGGATCCGACTTGATCGCGGCCGGGTCCCCCGCCGCGATGACGCGGCCGAAGTCGAGCACGACGACCCGGTCGCAGACGGACATCACCAGGTCCATGTGGTGCTCGACGACCATGACCGCGATCTCGCGGCCAATCCGCTCGATCACTCCACGCAGCTCGGTCAGCTCGTCGGCTCCGAGGCCACCGGCGGGCTCGTCGAGGAGCAACAGCTCGGGCTCGGCGACCAATGCGCGGGCCAGTGCCACCCGCTTCTGAACCGCGAACGGCAAGGTGCCCGGCAAGCGGTCGGCAATCCCCGCGCAGTCGAGCTCGGCGAGCGTCGCCAACGCGCGGTCGCGCAGGTCCCGCTCGTCCTTGTCCGACCTGGGCAGCGCGACCATGGCGCTGGCGATTCCCGCGCGCCGGAAGTGTTGCGCGCCGACCATCACGTTCTCGAGTACGGTCATCCGTCCGAACAGGCCAACGCCCTGCAACGTCCGGGCGATGCCGAGCGACGAGAGCCGATGCGGCCGGATCCGATGCAGCGTCTTTCCGCGCCAGGAGAGCGTGCCCGCGTCCGGCGCCACGAAACCGCAGATCACGTTGAACAGCGTGGTCTTGCCGGCGCCGTTGGGGCCGATCACCCCGAGCACTTCGCCGGTACTGACCTCGACCGATACCCGATCGAGCGCCCTGATGCCGCCGAACGAAACCGTGACGTCCTCGACCGACAATCGGTGGGCAGCACCGGGCAGCTCCCTCGACTCCACGCGGGCAAGCTACCTCAGCCGGCGGCAGCCTGGCAACAGCGAGACACCAGGGCCTACGAGTTCTTAATGCTTACGAGTTCTTGATGACGATGCCCTCGAGGATGTTCGCCACCCGCTCGGTGGAATCGATCGCCGCCTCGAGCCGCTCGAACACGTCCTTCCACCGGATCACCACCATCGGATCGATGCCTCCGTCGAACAGCGAGGCAACAGCCTCACGGGTGATCCGATCGCCCTCGTTCTCCAGCCGGTTGATCTCCACCGTGTACTCGGAGACATCCCTGAAGCCGCGCAGCCTCGGCATCGCCTCGGAGACCTGCCGCGAAGCCGCCTTCAGCACCTGCGCCAGCTTGATCGCTTGGTCCATCGGGGCCTCGATCTTGTACAGCCCCAGGTAGTCGGCGACCTCCTCGGTGTAGTCGACGACGTCATCGAGCGCCGAGGCCAGCGCCAGGATGTCCTCGCGGTCGATCGGCGTGACGAAGCTGTGGTTCAGCCGGTCGATGATGTCGTGAGTAATCCGGTCGCCCTCGTGCTCGCAGACCAGGATCTCGCGAGCCAGGCCGTTGCTGTCGGGGTAATTCTCGAGCAGCTGATCGAGGAGGTCCGCGGCTCGAAAGATGTTTTGGCCGGCTTTCTCGAACAGCTCGAAATACACCCGGTCCCGAGGGGCGAACACGTGGCCGAGCCGCGGCATCCCCCGATGGTATGACGTGGGCTACTCGGACGCGGGCTAGTTCAGCCCAGCCCGGAATTCCGCCAGTTCTCGCTCGTCGATCGAATAGCTGTGCTCGGGGCCTGGGAAGGCGCCGCTGCGGACCTCGGCCGCGTATTCGGCGACGCCGGCCACCATGAGGGATCTGAGGTCGGCATAGTGCTTGGCAAACCGCGGCGCGTGCCCGTCGTAGATGCCGAGAAGGTCGTGGAACACGAGCACTTGCCCGTCGGTCGCCGGACCGGCGCCGATCCCGATGACCGGTACCTCGAGGCGCTTTACCACGGTCTCGGCCACGGCCGCGGGAATCGCCTCGAACACGAGCGAGAAGCAGCCGGCTTCCTCGAGCGCCAGCGCGTCCTCGGCCACCTGCAGCGCCCGGCTCGCAGTACGCCCCTGCGCGCGATAGCCGCCGAGTGCGGTGGCGGTCTGTGGCGTGAGCCCGACGTGGCCCATAACGGGGATACCGGATTCGACGATCGCGCGAGCGCGCTGGACGCTCGTGCCACCACGCTCGAGCTTGACCGCGTCGCACCCCGCCTCCTTGACAAAGCGCTGGGCGGTGGCGATCGCCTGCTCGTCGGATGCCTCGTAGGAACCGAACGGCAAGTCGCCCACGAGCAGCGGCGTCTCCAACCCCCGCCGCACGGCGCTGGCGAGCATCAGCATCTCCTCCGTCGAGACGGGCACCGTGGACGGATAGCCGAGCACGGTCATCGCGCCGGAGTCGCCGACCAGGACGATGTCGACACCCGCCAGCTGCGCGACCTGCGCGGAGGGATAGTCGTATGCGGTGACCATCACGATCGGCTTTCCCAGCCGCTTCATCTCGGCCAAACGGGGCAGCGTCATGGGCAGCGGCTCGTCGAGGTGGTGGGGTACGGGGACTCGAGGTGTCGCGGACACGTCAGTCGTCTCCTCTCACGCGACGGTTGGCGCCACCAGGGTCGCCACCTCGCGGTCGATGTGGTGGATCTCGTTGCGCGTGTCGACCCGGACTACGCGCTGGTTGAAGTTCTCGAGCTGACCCGAGCGTCTCTCGCTGCATCTCAAGGTCGTCCGTTCTCCGATAACTCGGTGCCGGGGGCGGCCCCGCCGGGCCGCGCCACGCGGATGATTTCGTTATCGATGAGCCGCGCGGGACCGACGCGCGCAGCCACGACGGCGAGCACATCGCCGTCGATCCGGTCCACCGGCGCGAGCGTCTCGATAGCGACGAGCTCGAGGTAGTCGGGCTCGATGTCCGCGGCGGTCAGCTCCGCCAGCCCGGGCGCCTTGGCCGCCGAAGGATCTCGCTCGCCTCGGGCGACCGCGTGCTGGACCGCCTGCAGGGTTCGGTGAAGGGAGGCGGCTCGAGTGCGGTCGGCCGCGGAGAGCAGGACGTTGCGGCTCGACAGCGCCAAGCCGTCGGCCTCGCGCACGGTTGGACAGATCTCGATCCGCACGGCCATGTTGAGGTCGGCGACCAGGCGCCTGACCACGATCGCCTGCTGGGCGTCCTTCTGCCCGAAGTACGCGACATCCGGCGAGACGATGTTGAAAAGCTTGGTCACGACCGTGGTGACGCCGTCGAAGTGCGCCCGGCCGCGGTGGGCCCCCTCGAGCGGCTCCGTCAGGTGTGCTACGGCCACGGTGGTGGCAAAGCCGGGCGGATATACGTCGTCGGGAGCGGGCGCGAACAGGTAGTCGACACCGGCTGCTGCGGCCAGCTGGGCGTCCCGGTGTTCGTCGCGGGGATACGCGGCCAGGTCCCCTGCCTCGTTGAACTGGGTGGGGTTGACGAACAGCGACATGACGACCACCGCGCATTCCGACCGGGCGCGCCGGATCAGCGACAGATGGCCTTCGTGGAGCGCGCCCATGGTGGGCACCAGTCCGATCGAGCGACCGGCGCGGCGCGGCTCGGCCAGCGCCGCTCGGACCTCCGCCACTGTGCGGACGGTGTTCATGCGGCCCGAGCCTCGCGGCGGGGTGCGACCGGGCGCTCCCCGGCGCGCGCGAGCGAACGCGTCGCCTCGACGAGGGCGTCGAACAGAGGCAGGAGGTCGGGCGCTCGGTCGGCGATCGCGGCCCGCTGGGCAGCCACCGTCGCCTCGTCGCCCCGGGCCACGGGGCCGGTGAGCGCTCGCTCCGCGCCCATCGACGCCCAGTTTTCAACCGTGGCGCGGACGAGAGGCGCGAGCAGCTCCCGGTCGACCCCGGCGGTGGCGGCGACGCGTTCCGCTGCCGCCTGCAGCGTGATCAGGAAGTTCGACGCGATCGAGGCGGCGGCGTGATACGCGGGACGATCGTCCTCGGCGATCACCACCGGCCGAAGCCCGAGCCCCAGCGCCAGTTCCTCGGCCAGGTTCAAGGCGCGAGCGCTGCTGCCGGCGATCGCCGCGCCGGCGCCGGTGAACTCCGCGCCTTGCGCGGTCACGGTCATCAGCGGATGGATGGAGAACGCCTCGTGGGGGGCGAGGGGGCCCAAGCCCGTCGCGCCGGAGCAATGTCCTACCGGCCGTCCTGGCTCGATCAGGGCCGCGGCGCGGGCGATTTCCTCATCGGGCACGCACAGCAACACGGCGCCGGCCCCGGCGCCGTCGGCGCCGCGGCCGAGCGGCCCCAGCACCTCGTAGCCGGCGTTCGCAAGCGCGGTCGCCAGCGCATTGCCGAGCCTGCCGCGGCCGACGACCGCGACCCGCGCACACGCAGGCTTGTCTGAGGAATCCCGTTCCAGTTCCCGCATCTGAGATACCGGTCGGCGGTAGGCGCTTAGTTGAAGGTTCGTTTCCGAGGTCCGTCCCGAAAGGTGACGACCTCGTCAGGGATGATATCCCGGCGTCCCGGTCCTCACTGGGTTTGTCGATCTCGAAGGCTCGATCTCCCGTCCCGGGAACGCCGGCTGGCGGTCACCGATCATGATGCGGAATCTTGTTGGCGCTGGTTGCGAAAAGTGGCGGCGGTGACCGCCGGGACCGTCGGCCGGCGTCTCTACCATCATCGTCTGTGCGGAGTGCCGGCGAGCGTCGCGAGTTGCTGAAGGGCGTTTACGAAGAGGCGCGCGAATGCACTCGCTGTCGGCTGCACCAGACGCGAACGAAGGTGGTGTTCGGCGCCGGCAACGCGGACGCCGAGCTGCTGTTCATCGGCGAGGCGCCGGGCGCAAACGAAGATCGGATGGGCCTCCCGTTCGTGGGACAGGCCGGAAAGCTGCTCGATACGCTGCT
>JAFASF010000279.1 GCA_019244745.1 Solirubrobacterales bacterium | reverse complement strand
TCGCCATGGCGACCTTGAACCCCCGGCCGACCTCCCCGACGACGTTGTCGTCCGGCACCCGAACGCCGTCGAAGATCGGCTGGCCGGTCGGTGACCCCCGGATCCCGAGCTTGTGCTCGAGCTTGCCGACGCTGAACCCGGGCCGGTCAGCCTCGACGATGAACGCGGTGATCCCGCGCGAGTGGCCGGCCTGAGGGTCGGTGACCGCGAACACCACATAGAAGTCGGCGATCCCGAGGTTCGTGATCCAGTTCTTGGTGCCGTCGATCACCCACTCCCCGTCCTCGCGCACCGCGCGGGTCAGCATCCCGCCGGGGTCCGATCCGGCGTCCGGCTCGGAAAGCGCGAACGCCGGCGACCATTCGCCGGTCGCGCAGCGGGGGAGGAACCGCTGCTTCTGCTCCTCGGTCCCGAACAGCTTGATCGGCAGCGTCCCCAGGTCCTGGATCATCAGGATCAGCGCGGTCGAGGCACACGCCTTCGCGATCTCCTCGATCGCGATGTTCAGCATCAGCTCTCCGGTGCCCGTGCCGCCGTGCTCCGTCTCGAACGGAAGCCCCAGGATGTCCTGGTCCGAGAGCAGGCGGCGCAGGTCGTGGGGGTACTCGGCGCGCTCGTCGATCTCCGCCGCCCGCGGCGCGATCTGCTCGCGGGCGATCTGCCGGATCGTCTCGCGGAAGTCGAGGTGATCCTGCGGAATCGTGTACAGCTCGGCGAGCGCTGACATCTTCTGTGGATCCTACGCGAGCGCGAAAATGTGTCCGGCTCCCGCTCCGAGGCGCCGAGGATCACGGACCATTCAGAGTCACACTTCGATCGCGCCTCGCAAGGACTCCTCACCTCCCAACAGGAGTCGCCGGACCGCTTCGGCGTGCTCGCCGCCGAGCGGGTATTCCACCACCACCGAAGCATCGAGGACGGCGGCGGTTGCGTTCGTTCCCTGGACTATCTCGGCGCCATGCGCAGGGCGCCGTCGAGCCGGATCACCTCGCCGTTCAGCATCTCGTTCTCGACGATGTGGGCGGCCAGCGCCGCGAACTCCTCGGGGCGTCCCAGGCGCCGGGGGAACGGGATCGCCTCCGCCAGCGCGTCGCGCGTCTCCGGCGGCAGCGCCGTCAGCAGCGGCGTGTCGAATGTGCCCGGGGCGATCGTGCACACCCGGATTCCGGCGCCCGCCAGATCGCGCGCGGCGGGCAGCGTCATGCCCGCGATCCCGCCCTTTGACGCGGAGTAGGCGATCTGTCCGATCTGTCCCTCGAAGGCGGCGATCGAGGCGGTGTTGACGCACACGCCCCGCTCGCCCGAGGCGGTGGGCTCGCTCGAGTGCATGGCCGCGGCCGCGAGTCGCAGCACGTTGAACGTGCCGATGAGGTTCACGCGCAGCACTTTCTCGAACGCCTCCAGGTCGTGCGGGCCGCTTCGCCCCGCGACCCGCTCGGCCCAGCCGATCCCCGCGCAGCTGACGCAGATTCTCAAGCACCACTGCTGTGCGGTGGCTGCGCTCACGGCCGCCTGGACACCGTCCGGGTCGCACACATCAACACGCATGAACTCGGCATCCGCTCCGAGGTCTGACGCGAGCGCCTGACCAAGATCCTCGTTCAGATCGGCGATCACCACTCTTGCGCCGGCACCGTGCAGGCGGCGGACCGTTGCCTCGCCGAGCCCGGAGGCGCCGCCCGCGACGAGCGCGCCACTGCCTTTGATCTGCATGCGGTAAACCTATCCGCGTGCGGCCAGCGACAGCGCGAACAGGCCGTCCCCGTCGGCGTACCAGCGATCGAGCTCGAGTCCGGCGGCCGCGTAATCGGCCTCGAGACGGGCGCGGGTGAACTTCGCACTGATCTCGGTGCGCAGCTCCTCGCCGGCGGCGAATTCGACCCGCAGGCCGAGGCCGGAGATCAGCACGCTCACCGGCCGGCGCGCGCGCAGCCGCATCTCGATCCACTCGTGCCGGCGATCGAAGAACGCCACGTGATCGAACGCCTCGGGCGTGAAGTCCGCGCCGAGTTCGCGGTTGATGACGTGCAGCACGTTGCGGTTGAACTCGGCCGTGATCCCCTGCGAGTCGTCGTACGCGGCTTCGATCATCGCGGGGTCCTTGACCAGGTCGGTGCCGAGCAGCAGGCGGTCCTCGGGCGCGAGCAGCGAGCCGATCCGGCGCAGCAGGCGCCGGCGCGTTCCCGGCGGGAAGTTGCCGATCGTGCCGCCCAGCAGCGCGACGATCCGGGCGGGACCGTCGCCGTCCGGGATGCGGTCCAGATGGCGCTCGAAGTCGCCCACCACGCCATGGACCTG
>JAFASF010000005.1 GCA_019244745.1 Solirubrobacterales bacterium | reverse complement strand
GGTGGCTCGGGTCGTGGCGTTCGTGGCCTCCGACGCGGCGTCCTACATGACCGCCGGCCATGTGCTTGTCGACGGAGGGTTCGTCAGTTACGGTGGCTTCTGATGGCAATAGCAACCACTGCGGGTGAGCTCGAGCCGACGCGCATCCTCGCGCCCGACGGGACGGTGCCTGACGGCTACGACCCACCCCTATCAACAAAGGAGCTGCTGGACGCGTACCGGCTGATGTTGTTCTCGCGCCGGGTCGACGAGCGCGCGTTCAGCCTCCAGCGCCAGGGACGCCTTGGCACCTTCTCGCCCGTGAGCGGCCAGGAGGCGTCCGTGGTCGGATCCGCGCTGGCGCTCGACCCCGCCCGCGACTGGGTCGTCCCCCAGTACCGGGAGCTTCCCGCGATGCTCCGCCAGGGCTACCGCCTCGAGCTCTTCTTCCTGTACCTCATGGGCAACCCGGCGGGCAACCGCATGCCTGACGGGGTCAACCTGCTGCCGATTCAGATCTCACTCGCCACCCAGCTCCCGCACGCCGTCGGGCTGGCCTGGGGTCTGCGCCACCAGGGCCGGGACGGCGTGGTGTGCGTGTACTTCGGCGACGGCGGCTCGTCCGAGGGCGACTTCCACGAAGCGTGCAACCTCGCCGGCGTGCGGCGGGCGCCGGTGGTCTTCTTCCTCCAGAACAACCGCTGGGCTATCTCGACCCCAGTCTCCAAGCAGACGGCGACGGGGAGCTTCGCCGCACGAGCCGCGGGCTACGGCTTCCCCGGCGAGCTCGTCGACGGCAACGACCTGTTCGCGGTCTACGAGGCGACGGTCCGGGCGGTCGAGCGCGCGCGCGCCGGCAAAGGGCCGACGCTGATCGAGGCTCGAACCTACCGGATGGGTCCGCACAACACGGCCGACGACCCGACCCGTTACGTCCCGCCCGAGGAGCTCGAGGCGTACCGCGCGTTCGATCCCGTGGCACGGTTGCGCACCTATCTCCACGCGGCCGGGGTCCTCGACGACGCCATCGAGCAGCAGCTGCGCGGGGAGATCGAGGAGGAGATCCGGGCCGCCCTCGCGGCCGCCGAGCCACAAGCCGGCGGCCGCGGCGAGCAGCTCTTCGACAACGTGTACGCGGATCCGCCGGCGCGCCTCACGCAGCAGCGCCGCGCGCTGGTCGACGACGATGCCTGAGCGCAACATGGTCGAGGCGATCCGTGCGACGCTCGCGGCGGAGATGGAGCGCGACGAGCGGATCCTCCTGCTTGGCCAGGACATCGGTCACAACGGCGGGATGTTCCGCGCCACCGAGGGGCTCCAGGGCCGCTTCGGCGAGGACCGGGTCGTCGACATGCCGCTGGCCGAGGGCGTGATCGTGGGCTCGGCGGTCGGGCTGGCGTGCAGTGGCCTGCGGCCGATTCCCGAGATCCAGTTCCTGGGCTTCGCCTCGCAGGCGTTCCACCAGCTCGAGGGGCAGGTGGCTCGCATGCGATTTCGCTCCCAGGGCCGCTACCCGATGCCGATCGTGATCCGCGCCCCGTTCGGTGGCAACGTCCGCACGCCCGAGATGCACTCCGACGCCCACGAGGCCAAGTACGCGAACTCTCCCGGGTTGAAGGTCGTGATGCCGGCCACCGCCTCCGACGCCAAGGGCCTCCTGACCGAGGCCATCCGCGGCGAGGACCCGGTGCTGTTCTGCGAGCCGCTGCGGGGCTACCGGCTGATCCGCGACGAGGTGCCCGACGAGGAACATCGGGTCCCATTCGGCCGGTTGCGCATCGTCCGCGAGGGGAGCGACATCACCCTGGTCGCTTGGAGCGCCGCCGTCGTCGCCGCCGAGCAGGCCGCCGAGCTGGCCGCCGAGGAGGGCATCTCGTGCCAGGTGGTCGACCTGCGCACGCTGGTGCCGCTGGACGCCGAGGGGCTCGGCGAGGCGGTGGCGCGCACCGGCCGCGCGCTCGTGGTCCACGAGGCGCCGCTGACCGCCGGATTCGGCGCGGAAGTGGTGGCCACGATCGTCGAGCAGGCGTTCTGGTCGCTCACCGCCCCGGTTCTGCGCGTGGGTGCGCCGGATGCCCCGTACCCGATCTCCTCGCTCGAGCAGCTCTACGTCCCGAGCGTCGATCGCGCGCTCGAAGGCATCCGGCGC
>JAFASF010000397.1 GCA_019244745.1 Solirubrobacterales bacterium | reverse complement strand
GGAGGAGCTCAAGCAGCATGGCCTGCAGCATCTCCGCGACGCTGTGGAGCTGCTCGAGGGCAAGGCGACGCCGGATGAGGTCGAAGCCTATCGGCGGTTCGTGCTGACCCTGGCCGTCAAGGTCGCCAGCGCCCACCGGGAAGGAGGGGCCGCGGTCGGCGATGCCGAGCGCGCGGCTATCGAGGAGATCTCATCAACGATCGGGAACCCTGCCGGAACCTGATCCCACGGCAAATTCGCTCGGCTCCCGCGCTCCACTCAGGCGCTACCTTTCCTCTATGCCGGGGAAGTCGCAGATGGGCGGAGTCGATCTCGCCGGGCTCCTGTACCTGGTGGCCGTGCTGGTGGTGGTGTTCCTGCCGCTGCTTCTCGGTCGTGGCGGCGCGCCGCCGGGCCAATCCGACTCCGACTCCGACGATGGCTGGGGGAAGGGACCCCGGCAACCACCGCCGCCGAGCGCTCCGAAGGGCGGCATTCCGCTCGATGACGCCGAGCCCGCCCGGGTGCGCCTCCGCGACCGCACCCGGTTGGCCGACCGGCTGCCCGCACGTAACCGGCGGCCGGCGCGGGAGCCGGAGCGAAGACCGGTCCGCACCCCGAGCGGCAAGTAATCCCTATGTGAGCGCCGGCGCCTCCGGGAGGCTTGCCAGCGCAGCATCCAGGTCCGCTTGCGAGAACTCCGGATCCTCCAACTCGCCGGCGAGGTAGGCGTCGTAGGCGCTGAGATCGAAGTGTCCGTGACCGCATAGACCGAGGAGGATCACGGGCGCTTCGCCGGCCTCACGCGCGGCGTCGGCCTCCTCGATCATGGCTCGGATCGCGTGGGCCGGCTCGGGCGCGGGGATGATGCCCTCTGAGCGCGCGAACCGCACGGCCGCTTGGAACGTCTCGTTCTGGCGATACGCGCGCGGCTCGATGAGCCCGGCGCGGACCAGGCCGCACACAACGGAGAATCGCCGTGATAGCGAAGTCCCCCGGCGTGGACCGGAGGCGGGACGAAGTCGTGCCCGAGCGTGTACATCGGCATCAGCGGCGTCAAGCCCACCGTGTCCCCGAAGTCGTAGGCGTACACCCCGCGCGTCAGCGTCGGGCACGCCGCCGGTTCGGCCGCGATGAACCGCGTCTGGGCGCCGTCGCGAAGCACTCGCCGGAGGAACGGGAACGTCAGACCACCGAAGTTGGATCCGCCGCCCACGCATGCGATGACCGTGTCTGCTCCTCGCCGGTCATCGCCATCTGTGCAAGCGCCTCCTGCCCGATCACGGTCTGGTGCAGCAGCACGTGGTTCAGCACCGAGCCCAGCGAGTAATTGGTGTCCGAGCCTGCGCGGCGACTTCGACCGCCTCGGAGATGGCGATCCCGAGAGAGCCGGTCCTGTGCTCGCGCTGCGCCCGCCCCGCCTGGGTCACATCCGAAGGCGAGCGATGCACGGTCGCGCCCCAGGTCTCCATCATCGAGCGACGGTAAGGCTTCTGGTCATAGGTCGACCCGACCATCCACACCTCGCACTCGAGGCCGAACAGCCGGCAGGCGAACGCCAACGCGGAGCCCCACTGGCCGGCGCCGGTATCGGTAGTGAGCTTGCGGATGCCCGCGGCAGCGTTCTCGTAGGCCTGCGCCACCGCCGTATTGGGCTTGTGCGAACCCGGGGGTGACCCGCCCTCGTACTTGTAGTAGATGTGGGCCGGGGTGTCGAGCTCTCGCTCGAGCCGCCGGGCCCGGTACAACGGCGTGGGACGCCAGAGCTTGTAGGCATCGCGGACCGGCTCGGGGATCTCGATGTCAGGATCGCCCGACACCTCCTGCTGGATCAGGCTGAGCGGGAATAGAGGGGTCAGATCGTCGGTCCCGCCGGCTGCTTCGTGCCGGGATGAAGAGGAGGCGGGGCGTCTCCCGGAAGATCGGCCATCACGTTCACCCAATGAGTCAGTATGTCCCGCTCCTCCAGCAGGAACTTGACTCGCGTCTCGCTCATTCGACTCTCGCTCCTTCGTTCGCTGCTCGCGCCGGTACGTCGCGTCTTGATCGCTACCTGCGACCCTACCGGGTGTTGTAGCCGACGTACCCAAATGAAGGGAGTCGTTGACATGCGCTTTTCCAAGCGCCGGCTGTTCACGGTCTTGTCGGTCGCGATCACGGCGCTGTCGGTGGCATTCGCCGCCGGGGCCGTCGGGGCATCCGGCCACGCGAGCAAGGCCAACCGCGGAACCAGGTCCGGCAATCGGAGCAAGTCCGAGCACAGAGGCAGGTTCGACCACCGCGGCAGGACCCTCATCAAGGAGTCACTCGCGCCCTCGCAGCCGACCGACCCGACGTTTCACGGCGTCAAGCCGGGCGGCGCGCCGTGGATACTGAAGCGCGGCGAGGTCCGGCTGGGCCGCGACGGCAGGTTCGACCTGTTCGTGCGGGGGCTCGTGATCCCCTCGCTCGGCACCGCAGGTCCGGTGACCACGATCAGCGCCTCGCTCTACTGCGGCGCCGACTCGAACACCACGGCCGCGGCCACGACGCAGTCGGTCCCGATCACCTCGACCGGGAACGCCCGGATCCGTGCGTCGCTCACCGTCCCCTCGACGTGCCTCGCGCCCGTGATCCTCGTGAACCCGAACGGGAACGCGGGCATCTACATAGCGCTGGACGGCTGGCGGCTGTAGCGCTCCTGTCGGAACGCGATCTGACGAGTGGCCGCCCACAAGGCGGCCACTCGCGTCTGCACGCCCAGTGCTTAGAGTGCAGGCACACACCAACGCCAACACCGATCCGAAGGAGATCGCATGGGCTTCGACCAGTACCACGAGCCGCCTGACGAGCTGCCGCCCGCGACGCGGACGTTTGCGCGCCTGTGCGCCTCACTGACCGAGGAAGCTGAAGCGATCGGCTGGTACCAGCAGCGCATCGCGATCGAGACCGACCCGCAGGCGATCGACATCATGCGCGACGCCCAGGGCGAGGAGTTCAAGCACTTCAGCATGGATCTCGAGTTCCTGTTGCGACGCACGCCCGCCTGGCGCGAGATCGCCCGGGGGATCCTGTTCAAGGCCGGTGACATCGTGGAGCACGGCGAGGAGGCCGAGGCGGAAACGCTCGAGGGGGGAGCGGCCGCCGGCGGTGACGGATCGCTTGGCATCGGGAGCTTGCGGGGGGTGCAGTGATGGATCACCTTCTTCGTTCCAGGGCACCGATCAGCGATGCGGGCTGGGAGCTGCTCGACGGGGAGGCGCGCGAGCGTCTGTCATCGGCGCTGGCGGCGCGCAAGCTGGTCGATTTCGCCGGCCCGCACGGATGGCAATACTCCGCGACCAACCTCGGGCGGACCGCGCCCTTGACCTCGGCGCCGTCCGAGGGGGTTTCCGGGTTGCAGCGCCGGGTTCTGCCGGTGATCGAGGTGCGGGCCGATTTTCAGCTCTCGCGCGCGGAATTGCGCGATGCCGACCGGGGAGCCGACGACGTCGATCTGGAGGCACTCGATCGGGCCGCGCATCAGATCGCGGTGTCCGAGAACGTCGCCGTCTTTCACGGCTGGCACGGAGCCCTTCAGGGGATCGCCGAGGTCTCGCCGTACGAGCAGGTGGCGCTGGGGGAGCTCAGCGACGCCTATCCGCGTCATGTGGCCGGGGCGGTAGAGCGCCTGTTGTGCAGCGGGATCGGCGGCCCCTATGGGCTCGCGCTGGGGCGCGAGCAGTACCGCCGGGTCATCGAGACCGCCGAGCACGGCGGTTACCCGCTGCTTGAGCACCTGGCCAAGATCCTCGAGGGCGGCCCGATCGTGTGGGCTCCCGGGGTGAAGGGGGCGGTGGTGCTGAGCGAGCGTGGCGGTGACTTCAGCTTCCGCTGCGGCCAGGACCTCTCGATCGGCTTCGACTCGCATGACAGCGAGACTGTGTCCCTGTACATCGAAGAGAGCTTCACCTTCCACGTCGCCACGCCGGAAGCCGCCGTCGTGCTGAAGCCCTGACCACCCGGGCCACGCCGGCCTGACACCGCGAGGGCCGAGCGGAGCACTACGCTGCGCGTGTGGCGGACGGCATCGTCTATGTGTCGCGGCTTACTCGCCTGCCGCTGGTGGGCGCCGACGGGGCCGACGTGGGACGGGTCGTCGATGTGGTCGTCGATCTGGGGGGCCGGCCTCCGCGGGTCAACGGATTCGTGGTCGCCGTGAGCCGGCGCCGGGTGTTCGTGGGCGCCGGCCGGGTCAGTGAGATCGAGAGTGACGGCGTTCGGCTGCGCCGAGGATCGATCAATCTGCGGCAGTTTGAGCTGCGCCCCGGAGAGCAGTTGGTCGCCGGGGAGCTCATCGGCCGGCGGGTGCACGGAGAGCGCGTGGTCGACGTCGGCATCTCCCCCGCGCCCGAGCCGTTCGCGTGGGAGGTCTCCACGGTTGCCCTCGGCAGCCGCGGGTTGCCGGGTCGGCGGCGACGCCCAGAGGTGATCGACTGGAGTGAGGCCGGCGAGTTGTTTGCCGATCAGCGACCGATCGACCGACAGGCCGCCGCGCTGGGTGGCCTGCATCCGGCGGAGATGGCGGCGGCCATCCGGCGGCTGCCGCTCAGCCGGCGCCGCGTCCTCGCATCCGCCCTGGAGGACGACCGCCTTGCCGACCTGCTCGAGGAGCTCTCGGAGGACGAGCAGGTCCGTCTCGTGGAGGACCTCGACCGCGAGCGCCTCGCTCGGGTGCTGGACGAAATGGAAGCCGACGATGCCGCCGATCTGCTCGGGGAGTTCTCCGCCGACCGCCAGGCGGAGCTGCTCGGGGCGATGGATCCGGAGGAAGCCGAGCCGGTCCGCCGGTTGCTGGTCTACGAGCCGGACACCGCGGGCGGGCTGATGACCCCCGAGCCGGTGATCCTGGGCATGAACACCACCGTCGCCGAGGCGCTCGCCCGGATCCGTGATCCGGACCTCCCAGTGCCCCTCGCGGCGCAGGTGTTCGTGTGTCAGCCCCCGCTCGAGACTCCGACCGGCCGCTACCACGGCGCGGTCGGCGTCCAGAGGTTGCTGCGCGAGGCACCGAACAAGCCGGTGGGGCGCCTGCTCGACGAGAACTGGGAGCCGATCGCCGCCGACGCGAGCGAGCGCGAGGTCGCTGAGCGGCTCGCGGCCTACGACGTGGTCGCGCTGCCGGTCACCGATGCCGCCCGGAGGCTCGTCGGTGCGGTTACGATCGACGATGTGCTCGACCATATGTTGCCCGCGGACTGGCGCGCGACGCGCACGAGCGCCTGATGCCTCGCCGCGAAGATCTCGGGACTCCGCGCGGGACCCCCGGCGGCCCGTCCTACGATCCGGATGCGTTCGCCCGTTATGCCGAGCGGATGGCGCGGTTCATGGGCACCGGGCGCTACCTGGCGGTCCAGACCATCGTGGTGTTCATCTGGATCGTCCTCAACCTCACCGCGGCGACGCTGCGGTGGGATCCGTACCCGTTCATCCTACTGAACCTGGCCTTCTCCACCCAGGCGGCGTACGCGGCGCCGATGATCCTGCTGGCGCAGAACCGCCAGGCGGACCGGGAAAGCGAGGAGGTCGAACGGGACCGGGAGATGAATGCCCGCTCGCTCGCGGGCACGGAGTTTCTCGCCCGCGAGATCGCCGGCGTCCGGCTCGCGCTCGAGCGAAAAGCCGATCGCGAGGACGTGACCGAGGCGATCGACAGGCTGACCCGCGTGCTCGAACGCACCTACGGTGAAGGAATCGTGGAGCAGCGCTCCGAGCGCGGGGGGAGCGAGCTCGGCAAACCGCAGATCGAGTAGCCTCGTCCGTTCGAGCCATGAGCTACACGAAGAAGAATCTCGCCGAGATCGAGGACAGCGCGGTCAAGTACGGGTTCTCCGAGAACCAGGAGGCCCGATTCCCGCGGTCCGAGCTCGGCGCGGCCGCGACCGGCCTCGCCTATCTCAAGCTCAAGCCCGGCAAGCGTGAGGCGTTCGCCCACCGCCACGGCGAGGCGGAGGAGATCGTGTTGGTGCTTTCGGGCCGAGGGCGGATAAAGCTCGATGACGACGTGGTCGAGCTGGGACCGCTGGACGCGGTGCGCGTCTCGCCCGGCGTGACCCGCGCGCTGGACGCGGGCGAGGACGGACTCGAGGTCGTCGTGTTCGGCGCCCACGTCGACGGCGACGTCGAGATGGTCCAGGACTTCTGGGACCAGTAAACGCCTGCTGCACAAACCGCGACCGGCGCACCCGAGTCGTAAGCCGCTAACAAGCGACGTATCTGGCACCACGCCCCGGAAGGGACGTGGTTGAGCTTTTGACGAATATACGCGCACTAAGTCACGCACGTGCCCCCTTCTGAAGCGGTCGAACCTCTGCGGCGTTGACATGTGACCGATTGGTCACGTATGATCTAACGGCATGGACGACGTGTTCCGAGCCCTCGCGGACCCGACCCGCCGCGCCCTGCTCGACGAGCTGTTCGCGCGGGACGGGCAGACGCTGAGCGCGCTCGAGGAGCGGCTGCCGATGACGCGCTTCGGCGTGATGAAGCACCTGCGCGTGCTCGAGGAGGCGGATCTGATCGTGACCAGGCGGCGCGGGCGCGAGAAGCTGCACTTCCTGAACCCCGTCCCGATCCGGCTCGTCCACGACCGGTGGGTGAGCAAGTACGCCGAGCCGTGGGCGGCGAGGCTCTCAGACCTCAAGCACCAACTGGAGGAAAAGACGATGGAGAAACTGTTCGAGATCTACATCAAGACCACCCCCGAGCGGCTGTGGGAGGCGATCACCGACACCGACATGAGGCGCAAGTACAACTTCGGCGTGGGCATCGAATCCGACTGGACGCCCGGCTCCGGCTACAAAGCGGGCCACCCCGCGTCCCCCACCCCGATCTACGAGGGAGAGAACCTCGAGGTCGACCCACCGCGCCGGCTCGTGCAGAGCTTCAGGGCTCTGTGGGGCGAGGACGTCAAGAGCGAGGGAACCTCGCGCGTCACCTGGGAGATCGAGCCGGTCGGCGATTCATGCCGGCTCACCGTCATCCACGATCAGCTGCGCGACGGCGCGAACGATCAGCTCTACGGCGGCTGGCCGCAAATCCTGTCGGGACTCAAGACGCTGCTGGAGACCGGCGAGACGCTCACCACGCCCGGCTCGCTCATGTACGCGCAGGCCTCCTGATCCGTCATGGCCAATCTGCACACGCTGAAGGCCGGCCTGGCGATGGGAGAGTCGCCGCGCTGGCACGACGGCCGGCTGTGGCTCTCGGACTGGGGCGCGCAGGAGGTGCTGAGCGTCGATCTCGACGGCAACAGCGAGATCGCGGTCCGCATGCCGTCGATGCCGTTCTGCTTCGACTGGCTGGCGGGCGGGGCCTTGGCGATCGTCTCGGGGCGCGAGGGGCAGCTCCTCCGAAGAGAGGCCGACGGTTCCCTGGCGACGCTCGCCGAGCTGAACGCCATCTCCCGGGGGCCGTGGAACGAGATCGTGGTCGATGGCGTCGGCAACGCCTACGTCAACAGCATCGGCTTCGACTTCCCCGGAGGGGAGTTCGTCCCGGGGATCATCGCCGCCGTCGCCCCGGACGGCTCCGGTCGCCAGGTCGCCGACGGCGTGGCGTTTCCCAACGGGATGGTGGTGACGCCCGACAACTCGACGCTGATCGTCGCCGAGTCCTGGGGGAGCAAGCTCACCGCATTCGACGTCGGAGACGATGGATCCCTGTCGAACCGTCGAACGTGGGCCGAGCTCGATGGCGGCGCCCCGGACGGCATCTGTCTCGACGCCGACGGCGCGATCTGGTACGGAGACGTTCCGAATCGGCGCTGTGTCCGCGTCGCCGAGGCGGGCGAGGTGCTGCAGACGATCGAGCTCGATCGCGGCTGCTTCGCCTGCGCTCTCGGCGGCGCCGACGGCCGAACGCTGTTCATGGTGGTATCGGAATGGCCTCCGAACATGGAGCGGCGAGCGGGTCAGGTGCTCACCACGGAGGCGCCGGCGCCGGCAGCCCGCCGGCCATCTTCCGCGACCTGAGCGATGACTTCCGGGCAGACGCGAGGTCAAGGTAATGGAGCGATGCGACCTCAACGTCTGATGAAGCAGTGACCTCGCAGCATTCGATCGAGCGCGTCGGAATCGACGACCTGCCCGAGCTGCTGCCTCTGATGCGCGCGTACTGCGACTTCTACGAGGTGACGCCCACCGACGAGCAGTTGCGCGCGCTTTCGAGCGCCCTGATCGGGGACCCCGTCTGCGAAGGGGTGCAGCTGATCGCGCGCGGTCCGGACGGCCGGGCGCAGGGATTCGCCACCCTGTTCTGGAGCTGGTCGACGACCGAGGCCTGCCGGATTGGCGTGATGAACGACCTGTTCGTCGCCGAGCCCGTGCGCGGCCGGGGCCTGGCGGACGAGCTGATCCGGGCGTGTCGCGAGGAGTGTGCTCGCCGGGGCGCGCAGAAGCTCACCTGGCAGACGGCCCCGGACAACCTCCGCGCGCAGGCGGTCTACGACCGGGTGGGCGCCACGCGGGAGCAGTGGGTCGACTACTGGCTAACGTGCCCATGACCATGACATTTGACACCCACCGTGTGGAACAGCCATCGGCGCTCGCCTCCGGCAGCGAGTCGGCGATCGTGGCGCGGAAACTACGGCGCACGTTCAAGGGTGGAATCGAGGCCGTCCGTGACATCGATCTGGCCGTCTCCACCGGCGAGGTGTTCGGTTTCCTCGGACCGAACGGCGCCGGCAAGACGACGACGGTGCGCATGCTGTGCACGCTCCTGCCCCCGACCGCGGGCACCGCGATGGTCGCGGGACTCGACGTGGTGCGCGAGGCAGCCCAGGTGCGGCGGCGGATCGGAGTCGCGCTCCAGGAGATCGGCCTGGACCCGGTGCAGACCGGTCGCGAGCTGCTCGAGCTCCAATGCGGCCTATACGGAATCACCGGCCGGCTAGCCACCACCCGCGCCGACGAGCTGCTCGAGCTCGTGGGCCTGACGGACGCCGCCGAGCGACGCACCAAGACGTACTCGGGCGGGATGAAGCGACGGCTCGATCTCGCCAGCGCGCTCGTGCACGCCCCCGACGTGCTGTTTCTCGACGAGCCCACGACCGGCCTCGACCCCGCCTCGAGGCTGACGATTTGGGATGAGGTACGCCGCATCAACGCCGGCGGCGCCACCGTCTTCCTCACCACCCAGTACATGGAGGAGGCGGACAAGCTGTGCGACCGGGTGGCGATCATCGACAACGGCCAAATCGTCGCCGACGGCACGCCCGAGCAGCTCAAGGCCGAGATGGGCCGCGACGTCGTGTCGGTGTCGCTTGACGGGGCCGATCCCGCCGCGACCGAGGCCGCGCTGGGTGGCTTGCCCGGACTCGAGCGGGTGGCGGCCGAACCGGGCGCGCTGGCGCTCTACGTCGAGGACGGAGCAAGCTCGATCCCGGAGATCGTGCGTCGCCTGGACCGCGACCGCATCCTGGTCGGTGCGATTTCGGTCGCCCGGCCCTCGCTCGACGACGTCTTTCTCAAGGCCACGGGACGCCGGCTCGAGGGCCAGCAGCGGTCAAGCCAGGAACTCGAGGAGGTGTCGCGATGACCGAGGTGCTGTTGCTCGGGCGCCGCGCGACCCGCGAGATCGTCCGCTACCCCGAAGCCACGATCCCGACGCTGTTCATCCCGCTGTTCTTCCTCGTGGTCAACATCGGGCAGGTTTCCAAGACGTTCCCGAGCAGCACTCCTTTCCTGAAGGGTCAAGGCTACGTGGCGTTCCAGCTGCCGGTGTCGTTGATGTTTGCCGTCGCCACGGCGACATCGGGCCTGGCGCTGGTCACCGAGATCGACCTCGGTTATTTCGACAAGCTGCTGGTCGCGCCGATCCGTCGCTCCTCGCTCATCTTCGGCCGGCTCACGGCCGACCTCGTGCGCGGAATCGCCGCCTCGGGACTCGTGCTGCTCGTCGGGATCGCGCTCGGCGCGCGCGTCCAGAGCGGCGTTGCCGGCGCCGTGCTGATCGTGCTCCTGTCCGCGCTGTTCGGGGTTGCCTACGCGGGATTCGGGATCCTCGTGGCCCTGCGCACGCGGAACGTGCAGGCGACCCAGTCGAGCTTCCTGCTGTTCTTCCCGCTCCTGTTCCTAACGCCGAACTTCGTTCCGTTCGACCGTCTCTCCCCCCTGATGGAGGCGCTCGCGCGAATCAACCCGATCAGCTATGTGATCGTGGGCCTCCGCTCGCTGGTGATCGACGGCTGGGACCTCGGGAAGATAGGGGTCTGCCTGCTCGTGACCATCGCGCTGGGCGCGGTGCTGATAACCGCATCGCTGCGCGTGATCGCCACGTACGATCGCAATTAGGAGTCGTCATCTAGAGGTTTTCGAGCCTCTCCTGCGCCTCGCGGTGCTCGTCTTCGGCCTCATCGGCCTCCGCTTGCGCCGCCGCCAGCGCCTCGTCGGCGTCGCGCAGGACCTGCGCGGCTCGCTCGCGTCGCTCCTCGGCGGCCTGAACGGCCCGAGCGGCGCGAGCCGCCCGTCGCTTGGCCGCCGCCTCGGCGGTGCGAGCGGCCTCCCGCGCCTTGAGGCGCTCGCGCGCCGCGGCTTTCGCTTCGGCTGGTTGGGACGCGCGCGGTGCCGCAGGCCGCGCCGGCGCCGGCTTGCGTGCCGGCGCCGGCGAGGTCACCGCGCTCACGGCGAGGTCACCCAGTCCGACGTGGCGCAGCTCGTGCTCGAGCCGCGCATCGCGGACCTGTTCCCGTGCCTGATCCTCGAGGGCGGCGGCGTGCAGCGTCTCCGCCACTCGATCGATGATCGCGGTGCTCAGCTCGTGACCATCCGCGCTCAGCAGGCCGCGGGCGGCGACTACCAGGGCGTCCACCGCCGCGCGCTCGCGCTCAGCGGCGGTGCGCAGCGCGGCACCGTCGCCACGACCCGACACCGCTTGCTCGTGAGCGTCGCGCAGCGCATCGCCAGCGCCGAACAGCTCGCGAACGGCGTTGCCCTGCGTGCGCACCAGCTGGTTGACCGCCCAGGCGGCGACCGAAGGCTTGCGCAGCCGGGCCACCTCGCCCGCCTCCTCCCGTCGGCCCTGTGCCCGCAGCTCACGGCTCAGCGTGGTCCGCTCCGAGACGAACTGCTCCAGCGGGAGCCCGTAGAGATCGTCGACCTCCACGTCATCCACCACCGCTGTAGCGTGCGAGCAGGTCGCGCAGCTGCGAGGCGTTGTGGACGGCGTAGTCGCGGTAGCAGTTGTTCATCAGCAGGTGGGTTTCGCGGGCGTCCTGGGCGATGCTGGCGATCGGTTCGGCCAGTTCCTTCAACTCTCGCTCCGAGTACATGTACCGAAACCGCTCCGCGGCCGAGGCAGTGGTCTTCGACCAGGTCTCGTCCGAGCGCCCGTGAAAGCGAACCACCAGCAGGTCCTCGTTGGTCACCGCGAAGACCCGCGGCAACCCGGACACGGGCGGAGCGTCAACGCCCACGAACACCAGGCCGTGCTCCTCGAGCATCCGCAGCGTGCGCTCGCGATCGCGCTCCTCGGCCGTCCACATCGGCGAGCGAAACTCCACGCAGATCCGGTAATCGGGTAAGCGCTCGGGCAGCGACTCGACCTGGGCGCGGTTGTCCCTCCGCGGCGTGAACCACGGCGGGTACTGGAACAGCACGGCTCCGAGGCGGTCCGCTTCGTGCAAGGGTCTGAGCGCCGCGTCGAATCTCCTCCACACCTCCTCGAGCGTCTCCGAGTCCAGGTGCGTCGGGTACAGGTTGCGCTTCTCCGCCACCTCGGGAGGCAGCTGCTCGCGCAGATCCCGCCACAGCGACTTGGGGCGCGTGGGATGTCCGGTCAGCAGCGAGTACGCCTTGACGTCAAACCGGAAGCCATCGGGCGTCCGCTCCGCCCACAGGCGGGCCTGCCGCTGGGCAGGCGGGGAGTAATAGGCGGAGTCGAGCTCCGTGAGCGGGAACTGTGATGAGTAGAAGCGCAGACGGTCCTCGGGGGACATGGTCCGCTGCGGGTACCAGTCCGAGTCCTCGACCAGCGTGCGATCGGTCCACGAGCAGCTCCCGGTAAAGACCGTGTGGTGGCCGAGTCGCACGGTTGAGCCGAGATCTTGGGTCGCCGATTCCTCGTCGTTTTCAGTCATGGTCTCTCGGTGCGGCGACCGCCCGGCCGACTGCTCCTTCCATGATGGTGCCGTACGCTCGGAACATGTTCCACAACATCCTGGTCGCGCTCGATGGATCCGCACACGCCGCGCGCGCCCTCGAGCAGGCCGTCGACCTGGCGCGAGCGGATAACGCGAAGCTGACCGTGATTGCCGCCGTTCCCGATCCGTCGGCCTGGGTGGTCACCGGAGCCTATGCTGGCGGCGTTGATTTTGATGAGCTGAACGAGGAGGCCGAACGCGAGCACGCGACGATGCTCGAGAGCGCGGTCGCCACCATTCCCGACGACCTGCCGGTCACCAAGCTGATCGTCCACGGACGCGCCGCCGAGCGCATCCTCGAACAGGTTCGGCGCGGCGGTCACGATCTCGTCGTGATGGGTTCCCGAGGACGCGGAGAGGTGAAGTCGCTGCTCCTCGGGAGCGTGAGCCATGAGGTCCTGGGCGCGAGTCCGGCGGCGGTGCTGATCATCCACGCCGACTCGGGGAACGGCCCCACCCAGGGCTGAGCCGCTTTCGCGGGCTAAGGCCGCGCGAACCGAGCTCGTGCCCGCTCGACCGCCGGCCGCGTATCGCAGCCGTGAAGATGGTCGTTGACGAGGCCCATGGCCTGCATGAACGCGTAGACGGTGGTCGGCCCCACGAACCGCCAGCCGCGCCGCTTGAGGTCATTGGCGAGCGCCTTCGACTCCGGCGTGTGACTGAGTTCGCGGAGCGCCGGGCGGTCGAGCGCTCCGGATCGCGGCGAGGGTTCAAACCGCCATACGTAGGCGGCGAATGAGCCTTCGGTGCCGACCAGCTCGATCGCCCGCCGGGCGTTGTTGATCACCGCCTCGATCTTCCCCCGGTGGCGGACGATCGAGGTGTCGGCGAGCAGCCGCGCGACGTCCCGATCGCTATAGCGCGCGATCCGCCCGAATTCGAAGCCCGCGAACGCGCGCCGGAAGCCCTCGCGCTTGCGCAGAATCGTCAGCCAGGAGAGACCCGATTGGAACCCCTCGAGGCTCAGCTTCTCGAACAGCCGCACGTCGTCGGACACCGGGAACCCCCACTCGGTGTCGTGGTAGGCGCGGTACTCGGGCGCCGAGTCGGCCCACCAGCAGCGGCGCACGCCGTCCTCGCCCTGGACGATCCCGTCGTCGTTCACCGCGCCCTGCCGGCCATCGAGGTCACTGCGCCCGCGCGAGACACAGCTTTGTCACGTAGCTCATCGGCAGCGTCCCACCATGCGCTTCGATCACGTCGGTGACCGCGGCCGTCAGCTCGGCGCGGCGGTGGGCGGGCAGCGCG
>JAFASF010000284.1 GCA_019244745.1 Solirubrobacterales bacterium | reverse complement strand
GATGTCCGCTGGCGTCAGTCCCGCGTCGCGCAGCGCGAGCTCGATCGCCCGAGCGGCCGGCTCGCCGCTCGGATCCGGGGCGGTCAGGTGAAATGCGTCGGCCGTCGAGCCGTAGCCGGCGACCTCGCCCAGGATCGTGGCGCCGCGAGCCTCCGCGGCCGAAGCCTCCTCGAGCACGAGCACGCCGGCGCCCTCACCCATCACGAACCCGTCGCGACGCGCATCGAACGGCCGGGATATCCCCGTCGGCGAGAGCGCCTGCATCGAGACGAAGCTGGCAACGCCGAAAGCAGTGATCGCCGCCTCCGTGCCGCCGGCGACAACCGCGTCCGCATCTTCGTACTGGATCATCCGCAGCGCCGAGCCGATGGCGTGCGCGCCGCCGGAGCACGCCGACACGACACCGTACATCTGGCCCCGGAGGCCGTACTTCATCGAGACCGCTGCCGCCGCCGCGTTCGGCATCTGCATCGGAATGCCGAGCGGGGAGAGCATCTTCGGTCCGCGCTCGCGCATCACGTCGAGCTGGTCCACGATGGTCTGGATCCCGCCGATGCCGGTGCCGATGACGCAGCCGACCCGCATCGGGTCATACGGCCGCTCGGCGTCCCAGCCGGCCTGCCCGATCGCCTCGTGGGCGGCCACCACCGCGAGCTGTGAGAACCGGTCGAAGCGGCGGATCTCCTTCACGGAGAGGTGCTCCGACGGCTCGAAGTCCGTGCACGAACCGACGCCGTCGACGATCCCGCAGGTGCCCGCCGCCCACCGCTCGTGCAGCGACTTGGCCCCGACGCCCAGGGGCGTCACGCAGCCCACGCCCGTGATGACGACCCTTCGCTTCACTCCGCCCTGCTGACGATCATGTCGACCGCGTCGCCGACCGTCTTCAGCTCTTTCATGTCCTCGCCCTTGAGGACCACGCCGTACTCGTCCTCGACCACCTGGGCGAGCTCGACGAGATCAAGCGAGTCGATGTCGAGTTCCTCGAACGTCGACTCGCGGGTGATCTCGTCGGCATCGGGGCCGAAGCTCGCCAACGTCTCGACGACGCGGGCCTCGACTTGTTCTGTGGTTACTGCAGGCATCGTTCTCCAGTGTTCTTTCGTTGATTGCTCCGCCGCTACGCGGCAAGTCCTCCGTCCACGCTCAGCACGGCGCCGGTCACATAGCTCGCCTCCTCGGAGACGAGAAACCGAACGCAGGCGGCGACTTCCTCCGGCGTCCCGGCGCGGCGCGCCGGCACCATAGCCAGCAGGTCGGTCGCGACCTCCTCCGTCATGGCGGTGTCGATCACACCAGGCGCGACCGCGTTGACGGTGACGCCGCGCCGCGCGACCTCGATCGCCGCCGTCTTCGTCAGCGCGATCAGTCCCGCCTTGGCCGCCGCGTAGTTGGCCTGCCCCGGGTTGGCGCGCAGGCCCACCACCGAGGAGATGTTGACGATCCGGCCGGCGCGCGCTCGGAGCATCGGCTTCAGCGCCCGGCGGGTGAAGCGAAACGCCCCGGTCAGGTCGGTATCCAGCACCGCCGACCACTCCTCGTCGCCGAGCGATGGCGTGAGGTCGTCACGAGCGATGCCGGCGTTGTTCACCAGCACCAGCACGGGCGCGGAGAAGTGCGACTCGAGCGCCTCGAAGAGCTGGTCGGGGGCGCCGGGGTCGGCCACGTCGCCGGCCAGTGCCACCGCGCGGCCACCCTTCTGCTCTATCTCGGCCACCACCCGCTCCGCGGCGTCCTTGTCCCTTCGGTAATTGACGCCGACCGGCCATCCGTCGCGGCCGAGAGCGCGCGCGATCGCGGCGCCGATTCCGCGGGAGGCGCCGGTCACGAGAGCACAACCATCGCGCTCAGGCACCGTCGGCGCCGCCCCATTGGATCACGCCGCCTCCCCACGTGAAGCCGGCGCCGAATGCTCCCAGGTGAACCAGCGCCCCCGGCTTCAGCCGGCCGTCGGCCTCGGCGACCGCGAGCGCGACCGGCAGCGTGGCCGCCGAGGAGTTGCCGAAGGTGGCGATGCAGTCCACGACCCGCTCGGGCGCGAGGCCCAGTTTCTCGCCCAGCGCCTTCGTGATTCGGCTGTTGGCCTGGTGGTAGACGAACAGATCGATGTCGTCGAGCGTGAGCCCAGCCTGCGTGACGGCGGCGATGGTCGACTCGCTCATCCGGGCGACGGCATGGCGATACACCTCGGGGCCGTCCATGTAGATCTTGCGGTCCGCGTGACCGACGACGATCGCGCCGGCGCCGGAGCTGTCCGCCCCCAGCACGATCGGCCCCACGGCGCCGAACCTGCCGGTGGCGGGCGACATCACGACCGCGCCGGTGGCGTCGGCGAACAACGGCGCGGTGCGCTTGTCCTCCCAGTTGTTGACCCGGGTGATGAAGTCGGCGCCGATCACGAGGACGTGCTGCGCGCGTCCGCTCTCGATCTGCGACGCCCCCATGGCCACCCCCGAAAGGAAAGCGGTGCAGGCCGCGCCGACGTCGAACGCCCCGGCTCGGGTGGCGCCGAGCGCGCCCGCGACGAGCGGCGCCGCGTTCGGCGTGACCTCATCCGCGGTCATCGTCCCCACGATCACGAGATCGAGGTCAGCGGCCTCCACGCCGGCGCGCGCGAGCGCCTGCGCACCGGCCCGCGCCGCGTAGTCGGCGAGCCGCTCCTCCGGGCCGGCGGTCGGCCGCTCACGGACGCCGGTGCGGGAGACGATCCACTGCTCGCTCAGTCCGAAGCGCTCCGCGAGTTCGGCGCTGCTCAGCCTGCCATCGGGGACCGCCATGGCAACCGACATCACGGCGGGGCGAACGGGGATCGTCGCGCGCGGAGCGAGGAGCCCCGCGAGCCGCTCGGACGGGAGGTCCGGCTCCTCGATTCCGGGAGCCTCAAGCATTGACCAGCTCCACGTCGCGGAGGGTGCGCTTGGCCAGGCCGGTGAGCACACGGCCCGGGCCGACCTCCACGAACCGGTCGGCGCCGAGCTCGTGCAACGCGAGCATCGTCTCCCGCCAGCGGACGGGCATCGTGAGCGCCTGGGCCAGTTGCTCGCGCACGTCCTCGAATGGCGCGGCGCTCACGGCCGAGATCACGGTCACACGCGACGGCGCGATCTCGACCCGCTCGAGCGCGGCGGCGAACTCGGGCACCGCCGCCGCCATCATCGGAGAATGAAAGGCGCCGGTCACCGGAAGCTCGCTCGCCCGCAGCCCGATCTCCTCGGCGTCGGCCGCGGCGTCGGGGAGCGCGCCGCGCGCACCCGACAGAATCACCTGCTGAGGCGAGTTGTCGTTGGCCACCGTCAGACCGTGAGCCTCGGCGAGCTCGGAGGCGTGCTCGGCGGCGCCCGTGCCGAGCAGCGCCAGCATCCCTCCGTCGCCGGCCTGCTCGCCGGAGTCCTGCATCAGCCGCCCGCGGAGGGCCACGAGCTCGAGCCCGTCGCGTTCGGACAAACAGCCCGCCGCGACCAGCGCGGCCAGCTCGCCGAGCGAGTGGCCAGCCATGAAGTCACCGTCGGGACTGCCAAGCCGGGCCCAGCCGGCGAGGCTCGCGCAGAAGATCGCGGGCTGGGCGAAGTTCGTCCCCTCCTCCGCGCGCGGGAACGGATCCTCGCCGACCACCTCCTCCGCCGCCTCCAGCAGCTCCGGACGATGCGCGGCAACGACGTCGCGCATCCCGGGCGTCTGACTGCCTTGACCGGGGAAGAGAATGGCGGTGCTTCCCATGCTTCTCACCCTACGCACGATGCCCGCTGCAGATACAGCGCATAATGGACTTCCCCCCGTTCGGGGGGAGCGATGTGGTCCAATTGGGCGCCCCCGTCTGGGCTTGCGGAGCTGGACCGCGTGATCACATGAGCCTCCCCACACCCGCCCCATCGTCCGCCGCGCTCCTCACGGGCGCCTCCGGCGGCATCGGCGCGGCGATCGCCCGCGAGCTTGCGGCGCGCGGCCACGGAATCGTGCTCGTGGCCCGTCGCGAGGAGCGCCTCATGGCGCTCGCCGCGGAGCTGACCGACCGGCACGATGTACGCGCCGAGACGGTCCCCTGCGACCTTGCCGACGCCGACTCGCGCTCCCGGCTGGGCGAGCGGATCGCCGCACTGGGGCTCGAGGTCGAGATCCTCGTCAACAACGCGGGCTTCGCGACCGGCGGTCCGTTCCACCAATCCGACCCCGATCGCGAGCTCGAGCAGGTCCGGGTCGACGTCGAGGCGGTGGTCGCTCTCACTTCGGCGTTCGCCCCGGCGATGGTCGCGCGGCGACGAGGCGCGATCCTCAACGTCTCCTCGACCGCCGCGTTTCAGCCCATGCCGTATTCGGCCGGCTACGGAGCGGCCAAGGCATACGTGCTCTCGTTCTCAGAGGCGCTGCACCAAGAATTGCATGGACACGGGATCACGGTCACCGCCCTGTGCCCGGGGCCGGTGAAGACCGACTTCTGGCAGATCGCCGACTGGAAGGTGGCCGGTGGACGATCGTTCGAGGAGGCGATACCGGGAACGACGATCGCTCCCGAGGCTGCCGCCCGCGCCGGCGTTCGCGGGCTCGAATCCGGCAAGCGGGTCGTCGTTCCCGGCCTGCCGATGCGCTGGGCGATGGATGCCTCCCGCTACATCCCCCACGCGGTCAAGCTGCCCGCGCTCGAGTGGTTCATGCGCCGGCGCTGACGGACGTTGCGAGCGAAACGTCTCGCATGCGGACGTTTCTGACGCAACCCCCCTGCTGCCCTAGAGGTCCGCGAGCTGCCGCGTACGTTGAGTAGCCGAAACCGCCGGGGCTCCCCGCTCCGCTGAGAGTCGCTCGTACTCCCGGATCACCTCTTCGGTGTGGCGGCCCGACGCGCGCTCGGCCAGAGCCGACGCGAACGCCTGACGGGCCGCCAGCGCCTTCAGGAACCACGGCGGATAGGCGACCCGCCGCCGGCGGCGCTCGATCGCCGCCACGACCTCATCGATCGCCGGGGCGAGCGGATACGTGCGCGCCAGGAAACGGGGCATCTCGGCCTTGCCCTCCTCCGAGAAAGGCAGCTCGCGGTCGGCGTCCCTGACCATGTCGGTGTCGAGGAACAGGAAGTAGGCGACGCCGACCTGAACCCCCAGCGGCTGCATCTCGATCCGCAGGCAGTCGCTCAGCGCCTCCACCCCCGCCTTCGCGGCGCAGTACGCGCTCAACCCGGGCGAACGCAATGCCGCCGCCGTCGAGGAGATGTTGAGCAGATACCCGCGGCTCCGCTCGAGGTGGGGGAGCGCGCCGCGATCGGTGTACATCACCCCCAGCAGGTTGATCTCGATCACCCGCTCCCAGGAGCGGATGTCCTGGCTGCGCAGCGGTCCCCCGGTCGCGATCCCGGCGTTCGCGACGACCACGTCGAGGCCGCCCAGCGCCTCGGCGGCGGCATCGATGGCGCCCGTCACCTGGTCGCGGTTCGATACGTCGCACTCGGCGACGAACGTCCCCTCGCCGCAGCGCGCCGCGACCTCGGCCAGCTTCTCCGGCTCGAGCCCGACGAGCGCGAGGCGCGCACCCCGCTGCGCCAGTTGCTCCGCCAGGGCCGCGCCGATCCCGCGCGCCGGCCCGGTGATCAGGATCCTGCGTCCGGCGACCGACTGCACCGAGCTCATCTGGCCAACATACTTCAAGCCGCCCGGCGCGTGGGGAGACCGTCGGCCCGCGGCGGGGCCGGCCGCGTAAGGCGTGCCAGCCGCCGCGCGACCCAGCCGACGGCCACCGGCATTCCCGCCACCCCGGCGCTGATGTGCTCGACCCCGCCGCGCGTCACGTAGAGGCGGACGTCGGCCCCGAGCCGCTGCCACTCGTCGCGCAGGCCAACGCTCTGCGCAAACGAGACGATCTGGTCGCGGCGGCAGTGGTGCAGCAGCACGGGCGCGGCCGGCGCGATGCCGCCCAGCCGGTTCTGCCGCAACCGCCGCCGCCAGGCGGGAAGCTCCATCACGTTCGGTTGAGTCAGGTCGGCGGCGCGGATGAACCGCGGCCCCGACAGCATCGCCTGGATGATCGTCGACCGGCGCAGCGCGGCGATCCCCTGCTTGGCGGTGGGCGTCAGGTATGGGTCGAGCTCGAGCTCCGGGTACGCGGCCGCGTAGCCGATGCCGCCGTAGGCGATGAAGAACGAGAAGAACGTCCCGTCGAGCTGCGGCCCGGCGGTCTCCAAGTCGGCGGCCGCGGCGCCGGCCGCCACGCCGACCAGGGGGACGTCGGGCGCGTAGGTCGGCTGAAGCTGGGCGGCCCAGCCGGCCGCGGCGCCGCCCTCCGAGTAGCCGATGATCGCCGCCGGCCCCTCCACCGGTAGCTCCGCCGGGGCCAGCGCACGGGCGGCGCGCATCGCATCAAGGACGTTCGGGCCGAGGGCCCGGCCGACCATGTAGGTGTGATCCCCCGGGGTACCGAGGCCCTGGTAGTCGGTGACCGCCACCGCCCACCCGCGAGCGAGGACCATCGCGATCAGGCCGGCCTCCCACTCGAGACCCCGGGCCAGCAGCCGGGACGGCGCGGCCACGTCTCCGATCCCGTGCGTGCCGGCCGCATAGCCGATCAGCGGCCT
Organism: Solirubrobacterales bacterium; assembly: GCA_019244745.1. GTDB lineage: Bacteria > Actinomycetota > Thermoleophilia > Solirubrobacterales > Solirubrobacteraceae > Palsa-465. The sequence continues at coordinate 1,663 of JAFASF010000284.1, read as the reverse complement.
CGGCGACCGGGTGCTGCGGGCGCCTCGCCAGCTGCCGGCCGGTATCAGCACCGTGCCGGACACCGCCGTCGGCTCCCCGATCGCCGAGGTGGAGCGATACAGCACCCGCCAGGCGCGGCCGCGTAGCCGGACCCCGGGCGCGAGATAGGCGTCCATCGGCTCGGCGCGGATCAAATCGCCGGGCGCTCCCGGGCCGAGGGGATCGGGAGGCAGGTAGAAGCCCTCGGCGGCCGCGGCGCGCCGGCGCGGAGGCGAGACGAGCCACAGCTGGTTGCCCGCACTGCGCGCGACGTCCACGAAACTCACGGCATTCAGCTCCTTCCTGACGAGCGCTCCGCATCCTGCTAGCGCTCAACACACTAACGGAGGCACCAGTCGAGTCTTTCCGGAACGCCCAGCTGGCGCCGGCGGCCACGCGGGCCGCCGGCGCCGAATCAACCCAATAACCCGATCCGCTGCGCCCGCTGCACGGCCTCGGCCCGATTGCGCGCGCGGAGCTTGCGGTACAGCGCGCTGGTGTGCTCCTTGACCGTGTGGGGGCTGAGGAACAGCCGCTCGGCGATCTCCCGGTTGGTCGAGCCCGCGGCGATCAGGTCGAGCACCTCGCGCTCGCGCTCGGTCAGAAGCGGCGCCGGCTGGTCGGACTTCGGGGGGAACATCGTCATGCCCAGCCCGACCATGCGCACGGCGGCGGCGACGTCGTGGGCCTCCCAATCCTTGGACACGAACCCCGATGCCCCGGCGGCGCGCGCGGCGGCGGGTGACATCCGGCCCGCCCCCGAGATCAGCAGGATGCGCGTGGAGGGCGACTCCCGGCGAATCGCCTCGCACAGCTCCGCGCCCGACTCCCCGGCCAGGAACAGGTCGACCAGCGCGACGTGAGGCTCGAAGGTTCGGGTCAGCGACAGTGCCTCCGCGCCCGTGCGGGCCGCGACGCAGCGCTCGACCCACGGCTGTTCGCCCAGCAGCACGCGAAAGCCCCAATGGACCACGTCGTGGTCGTCGACCACCAGCACGCGCAGCTTGCGCTCGTCCAGCTTGCCGGCCTGAGCCGACTCGATCACTCGCGCCCCTGCTCAAGCGGCACGACGAGCCGCACCCGCCAGCCCTCCGCGCCGCTCGGTCCGAACTCGACCACGCCCCCCTGCTGGAGCGCCTCGAAGGCGGCCAGCCGCAGGCCCATGCCGGCGTCGCGGCCGTCGCCGCGAGCTCCATCGTTTCGGACCTCGAGCGTGAACGTATCGGTGTCGCGCCGGACGAGCACGTCGACCCGCGAGGGCTGGGCGTGCTTGGCGGCGTTGCGAAGCGCCTCCGCCAGCACGGACTGGGCGAGCGGCTCGAGATCGTGGGGCACGGTGACGCCGTCTGCCCACTCCAAGCGGATCGGCGGTCCAGCCGTCGCGGCGACCCGCTCGAGCTCTGAGTGAAGCGTGGTCCCGGTCTCGAGGGGGAGCGGCGCCAACGGGCGCTCGAGCGCCCGGCGAAGATCCCCCAGCGCCTCCTGCATCTCCACCCGGCAGCGCTCGCGCTCGGCCCGGGACAGCGGCTGCTCTGCGCTCAGCGCCAGCGATACGCCGAACAGACGCTGCATGACGCGCTCGTGAATCTCGCGCGCCAGGTCCAGTCGCTCGCCGAGCCGCCGCGTGCGCTCCTGCTGGCGGGT
>JAFASF010000269.1 GCA_019244745.1 Solirubrobacterales bacterium | reverse complement strand
GCCGGACGGCCCGCGAGCGCCGCCCCGAGCGCGACGCGCTGGAGCTCGCCGCCGGAGAGCTCGGCGGTCGCCCGGTCGAGCAGGTGGGCCACCCCGAGCGAGAGCGCCGCCTCCTCGACGCCGCGCGCGACGGCGGCCGGCCGCTCGCCGCGATTCTCGAGGCCGAACGCGAGCTCCGCCCTCACCGTGCCCATCACAACCTGCGTCTCGGGGTCCTGGAACAGCGTGCCCACGGCCGCCGCAAGCTCTCCGGGCCGGGTCGAGCGGGTGTTCCTCGCCGCCACGATCGCCTCTCCGGCGAACGACCCGCCGTGGAAGTGGGGCACGAGCCCGCTCGCCACGCGCAGGAGCGTCGACTTGCCGGAGCCCGAGCGGCCGGCCAGGACGACGAGCTCCCCGGGGGCGATCGCCAGCGAGACGTCGTCCAGCGCCGGTCGCGCGGCGCCGGGGTACGCGTAGGAGACCTCGCGGAGCTCGAGCGCCGCCAGGCTCACGCCTCGACCCCCCGCCGATCGGCAAAGGGAGCGAGCGCGCAGGCGAGGAGCACGAGGGCGACCGCGACTTCCGGGCCTCCGGCCGGGGCGTGCAGCGCCGGGTAGGCGCTGAGCGACGCCCATCCCAGCGCGCGAGCCGCCACCGCGACCGTGCCGATCGCGACCGCCGCCAGCGAGAACGCGAAGTCGTGCCGCGACCACGGCCGGCGGTAAGCCGGCGGGCGGCGGGCGGCACCGTACCCCCGGACTTCGAGCGCGGCGGCGACATCGAGCGCCCGGTCGAGCGCTCCCGCGGTGGCGGCGCGCAGCAGGCTGTAGCGGCTCGGAGGGCTCCCCGGCCGGCAGCGCTGGGCGTCCGCCAGCCGGCGCGAGTCACGGACCAGCAGCGGGACCAGGCGCGTCGCGAGCGTGGCCGTCAGGGCCGAGTGAAACGAGACGCGCCGGAACAGCCGCAGGACCTCGTCCGGGTCGACCGCCGCCGTGTACAGCGCGCCGCAGAGGATCAACGCCGCCGCTCGCAGTCCCAGCACCGCCCCGTAGGCGGTGGCCTCGAGCGTGACGTCGGTGTGGCCGAGCACCGGCAGCTGGCCGAAGCGGAGGATCACCGTGAGGCCGTCGCGGGTCACGAGCGCGTTGATGACCACGACCGCGAGCGCGAGGATCGCCGCCCACCGTGCCGCGCGCCAGATCGCCCTTCGCACCCCCGCCGCCGCGCCGGCGGCGATGATCGCGACCGTCACTGCTCCGAGCACCAGCGGGCTCGAGACGATCAGGGCGGCGAGCGCGAGCGACGCGCAGTACGCCGCGCCGGCGGCGGCGCGGGCGGCGTGCAGCGGGCTGGGGCGCGGCTGGTAGCTCATGCCCCGCCGTCCAGCGGGATCGGCAGGTCGGCGGATCCCTGCACGGCCAGCGCGAAATGGTCGCGCAGCCGGGTCGGGGTCATCGCCGCGGCCGCGGCCGACACGCCCGCGACGTCCGTGCCGGTGATCAGCCACGCCGGTGTCGAGCCCCGGTCGCCGGTGGCCGCGATCAGGCCGGCGCCGGCACCGAGCGTGCGAACGGCTCTCCCGCTCGGGTCGAGCAGCTGCAGTGACCTCCCGTCCGGCCCACCGAACCGGGCATACACCCCGCTGGCCGAGGGGCCCCGTTCGATCAGGCTTCCGGCGATCGCGGCCCGGAGGTCGCTCCACGTCCCGACGAGGACCGTGAGCGTGTCCTGCCCGGAGCCGGTTCCGAGGAGCTGGCTCGATACCGGCACGCCCGCGGAATTGAGCTGCGCGGTCACCCGCTTGCAGGGCGCGCTGACGTTCGAGGCGCACTCGATCGTGGTCGGGAACCGCCTGCCGCCCGCCCCATGCACGAACGGCTCCGGGTAGGAGCCGACCACCGCGGGGACGGAGTCGGTGGCGCTCCAGTCGTGGAGGTCCCACCAGATCCGGTCCCCCCTGTGCACGGCGGTGGTCGCCGCTCCCCTGGGAGCCTCGATCCCGTTGACGTAATAGAACCAGTCGCGCCGGGACGAGTCGCCCGCACGTCCATCTATCGATTCCACGAACCCGCCCCCGTAGCGCGTCTGCACCTGAAACGACCGCTCGAGCGCCCGCATCACGGTCTCGGATCCGGGGACCTTCGATCTCGTGATCGAGGCGATCTCGGCCGAGCCGAAGGCGCGCGTGACCGTGAGGGTGACATCCGACGTGCCCTTGCCGGCGCCGACGCCGCACCCGCCGGCGACGGCGGCTGCCAACGCCACCGTCGCTGCGAGTTTGGTGCCGCGCCGGCTGGCCATCTGCGCGCTACGCGGACACGGGCACCTTGTATTCAGCGCGGATGTACCCCTGATGCGCGACTCGCAGCACCATGGTGCCGGCGTGCTCCGGCACGATGTGGGCGAACCCGTGGCCGTCGGTGATCGCCCCATACCGGGACCCGGAGATGCTCACGTGCGCGTGGGCGAGCGGCTTGTGCCTGCCGGCGTCGTTGAACCACACGACCTGCACCGTGAACACGTCATGAAGCTTGGCCCGAGCGGTGTGCGTGATGAAACCGAGCGGATACTCGGAATGACTCACCGGCACGGCAGCGAACAGCACCTGGTCCCCCAGGCGCGGCTTGAGCTCGCACGCACCGGCCTGGGCAAAGCGGTCGTCGACCCAGATGCTCCAGTAGTAATGCGAGGTGAAGCTGTGGGTCTCGCCGAGGATCGAGGTGACTTCGAGCTCCCCAAAGCTGCTGCTGTAGGAACCGCCCCAGCGGTGATCCGTAGCCGCGTCGAGTGCGCCGGCAGCGCTCTTGGCCGGGCATTTTCCGCTCGGCGTGCCGCCCTTGGTGATCGATCCATGGAGCGGGATCTGGACCTGGGTCACCGGGAGCAGCGTCTTGCTGGCGCCCTCGATCCGCACCAGGACCGTGGTGGCGAGCGCGCTCGCCGGCGATAGAAGGACAAGCGCCAGAGTCACTCCGAAGAGAGCGATGGTGGGACTGCGTTTCATAAGGGCCACCCCTTTCCGCGAGGGCGTATCGGCTTGGCGGTCGGAAGCTGGTCTCCTGGCTGACGGGCCTACCCCCCGCGCCTTCCCGGCGACTCCCCGTCGCCAGTGGCACATCGCGGTTGGCGTCCCCGATCACAGTGGCGGGTCCGCGCCGGAGTTGCACCGGCTTCCCATCGCCACCGACCTTGAACCGCTGGATCGTACCGCGGGCGGGGCGACCGGGGCCGGGCGGCGGCGACCGTCCCTACACTGGCGCGCAGAGCCTCGAATGACAGTAAACCTGACCCGCATCTACACGCGGCTGGGGGACGGCGGCGAGACCCACCTCGGCGACATGAGCCGGGTTCCCAAGACCCATCCGCGGATCGAGGCCTACGGCACCGTCGATGAGCTGAATGCCCAGATCGGTGTGACGCTCACGATCGACGGGCTTCCCGACGGCTATGGCGACTGGCTAGGGCGCATCCAGAACGACCTGTTCGACGTGGGTGCCGACATCTCCGCTCCACCCGACCCCGAACGCGAGCGCCTGCGGGTGATCCCCGAGCAGACGGCGTGGCTCGAGGAGCGCTGCGACGAGGTCAACGCCACGCTCGAGCCGCTGAAGTCCTTTGTCCTCCCGGGCGGGACCGCGGCCGCGGCGCAGCTGCACGTGTGCCGGACGGTTTGCCGGCGCGCCGAGCGCCTGGCCGTCGCCTGCGGCGACGAGCTCGGCGCGGAGGTCGTCCGCTACCTGAACCGGCTCTCGGATCTGCTGTTCATCCTCAGCCGCGGCGCCAACCGCGGCGAGGAGCGGCTGTGGGCGCCCGGCCGCTTCCGGGACGACTAGCGGCCGACAGACTGACCGGATTTGGCACCGGTCCGTGGTTGTTGCAAAGACGAACCGCGCCACAATCAGCCGCCGGGCGAAATCGCCGGGAGCGGGCACGTGCGTGACTTAACGCGCCTATGTTCGTCAAAAGGTCAACCACGTCCTTTGGCGGCTCTCAAACGACGCCAACGCGGTCGGTTCGCCGCCCGGGCCTCGGGGTGCGGCGCCAGCGCGCGGCGATCAGCCCACACGCGTGATCCGGATCTCGGGCGTGGTCCCGGTCCGTCGCACGTGGTCGAAGTGCTCGATGTCCTCCGGAGACGCCACATCGACGCTCAAATCAGCCGACAGCTGATAACGGCCCGCCTCGTAGAGCAGCTCCTGGTAGCTCGGCACGCCCTCGGGACGGGCTTCTATGTCGAGGTCGTGGGTACCGCACCGCAGCGTCCATCGCTGACCGCGAGCGAGCTTCTCCCCGGTGAGCTTCACCTGCGCCGTCTCCTGATCGCCGGCGGACACTCCGGTGTCCATTCGCAGGCAGGCGTGCGCGGCGGTGAGCGTTCGGGCGAGACGCTCGAAGTTTCGCCGGTAGGGAGCGGGCACGATCGCCACAGGCCCCGACGCGAGGACGTTGCCGCGCACTGCCTCGGCGGCCGGCCCAACGAGCACGAACTCGACCCGGCTGGCCTTCAGCCATCGCAGCACCGCGATCCACTCGTCGCTCAAATGCTCAAAGCCCTTGGTGACCGTGACCGGTTTGTCGTCGATGTGTGGGGGGCGGTGTCTGAGGAGCATGGTGCGCGTTTCGCCCCGCCGACCCGGACTCCTTCCCAAGGCTCGCGAAATCCTAGTGCACCCCCAGGGCGCTACCGTCTGAGCTCGCCGTCGGCCGGCGGCATCTCGATCACCACCCGGCACGGCCGGTGGGTGAGCAGGTAGCTCGCCGTCGGACCGAGGGACCGCTCGGACGGAGGCGCGTGGTCGGTGGCGAGATAGATGATCTCGGCTTGCCGGCGCTCGGCCTCCTCGACCAACGCCGCGCCCGGGCTCCGGGTGCGGATCATCCGCGTCTGCACCTTGACGCCCGACTCGCGCCCGGCGACCTTCGCGCTCTCGAGCACGCTCAGCCCGAGCTGCTCTTCCTCCTCGAGCCCGGCGTCGATCGACAGCTGGTTGGGTACGCGAAGCACGTACACGGCCTCCACCGTCGCATCTTCGCCCACGAGCCTGGCCGCCGAGCGCAGCGCCGCGGCGTTCACGTCGGTGCCGAAGATGGGCACGATCGCCGAGCGATAGTCGAGCTCGACGAAGAACGAGGGCCGCTCGCGATGCGCGATCTTGTATTGGCTCGTGAGGTCCATGCCCTGCCGCCGGCGGTAGATGACGTAGCCGATCAGCCCGACGACCATCCAGCCGCTGCCCACGTAGCGCGCGTCGATGTGCAGCGCGAGTACCGACACCCATGCCGCGAACGTGCCGATGCCGCCGAGGACCGCGGTCACGGGTATCGGGGCCCCGCGAATCCGCACGTTCCACGGCGCGCGATACGGCCGGTTGCGCTCGGGATCCTTGACCCGCAGCGCGATCACCGCGGCGTGCGCGGTGGTGAACGACAGCATCGCCCCGTACGAGTAGAGGTTGCCGAGGAAGTCGGTCTTACCGGGGATCAGCAGGATGCCGGCGAACACCGAGAAGAACACGATCGTGAACCACGGCGTCCGGTAGCGCCGGTGCAGCCTCGAGAACATCCCCGGCAGCTGACGGTGCTCGGCGAGCGACCACGACAGCCTGGAGATGCCGATCAGGCCGGCGTTGGTCGCGATGAACAGGATCGTCGCGGCCAGGATGCCGACGTAGTAACGGAGCAGGTGCGTGATCGCGGTCGGGAGCCCGAGGTTCTCGATGATCCCCAGCACCGGATCGTTCTGGAATCCGTGCTGCGCCGGCGTCAGCCCCAGGCGTGTGAAGGCATGGCTCCCCGTGCCGTGCACGGGCAGCGCGGACAGCGCGACGACGGTCATGCCGGCGTACACGCCGAGCACCGCGAACAGGATCCGGTTGACCGCTCTCGGAACGTCGCGGTCGGGGTCGCGCGCCTCCTCGGCCATGTTGGAGACGGTCTCGATACCGGTGTACGCGAGCATCGCCAGCGACAGCGCGAAGATCGTCTTGCTCCAGGTCGGCGTGGTCCCCAGGTGCACCTGATGAACAAGGCGCGACGGGTTGAGGACCAGGAACAGGCCGACCACGATGATCAAGATCTGGGTAGAGAGATCGAGGATCGCCAATAAGAAGTTCAGGCGGGCCGACTCGCCGATCCCCCGGATGTTGAGCGCCGCCAGCAGCGCGATCACGATCAGGCCGCCGATCACGTCCCCGGGTGGATGCGTGAGCGAGGGCCAGAACGCGCCCAGGTAGTGGGGGACGAAGAAGGCCGAGATCGCGATCGTGAGGATGTAGTCGAGGCTCAGCGCCCAGCCGGCGAAGAACGACACCAGCTCGTTGAAGGCGTGGCGGGCGAACGACGAGGAGCCGCCGGCCTCCGGGAACATCGACGCCCCCTCGGCGTACGTCTTCGCGGTGAGCGCGAACAGACCGCCGGCGAGCATGAAGATGACCGGCGTCAGCCCGAGCGCGTACAGCGCGACGAGCCCCAGCGCGTAATAGATCGAGGAGCCGACGTTGCCGTATGCGGTGGCGAACAGCCCCCCGAGGCCCACCGTGCGCCTCAGGCCATGCGTCTCTATCCGGGCCATGGGAGCCCTAACTAGCCGAGTCGCGGAACCGGTAGCCGACGCCGGGTTCCGTGATCAGGTACCGCGGACGCGACGGATCGGCCTCGAGCTTGGCCCGGATGTGCGCGATGTGCACCCGGAGGTAGTGCGTCTCCTGGGTGTACTCCGGGCCCCACACGTCGCGCAGCAGCTGGCGCTGGGTGACAAGCCGTCCCTGGTGCGTGGCGAGGATCCGGAGCAGCTCGAACTCGATCGGGGTCAGGTGCACTTCGCGCCCGGCCAGCCGCACGCGCCGGTCGGCCAGATCTATGACCACCTCGCCGATCCTCAGCTCGGGGTCGCCACTGGGCTCGACCGATCGCCGCATCAGTGCCCGCAGCCGGGCAAGCAGCTCATCCGTTCCGAACGGCTTGGTGACGTAGTCGTCGGCGCCTGAGTCGAGCGCGCGCACCTTCTCGCGCTCGTCGCCGACCGCCGACAGCACCAGGATCGGCATCCGGCTCCATCGCCGAACCTCCTCGCACACCTCGACCCCGCC
>JAFASF010000258.1 GCA_019244745.1 Solirubrobacterales bacterium | reverse complement strand
GGGATCCCCACCGTCTGCTTCGGACCCCGGGCGTTGAGCGTGGCGCACACCATCGACGAGTGCGTGCCGATCGCCGATCTCGTCGGCTGTGCCCAGGCGATCGCGGTCAGCGCGATGCGCTTCTGCGGCGTGCGAGCGCGATGAGCGGCGGGCTATTCGGCAGCACCGCCGATCCCGCGCCGCAGGCCCGCCAAATGCGCCGGAACGAGCATGCCCGGCTTCAGATCAGAGCGGTCGGGACGCCCGGGGACTCAGACCGTTCGGTTCGCCAGCCAACCAGCTCGGAGAGCTGGTCTGTCGTCTGCCTGAGCAGCTCGCCGGCCTCGGGGAGCCGCGATTCGAAGCGGAACCCGGGCGCTGACACGTTCAGCGCCGCGGCGATCAGGCCGCGGTGATCGCGGACGGGCGCGGCCGCCGCCACCAGGCCTGGCTCGGACTCCTCAATGACGGTCGCATACCCGGTGGCGCGAGCCTCGAGGATGCGCTCGTAGAGCTCGTCGACCGTCTTCGGCGCGCGGGGACCCGCCGGTGGAAGAGCCTCGCCGCCGAACAGGGCCTCGAGCTCGGCGAGGTCATGGTCGAGCAGCAAGGCGCGGCCAGAGGAGGTGCAGTGAACGGGGATCTCCCTGCCTACCCAGCTCGTGGCAGTCAACGCACGTGGTGACGGCTGCGAGACCAAGGTGACGACCTGACGCCCGGAGCGCACGGACAGGTGGGCCGACTCGCCCAGCTCCCGGACGAGCTGGGCGACCTTCGCCGGTGCGGCGGCGAGCAGGCGAGTCTGCCCGGCGCGGCTGGCCAGCGTGAACAGCCGCCAGCCGAGGTGGTAGGCGCGGGTCCCGGCATCGCGCTCGACGAGCGCATACTCGTGAAGCGTTTGCAGGGTACGGGACACGCGGCTCTTCTCGTCACCCAGCAGGTCCGTCAGCTGCTTGACCCCCAGTCCGCCGCTACGCAGCGCCTCTTCGCCGGAAAGGGCGAGCAAGAGCTCGATCGCGCGTCGCAGGCTTGTCGCTCTCTCCCGATCCACGAAGCCAGGTACCCTCCGCTGTAGCGCATAGAGCAACTTCTGTTGCAATAAACGCTACAGCAACTTTGCCTGTCCCGATCGCCGGCCTGGTAGTCTAGCGGCTCACGAGCAACTAGAGTTGCGGAAATAGCAACTGCTACGACAGGAGCGAGGTGCAGGACCGATCTGACGGGCTGTTGAGTCGGCTGGCGGAGGGGCCCATCATCTGCGCGGAGGGTTACCTGTTCGAGTTCGAGCGCCGCGGCTACCTGCAGGCTGGCGCCTTCGTGCCGGAGGTTGTACTGGAGCATCCGGAGCTGGTCCGGCAGGTGCACGAGGAGTTCGTGCACGCGGGCTCGGATGTCGTGGAGGCATTCACCTACTACGCCCACCGCGAGAAGCTCCGCCTGATCGGTAAGGAGCAGCTGCTCGAGCAGATCAACCGCCAAGCGCTCGACATCGCGGGCGAGGTGGCCCGCCGCCACGGCGCCCTGCTCGCGGGCGACATCTGCAACACGAACCTGTTCGACCCGGATGACCGGCAGGTGCGTTCGGTGGTGCGATCGATGTTCGAGGAGCAGGTGGAATGGGCGGTGGAGGCGGGAGCCGACTTCATCATCGGCGAGACCTTCTCCTGGGCCCAGGAAGCCCTGCTGGCGCTGGAGGTGATTCGCGAGACGGGGCTGCCCGCGGTGGTCACGCTGGCCATCCACCGCGAGCCGGTCACCCGCGAGGGCTGGACACCGGCGGAGGCCTGCAAGAGGCTGGAAGAGGGCGGAGCAGCGGTCGTAGGGCTCAACTGCATCCGCGGCCCGCGCACGATGCTGCCGTTGCTGGCGCCGATCCGCGAGGCCGTGAACTGTGCCGTGGCCGCGCTGCCGGTTCCGTACCGCACGCGCGAGGAGGAGCCCAGCTTCCAGTCGCTGACCGACCCGGAGTGCGACCTGATCCCCGGCGATCGGCCGTTTCCGACCGCGCTGGACCCGTTCACCTGCAACCGCTTCGAGCTGGGGGCGTTCGCGCTGGCCGCGCGAGAGCTCGGTATCGAGTACCTGGGTGTCTGCTGCGGGGCCGGGCCGCACCACATCCGAGCCGTCGCCGAGGCGCTCGGCCGCACGCCGCCGGCCAGCCGTTACAGCCCCGACATGTCCCATCATGCCTTCCTTGGCACCCACCCGAGCCTCAAGCAGCGAAATCTCGACTACGCCAGCCGACTGTAGACGGGCCGTCGTCGAATTCATTCTCAGCGAGCATCCGCCCGCGATCAACCGAGAGCGGGCGCGACACTTCGAGCGGATCCGGCGGCGGCTCGAGCGCCTGGCCGGAATGCCGGTCCGCCACCGGCGCTACACCGACCTCGGCGATCTCGGCGGCGCCGCGGCGGTGGTTTTGAGCGGTTCCTTTGCGCCCTGGTCTGACCACGATTCCGCAGCGCTCGGGCGGCTCGGCGAGGCGGTGACCCGCTATCGCGGGCCGGTGCTCGGGATCTGCGCCGGCATGCAGCTGCTGACGCTCTTTGCCGGCGGCGCGATCGGGCCCCGGGAGCGCCCGGAGGTGGGCTTCGGCCCGATCGACATCCTCGATGACCGCGACCTGCTCAGCGGACTCGCGCCGAGGGCGGTCGCCTACAAACATCATGCCGAGGACGTGATCGCGCTGCCCGACGGGTTCGACGTGCTGGCCCGGAGCGAGCACTGCGCGGTCGAGGCCATCGCGGGTAGAGACCGCTGCTGGTGGGGCACCCAGTTTCATCCCGAGCGCTTCAGCGCCAGATATCCAGCGGGGGCCCGGGTGCTGCGCAACTTCTTCGCCCTGGCGACCTCTTTACCGACCCTTGACAATTCGCAGAGAATGGGTCTACAGTCGGCCCCCGATTTGTCCCCCGGAGGAGGGAGCGCCGGGACTCGACCGGCCGCAACGCGATTATGAGCGACGAGCGCAAGCGGCAGGTCGACGCGGTTCGCCGCCACATCGGCGAGGTCGAGAACGATCTCGTCGACGAGTTGGTGGCGGGGCGGATCGACCGGCGCGAGTTTGTGCGACGCGGGACGGTGCTCGGGTTGTCGCTGTCCTCGCTCGGGGTGCTGGCGGGATGCGCGTCGCCGGACGTGACTCGTGTGTCCCCACCCCAGACCAAGCCGCCCAAACCGGGCGGCACGATCCGGGCGGGGATCGTGGCGCCCGCCGCGGCACTGGATCCGATCATGATCAGCGACGAGGGCGGCCTGGCCGTACTTGGGCAGACCGCCCAGTACCTGGTGTGGTCAGACAAGCACCTGAACCTCCTTCCGGTGCTCGCCGAGAGCTGGAGCCACGATCACACCGGTACGGTGTGGACGTTCAAGATCCGCCAAGGTGTCACCTTCAGCGACGGCACGCCGATGTCTGCCGAGGACGTGGCGGCGACGTTCAACCGATTGGCTGACCCCGCCGTGGGGTCAAACGCACTGTCTAACTTCGACGGCGTTTTGAGCAAGGGAAACACCAAGGCGATCGATCCCTACACGGTGCAATTCACCCTCGACGCTCCCAACGGCAACTTTCCTTACCTGGTCAGCTCGGATAACTACAACTCGGTGGTGCTGCCGAAGAACTACAACGGCGGGTGGGACAAGACGTTCCTGGGCACAGGTCCGTGGAAGCTCCAGTCCTTTACTCCCAATCAGGGAGTCACTTACGTGAGAAATCCCCGCTACTGGGGTACGCCGGCCAACGCGGAGCGCTCGGAGCTCACCTTCTACTCCGAGGAGCAGGCGCAGACGCTGGGCATCCTCGGCAATCAAGTCGACGTGGTCGCACACTACTCGGTGTCCGGAGGGCGAGCGCTGATCACCAATCCCGACATCCGCACGACCCAGTTTCGCTCCTCTTCGCACCGCCAGATCCACATGCGCACCGACAAGGAGCCGTTCGTCGACAAGCGCGTTCGCCAGGCGATGGGGTTACTCCTCGATCGCCGAGCTCTGGTGAACGGCCTTCTGGCCACGAAGTCCGATTACGGCAACGACAGCCCGTTCGCGCCCGTATTCCAATCGACCAACCCCTCCGTCGCCCAACGCCAGCGCAACGTGGCCCTGGCCAAGCAGCTGCTACAGGCGGCGGGTAAGGGTGGCGGGTTCAGCACCCAGCTGCTCACCCTGACCCATTTCGAGCTGCCGGATCTGGCCCAGGTGGTGCAGAACAACGTGTCGGTTGCCGGCATCAACCTCAAGCTGAGCATCCTCGATCCCGGCACTTACTACGGCTCCTCGAAGTTTGGCACCTCGCCGTGGCTTGACTCGACCATGGGCATCACCGACTACGGTCATCGCGGAGTGCCGAACCTGCTCCTCACCGCCCCGCTGAGCAGCAAGGGGCCGTGGAACGCGGCCCATTTCAAGAACCCTCAGTACGACCGGCTCGTAGCCCGCTACGTGGCCGCGCTCGACCTGGGAGCACAGCGAGCGGCCGCCGGTCAGATCCAGGAGCTGCTACTCGACGAAACCCCAGTCATGTTTCCCTACTTCTATTACTTCCTGACCGGCGCACGCTTGAACGTCTCGGGCGTCGAAACGACCGCGATGGGCCACATAAATCTGTCGCGGGCGGGGTTCGTCGCATGACCGCGCGTGTGCGATGACGCGATTCATCGCCAAACGGCTAGGTCTGGGTCTCATCACCCTGTGGCTGCTGAGCGTGCTGGTGTTCTTCGGCACCCAAATCTTGCCCGGGGACGTCGCCAGGCGCATCCTGGGGCCGTTTGCCACTCAGTCTGCGGTCAACGCGCTCAACCACCAACTCGGCACCGACAAGTCGGTGTTCGTCCAATACTGGGACTGGATCAGCGGCATCTTCCACGGCAACCTCGGGACGTCGGTCGCGACTCGCACGTCGGTGTCCTCGATCGTGTTCCCCGCGCTTTGGCACTCGGCCAAACTGGCGATCCTTGCCTTCATCATCGTCGTGCCGCTCGGGATCCTCGGGGGCGTTCTCGCGGCGCTCAACGAGGGCAGGTTCCGCGACCGGTTCATCTCGGTGGGAGGGTTGTCGGCCACGACCGTGCCCGAGTTCGTGTGGGCGGTGGCGTTGATCCTGGTGTTTGCGCTGTGGCTGGGGCTCCTTCCTTCGACCGCCACGGCCCCTCCGGGATCAGGCTTCTTCTCCCAGGTCGAGTACCTGGTGCTGCCGGCGCTGTGCCTGGTGTTCGTGCTGTTCGGGTACATCGCCCGGATGGCCCGCGCTGGGACGATCGAGTCGCTGGACGCCGACTACACCCGCACCGCGGTGATCAAGGGGCTGCCGTATCGAACCGTCGTTCGCCGCCATGTGCTGCGCAACTCGCTGCTGCCGACGATCGCGGTGGTCGCCACCCAAGCGGGCTATCTGATCGGCGGGCTGGTGGCGATCGAGCTGGTGTTCAACTACCAGGGGATCGGCCAGGTGCTCTACCGAGCAGCGACCCAGAAGGACTTCCCGGTGCTCCAGAGCGCGGTGCTGATCGTCGGCGTCGTGTATCTCGTGGCCACCCTGCTGGCCGACCTCGCCTACTCCCTTCTCAATCCTCGCCTTAGATTTGAGAGTGCCGCATGAGTTCCTTCGGTGAACCGATCGGCTCCTCGGTAACCGCCGCCGAGCCGCCGGCGCAAGCGGAATCGACCCTCGAGCCCGCGCCGAGCGAAGCGAAAGTCATCCGCCGCGAGCGGCTGGCGCTGCTGCTGCGCTCGAAGACGTTCATCGCCGGGGCGGTGATCCTCGCTTTCTGGATCGTGTGCGCGATCTTCGGATACCTGATCGCGCCCGACGATCCGCTCTTGACCAACCCGGTCAAGGCCCTGCAGGCGCCGTCCTCGTCGCACCTGTTCGGAACCGACACCCTGGGGCGCGACGTCCTCTCGCGGGTGATCGTCGGCGCGAGGGACATCCTGATCGTTGCGCCGCTGGCGACGCTGCTGGCGACCGCGATGGGGACGCTGCTCGGCCTGGTCACCGGCTACTACCGTGGCTTCGTCGACGATACCCTCGGCCGGATCATCGACGCGATCCTGGCTGTGCCGGTGGTGATCGTCGGTCTGCTCAGCCTGGTCGCGCTGGGACCCTCGACGGTCACCGTAATCTTTGTGATCGCGGTGGTGTTCACGCCCGTTATCGCGCGCACGGTGCGCGCCGCGGTGCTCACCGAGCGCCAGTACGAATATGTGGCCGCCGCCCGCTTACGCAACGAGCGGACCCCGTACATCCTGTTCGGGGAGATCCTGCCCAACGTGATGGGGCCCGTGCTGGTTGAGTTCACAGTGCGGCTGGGCTACGCGATCTTCACGATCGCCACGCTCAGCTTCCTGGGCTTCGGCATCCAGCCGCCGGCCCCGGACTGGGGCCTGCAGATCTTTCAGCACTACGGACTGATCAGCGGTGGGTACTGGTGGCCGGTCCTGTTTCCCGCGCTCGCGATCGCCAGCCTGGTGATCGGAGTCAACCTGCTGGCCGACGGCATCAGCCAGGTGTTCGAGCGATGAGCGCGACCGCTCCCGAACCAACCGTCGTGCAGACCACACCCGCGCTCGAGCTCCGCGACCTCGAGGTCTCCTACCGGGTGCGCGGGATCTGGCGCACTGTGCTGCGCGGCGTCACCCTGTCGATCGCGCGCAACGAAGCCTACGGCCTCGTCGGCGAGTCGGGCTGCGGCAAGTCGACCGCGGCGTTCGCGGCGCTCCGCTACCTGCCGCGCAACGGCCGGGTGATGAACGGCTCGATCCACGTCGACGGCGAGGACCTGCTGAGCATGAGCGAGGACGAGGTGCGGCAGCTGCGGATGAGCAAGGTGTCGATGGTCTACCAGAACCCCACCGCGGCGCTGAATCCATCGATCCGGATCGGCGATCAGGTGGCCGAGGTGTACGCGCTGGCCGGCGACTCGGACGACCGGGCGCACGAGCGGGCCCAGGAGATGCTCTCCAAGGTGCAGATCTCAGATCCGGTATCGGTGATGCGCCGCTACCCCCATCAGCTGTCCGGTGGCATGAACCAGCGCGTCGTGATCGCGATGGCGCTGGCCACCAATCCCTCGCTGCTGATCCTCGACGAGCCGACCACGGGGCTCGACGCGACGGTCGAGGGAGAGGTGCTCGACCTGATCAAGACGCTGCGCGGCGAGTTCGAGACCAGTCTCTTGTTCATCACCCACAACCTCGGCGTGATCTCCAAGATGTGCGAGCGCATGGGCGTGCTGTATGCCGGTCGGCTGGTCGAGGAGGGGCCGGTCGCAGAGGTGTTCGACCGCCCCAGCCACCCCTACACGATCGGGCTGGTGCGCTGTATCCCGCGCGGCGGCGTGCGCAAGGACAAGGAGACGCTTGACACCATTCCCGGCTTTCTGCCTCAGCTCGGCGCCGAGCTACCCGCGTGCGTGTTCACCGACCGCTGCGGGCTGGCCGAGGAGATCTGCCGCCAGCAGGAGCCGCCGTTTCACCGGGTCACCGACGGGCACTGCAGCCGCTGTCACTTCTACGAGCGGGCCCACACGCTCCCGCGGGCGACCGGGGCGCCGCCGGTGCCGCGCGAATCGCCGCGGGAGGCTCCGGTGCTGGAGGCGCATGGCGTGCGTAAGACCTTTCACCAGGAGGGCCACGCGATCCAGGCCCTGGCCGACGTCGAGTTCGCGCTCAAGGAGGGGGAAACGCTTGGGCTGGTCGGCGAGTCGGGTAGCGGCAAGACCACGCTGGCGCGGCTGCTGATCGGCCTCAGCGCGCCGGATGAAGGGTCGATCGTCGAGCTCGACGGGGCGCAGCTGGCCGGGAGCGTGAACAAGCGAAAGCGCGATCAGGTGCGCGCGCTACAGATCGTCTTTCAGAACCCCGACTCGGCCCTGAACCGCCGCTTCTCGATCCACCGCATCCTCGGCCGAGCGCTGACGATGCTCACCGGGGAGCACGGCGAGAAGCGCGAGGAGCGCCTGCGCCAGCTCGCCCATTCGGTGCGCTTCGACGTGCGCCTGATCGGGGCCCGTCCGGCGCAGCTCTCGGGCGGGCTCAAGCAGCGGGTGGCGATCGCCCGCGCGTTCGCGGGAGAGCCGCGGATCGTCGTCTGCGACGAGCCGACATCGGCGCTCGATGTTTCGGTGCAGGCCGCGATCCTCAACCTGCTGGTCGAGTTGCAGGCCCAGAAGAAGGTCGCGTACCTGTTCATCTCGCACGACCTCGGTGTGGTGCGCTATCTGTCTGACCGGATCGCCGTCCTCTATCTGGGCCGTTTGATGGAGCTGGGGGCGGCCGAGTCCGTGTTTGATCCGCCTCAGCATCCCTACACGGAGGCGCTCGGGTCCGCCGTGCCGACCGCCGAGGGCACCGAGCGCACGCGCATCCGGCTCGTCGGAGAGATCCCCAGTGCGGCCTCGCCGCCGTCGGGGTGTGTGTTCCATACGCGCTGCCCGCGCTACATCGGCGACATCTGCAAGACCGAGGAGCCTGAGTTGAGGGAGGTCGAGCCCGGTCACTTCTGGCGCTGTCACTACTCCGCCGAGCAGCTCCGGGAGCTGCAGAAGACACCCCCGCCGGGGCGTGGCGTCTGACGTCGCGGCGCGAGGCGCTGCGTTCGAGATCAGGGCTGTTGTCCTGCGCGAGCCCGGCCGCCCGGTTGAGGTCGAGACCGTGTTTTTGCAGCCCCCGCGGCGCGGGGAGGTCCTGGTCCGGGTTGCCGCAGCCGGCGTCTGCCATTCGGACCTGCATCTCGCCGACGGTGAGCTCGGCGAGGGCCGCTGGCCGATGGTGCTCGGGCACGAGGGGGCCGGGGTGGTCGAGGCGGTCGGCGAGGAGGTGGGCGATGTGCGCCCGGGCGACCACGTCGGGTTCTGCTTTGTGCCCGCCTGCGGCGCCTGCCGCGCCTGCCGGGCCGGGCGCCGCACGTTGTGCGAGACAGCGGCGCGCAACAGCGTCGCCGGCATGCTGATGGACGGCACCTCCCGCCTGCGCGCGCTCGACGGGACCGTGCTCCAACACGGGCTGATGGTGGCCTGCTTCGCCGACCACGCGGTCGTGCCCGCCGCCGGCGCGGTGCCGCTCCCGACGTCCGTGCCGCTGTGGCAGGCCGCACTCCTCGGCTGCGGCGTCGTGACCGGGATCGGTGCCGTCAACCGCGCGGGCCTGCGCGTAGGGGCGAGCGTGTGCGTGATCGGCTGTGGGGGTGTCGGGCTGCAGGTGATCGCCGGCGCCCGGCTCGCGGGGGCACGCACGATCGTCGCCGTCGACACGGACGAGGGCAAGCTTTCGCTCGCCCGCGGCCGCGGTGCGACGCACGCGGTGCTCGCCGGTGGCGGGCGCAGCGTGGTCGGGGAGGTGCTCGCGATCACCGGCGGCGGCGTCGAGCACGCCTTCGAAGTCGTGGGCCGGGCGGCCACGATCCGCCAGGCCTGGGACGTGCTCGCGCCCGGTGGTACGGCCACGGTCGTCGGGCTGGCTCCGCATGGGGTCGAGGTCTGTCTGCCGGCGATCGAGTTTCTGAGCGAGAAGACGATCACCGGCAGCTACTACGGCTCGACCGACGTTCACGCGGCGCTCGGCCAGCTCGTGGAGCTGGTCGTCGACGGACGGCTCGATCTCGGCGACGTCGTCTCCGACCTGATCCGCCTGGACGATGTGGAGCTCGCGCTCGAGCGGCTCCGCCGCGGCCAGGGCGCCCGTTCGGTGGTCGTGATCGACGAGAAGCTGGCCGGGGTGGGGCCGTGAGACGTCGTGTGTCAACCCCCGAGCGCGTTAGCGGATGTCGGCTTGCCGTCAAGCGCTTGCGCGCTCGGCCCTTCGGGCCGCCTGTCGGTGACGGTGGCGCCGTGCATCCGCTGGGTGGCGGCGAGGTCGGGGCGGGG
>JAFASF010000121.1 GCA_019244745.1 Solirubrobacterales bacterium | reverse complement strand
GGCTCGCAGAAATCCAGGTGGGTGTGGCTGTCGATCACGCCCGTCGGGGATGGTGCGATCAAGCCCGCTTCGGGAACAGCGGCTCGAGCGCGACCACCGCACCGCCATCACCCGAGGCCGCGAACACGGCGCTTTGATAATTCAGATCGGGAGCGCCGAGCGCCTCGAGGAGGCGCTGGGTCGTCCCCGGCATGTAGGGGTGCAGGAGCACGCTCAAGACCCGCACCCCCTCGACAAGCGACGCCAAAGTCTGATCGAGCTGCTCGCCTGCAGCGGGGTCCCGCGCCAGCTGCCACGGCGCACGCTCCTCCACGTAGCGGTTCAGCCGCCGCACCCGCTGCCAGATCACCTCGAGGGCTTGCGTGGCCTCGGCTCGATCGAGGAGCATCGCCACCTGCTCCCGCAGCCCGTCGAAGTCGAACGCGAGCTCGGGGTCGGTGGAGACCGTGGGGCCCGACCCGTCGCGATACCGGTGCACCATGGCCACCGTGCGGCTCGCCAAATTCCCGTATTCGTTCGCGAGCTCGGTCTCATAGCGCGAGCGCACCGCGTGCATCCCGACCGCGCCGTCGCCCCCGAACGCGACGTCGCGCATCAGATAGAAACGCAGCGCGTCGGTGCCGAACTCCTCCATGACCTCGAACGGATCGAGGACGTTGCCAAGCGACTTACTCATCTTGCGCCCGTCGGCGCCGAGCAGGAACCCGTGCACGAACACGTGGTCAGGCAACTCGATCCCCGCGGCCATCAGCAGCGCCGGCCAGAACACCGTGTGGAACTTCAAGATGTCCTTGCCGATGATGTGGTAGGTCGCCGGCCAGAACCGGGGATTCAGGTCCTCGGCCGGGTCGGCATACGACAGCGCCGTGTAGTAGTTGAGCAGCGCGTCGAACCAGACGTAGAAGACGTGGCTCGGATCCCAGGGCACCGTCACCCCCCACTTCAACCGCGCCCGCGACAGGGAGACGTCCTGCAGTCCCGCGGCGATGAACGAGCTCGCCTCGTTGAAATGGCGGGATGGCATCACGAAGTCCGGGTGGTCGCGATAGAGCTGCTCGAGCGGCTCCTGGAAGGTCGAGAGCCGGAAGAACCAGTTCTCTTCCTGGTGGCGTTCGAGTGGGATCTCGTGAATCGGGCACAGGTTGCCCTCGAGGATCTCGTTCTCGACCTTGAAGTCGGCGCAGCGCGGGCAGTACCAGCCTTCGTACATGCCCTTGTAGGTGTGCCCGTTGTCGTGGACGCGCTGGAGGACCTCTTGCACCTTCAGCTTGTGCTGCTCGTCGGTGGTGCGGATGAAGAAGTCGTTCGACGCGTTCAGGCGCGGCATCAGGGCCTTGAAGCGCTCGGCGTTACGGTCAGCCAGCTCCTGTGGGTCCACACCCTCGGCGTGGGCGGCATCGGCCACCGGCTCGCCGTGCTCGTCAGTGCCGGTCAGGAAGAACACGTCCTCGCCGCGCTGGCGCATATGTCGCGCGAGCACGTCGGCGGCGATCGTCGTGTACGCGTGCCCGAGGTGCGGCTGCGCGTTGACGTAGTAGATCGGCGTTGTGATGTAGAAGGACACCTGGGTTCTAGGCTATCCAGGCCCGGCGAGCGCCGTCAGCTGAAGCCCACGAGCGCGACCTGGCCGCTCGCCGTGGCGGTGCCGTTCGTGATCGACACGCGAGCCCCGAGCTGGTTGCCGCCCGCCCGCGCCAGCAGCGAGCGGCCGCGGGCGGTCAGGGAGAAGATCAGGTAGCCGAGTTCGTCGCCGCCGAGGAACTCGGGTCCGGCGCTGGCGATCACCGTCCGGCCGACCGAGATCGTCGTGCGGGTGAAGCAGGGTGTCACGCTGAAGCAGCCGGCGAGGATGCCGCCGACGCCGGCGGAGGACACGAAATCGGTCGTGCCGACGATCCGCAACGGCGAAGCCTGCCGGGCGCCACGGCTCGGCCCGCGACCGCTGGTGGAGAACGGAATCAGGTTGATCGTGGTGTCCGCCGCCGTGCCCGACGCATCGCGCGCGGTGACCTGGACCGCGAGCCTGCGCGAACGGGCGCGCGCCAGCAGCGTCCGGCCTTGCGAGGTCAGCTTGAACCACAGGAGGCCGGCGCCGTCCGAACCGATGTACTCGGGTCGCGTGCGAGCGAGAACCGTGCGGCCGGCGGAGACGGTGGTGGCCACGTGGCAGGGTTCGTTCGTGTAACACCCGGTGGGGACCCCGACGAGCGCGCCGCCCGAGGGCACGAACGCGCTGCGGCCGAAGATCGCGATGTGCGGGGGCGTGGCAGCCATGGCCGCCGCGGCCAGCGTCTGTCCGCTCGAGGCGAGGGGCGCCGCGGCGAAGTACGGCGCCGCGTCGCGGACGGCGATCTGGGTCCTCACGCCGCGGACCGGGGCGGCGGTGATCGGCGTGAGCGCGTTCGGCGAGCGCCCCGCCCACACCTGCCAGGCCGCTGCGGCCGCGGCTCCGGCCCAGGTCATCGACAGGTTGGTGGTGCCGTCGGTGACCGGCGAGACGCCAAGCGCCGGCGGAGGCGGCGGAGGCGGCGGCCCGCCGGCGCCAGCGGTCGCGCCATCGAGGTAATCGCCGTCGATGTTGATCGTCACACCGCCGTAGGTCTGGTTGTGAGAACCGGAGTACTGGTGAAGGCGCTGGTGGTTGCTCCAATCCGCCGCGGGGACGAAGGCGCTCGCCGTTGTCTGCGCGTCGTTCCACTCCGCGATCCAGATGTCGTCGGGCTTGGCGAACGTCGCCCCGGCGCCGACGAGGTCGCTGATGCCCGAGCCGGCGCTGCTGTACACGCCCGAGACGTACCCGTCGGCGTGTAGCCCTGCGGTCCACGCCGACAGGAAGGTGAGCACCGCCGATGTGTTGCTCGCGGTCTGGGAGTACGCCTCCATGTCGAAGTAGATGGGGTTGCCGGCCGGGATGTCCAGGGCCTGGGCGTCGGCGACCGCGTCGCTGGCCGCCGCAGCTCCCTGGGCCGATGCTTGGCCCGGAGTGATCCCGGCGCAGCCGCACTCGTTCGACGGCGCCTGCAGGCCCACGTAGGTGGGGATCAGGTGCCAGCCGGCCGCGACCTCGCTGCTCACCCATTGCGGGGTCAGGTTGGGCTGGGAGCAGGCCGCGTTCGTCCCCCCGATGTAGATCCCAATCGCGCGGTAGGGGGAGGAGCCCCAGGCGGCCATGGCGTTCGGGGAGGGTGCGTTGCAGGGGTCGAAACCGAGACCCGTGTACACAGCGGCGGCATGGGCCCTCGCACCGGCCGGCGCGCGGGCCGCGCGGCCCGCTCGGGCAAGGGGCGCAACCAACGACCGGCGCCTCAACGCGCGCGCGACGGTACCGCGGTCCCCCGACCACGTCGCGGTGACCGCCACGTCGGCCGACCGGACGACGAAACTGCTCTCTTCGGGAGAAGGCGCCAACGGGTCGCTCGCCCTGCCGGCGCCGGCCGCCGTCCTCGCGAGGGGCTCGATGAGGATGGCCTCGGTTCGCCCGACCGCCGCGTCCGCCGGACACAGTTGCTCGGAGCTCGGGCGGCCCAGATACACCGCGTGGCGGTTGAACCGCACGCACACCCGTGGATTCTTGGCCAGGTCGTAGACCGGCCACGAACGCGGAACCCGGACCTCGTAGCCGTGGTAACGAACGGCTCTGAGAGTCGTCGGGCGTGCAGCGAGGGCGAGACCGACGGACTGCGTGAGCACGACCGCTGTGGCGAGGCAGGCGATGCGACGAGCATGCGCACCCATGACTCGCGTAACTAGAACACGGGCGTCGGGCGAAAGGAGCGTTGATGTAGGAGTTCTCACGTTCGGGGCGCGCGGCTTGTTGTACCGAGTCGAGCGGCGGATAATCCGCAGCAGGCATCTGACGGGAAGCAGAATGCGTCGACCCCCATCGCTGCCGGCCGGCTTGG
>JAFASF010000025.1 GCA_019244745.1 Solirubrobacterales bacterium | reverse complement strand
ACCGTGTCGAGATCGCCCGGCCACGGATCCGCGTCGCCGACGACCCCCGCGCACCGCTCGAGGCGCTCGAGCGCCTGGATCACCCGGACCGATGGGTCCGCGATCGAGCCCAGCTCGAGCGCAGCCGTGCTCGCCGAGGCGATGACGGCGCGGCGGAGCGCCTCCAGGTCCGGGGCCGGCGCCAGCGCCGGCAGCGCCGGCTCGAGCTCACCGCGCGAGCGCAGCTCCGCGTACACCGACTGGATCGAACCCCGCAGCAGGCCCGGCATGTAGGCCGCGATCAGTTCCACCCCGTCCGGACCGCCGGCGGCCAGCTCCTCGAGCGCGTCATCGAACGCCGAGTCGGCCAGCCGCTGCGCCCGCTGCTCGTCGAGCACCTCGAACGCGGGATCGATCCCCGCCGCCAGCGCGTGGGCACGCAGCAGCCGGGCGCAGAAGCCGTGGATCGTCGAGATCGACGCGCCTTCGGTGGCGCGAGCCTCCCGAACCGCGCCCAGCTCTCGCAGCCGCCCCCGGATCCGGTCGCGCATCTCCGCCGCCGCCTTCTCGGTGAAGGTGATCGTGAGGATCGCTCCCACCTCGACGCCGTCCTCGAGGACCGCGCGCACGAATCGCTCGACGAGCACCGAGGTCTTGCCGCTGCCGGCGGCCGCGTCGAGCAGCAGATCACCCGACCGTCGCTCGACCGCGTCGAGCTGCTCCTCGGTCCACGCCGGACCGCCGACCATCGCCACGGTTACTGGCTCCGGCATATCCCCGGGTACCGGCACCCATCGCGCGAGCACGTCTCCGGGCACGGGACGAGCTCACCGCTCCGCAGGCGCGCGGTCGCGGCGAGCGCGCGCGCCCGGGCGTCCTCCAAAACCCCGTCGAGCTCCTCGGCCGAGCGGGCGTCGTTGGCCACCACCGCGCTCCCCACCGGCGCCCCTTCGAGGAACACCCCGCGGGGGCGCAGATCGCCGCCCCCGAGCGGCTGGTACAGACCGGCGACCGGATCGAGCCCGAGCAGCTCACGCACCGCGAGCATGTACAGCGCCACCTGGAGGCGGCGGTCCGGTTCCCAGCGGGCGCCCTGATGCTCGGGTCGGGCGGAGCCGCTCTTATAGTCGCGGACGATCGCGCGGGTGCCCTCCGGGTCCACGTCCACGCGATCGATCGCCCCGCGCACGCTGACCTCGCCGGGGTGCTCCCCGAGCTCGAGCGGCGGGAGCGACCCCTCCTCGCCGGCGAACCCGAACCGAACCTCCACCCCGGCCGGCTGCCATTGCAACCCGTCGCCGGCTTCGAAACGCAGGTAGCGCCGCAGGTCGGCCTCGATCATCGCGAGCGCCGCGGCGCGCACCCCGTCGGGCCGGCCCGGCGCGACGTCGAACGAAAGGCCCATCTGCCGGAGAACCTCCTCGAGGATCGAGACCGCCTCGGTCAAAGACTCTGCGGTCACCGACCGCCCAAGGCGTCTCAGCACCTCCTCGAGCGCCGCGTGCATGTAGCTCCCGCGGACCAGCGCGTCGGAGTCGGGCTCGAGCGCCGCCGGCTGAAGCTCGCGCTCGACCAGCCACTTGACGGGACAATCCGCGTACGTCTCGAGCGCTCCGCCGGAGACGATCTCTCGATGGCGGACGTGGCGGAGCGCGTCCTCAGACAGCGACCTGATCGGCGAGGGCACCTCACCAGCCCGAGGCGCCGACGCCGCGGCGAGGGTGCGGTCCAGCTCATGAGCGGTCGGCGCCTCCTCGGGTGGCCACACCACGTCCGCCAGGAGGCGCTGGCGCCGGCGGGCGGGCCAGTCCTCGACGAACAGCTCGCCCACGTCGGCCAGAAATGGCGACGCAAGCGCCAGGTTGCCCTCCTCGTCGGAGCTGCGATACGAGAGCACCACGTGCTCGGTGGCGCGGGAGACGCAGGCGTAGAACAGGTAGCGCTCGCGCGCGAGTGCATCCTCCGTGGGGGCGAGCCGCAGGCCGCTGCACGCCGCGAGCTCCCGGCGGCGCTCGTCGGACAAGAAAGGCTCGGGTGCGGCCGCGAGCGGGAACGCCCCCTCCTGAAGCCCGCACACGAGCACCGCACGAAAGCGCCGGGCCCGGATCGCGAGCGGATCTGCCACCAGCACGGCACCGGGTCGCGGCCGCGCGCCCGCGGGCACCCGAAGCTCCTCGAGGAGCTCGATCACCTGTGGGCCGTCCAAGCGCTCGCCGAGGTCGTGGACCTCTTCCAGAGCGCGCAGCAGCGTCGCCAGCGCGCGCGCGTCGAGCTCCTCCGCGCGCCCCACCACCGGCGCCTGCCGACGGTGGGGGGCGGCGAACAGCTTGCGGGCGCGGCGGGCGAGCTCCGCCGCCGGGTCGGCCGCCGCCCGCAGCTCGTCGATCTCTTCGAGCCTCCACCCCAGCCGCTCGCGCGCCTGCTCCGCGGTTCGCAGCCCCTCGCACCGGACCTCGGCCTCGAGCGCATCCGCGACCTCGGGTCGTTCGAGCAGACCCGGATAGCGAAGATAGGCGAGCAGGTCCTCGGGTTGCGAACGCTTCGCTTCGAGCAGTGCGAGGCGGCACAGGGAGAGCAGAGCGCGGCCGATGGGGACGTGCCCGAACGGCAGCTCGCGCTCGATCGCGATCGGGATCCGGTACTGGTCGAACACCGCCTCGAGCACCCGGGCCGCCCGCGCCGGCGCCCGGTACACGATCGCGATCTCCTCGCCCGGCACGCCCGAGCGCAGCAGCGCCAGCACCTCGGCGGCGATTAGCTCCGCCTCGGCGCGCTCGCCGCCCGCCTCGAGCAGCCGCACGGCCCCTCCCGGGTCGATCCGCTGGGGCGGGGTCTCGAACAGCCAGCGTTCGAGGTGGCTGAGCGCGGCGCGCGCGCCTGGCGCGTAGTGCTCGTCGAGCGCGGGCAGCTCGTCGACGCGCTCAGCCACCGGCCGCAGCTCCTCGACCACCTCGGCCCTGGCCCGGAGCGCGCTTCGCCCCGCCTCGTAGGTCAGCGACACGGTCACCGGCACGCCGACGATCCGCGAGAGCGTCTCGACGGCGTCGCGCTCGAGCGGGTGCAGGTCGTCGAAACCGTAGAAGAACACCGGGTCCGAGCCCCACCGCGCCGGCGCCTCGCGCAGCGCGTCGAG
>JAFASF010000021.1 GCA_019244745.1 Solirubrobacterales bacterium | reverse complement strand
GAACTCCTCGTCGGTCAGGTCTTCACAGCGCCCCGACCACGAGGTACCGTTGCGGGCGCTCATTGACTGGCCCTCAACGGGGCTACGTCGTGTTGCCGCTTGCGGCACCTCACCCCGCCGGGAGGGGCGGGTCTCACGCGGGCCCTCACGCGGGCAAGCAACCGAGGCCCTCCCCCGGCGGCGGTCGAGGCCACCGCGACCTCAACGGTCGCGACGACCTAAGGATGACCAATGAGCATCCCGGGGGTGGGGGCGCTGCGCTCGGTGCTGGAATCGATCGCCGAACCGATCCTCAAGTCGATCTCCGGAACGCCCGACGGATCGGCGGTTCGGGCACGCCCTGGAAGGCCTACGTACGTCGACTACGGCGCGCTGATGACCCCGCCGGCGCCGTTCCGCTCGCTGAACACGACACTGTGGGGCTTCTGGGCCAGCGCCGACTCGCATCGGGTCGGGGCACTCTGCGACAAGGTCTTCAACCAGCCGACGGGCGGCGCGGTGCAGTGCAAGCCGCTCAGCGAGTACGTGATGCTCAGCTGGGGATCGATCGCGCGGGTGGTGCCGGAGACGGCACCCTACGACCGGTTCGGCGGCGTCGAGGAGCCACAGGTGGCGATCTGGGTTCCGGTCGCGCTACGCGACCGACTTGGCGTGGACTGGCGCTTTGCCATGTTCATCCCGTACATGTGGCTCGAGAACCCGATGTCCCTCGCCACCGGGCGTGAGCTCTTCGGGTACCCGAAGAGCGGGGGTTGGCCGCAGTTCCCGCCCGACGACGGACCGCAGGAGTGGAAGCTCGACGTGTTCGGGCTCGACTACGAGCCGGATGCCCTGGCGGCACGGCATCCTCTGCTCGAGGTCGTACAAAGGGACGGCCCCGTCGAGGCCGCCAAGGCGGATCTGAGCTCGCTGGCGGACATCGCGCGTCACGCGGCGGATCAGCTGTTCGATGATCCGCGCGTGGTGGGCGACATCGAGGTGGGCGCGAGCATGGTCGTCGACCTATTCGAAGACCGGCTGCCGAATGTGTTCCTGAAGCAGTTCCGCGACGTGCGCGACGGGCTCGGAGCGGCGTTGCAACAGGTGGTGGAGGCTGACTACAAGATCGGGCGTCTCGAGGCGTCGCCGCTGCTGCGCGAGCACGACCTAACCGTTCACCACCTCGACAGCCACCCGGTGATCGACGAGCTCGGACTGAAGGATCAGAGACTGGGCCCGGCGTACCGGGTAGAGATGGACTTCGACGTCGGAGACGGTCGCGTCCTCTGGGACGCCAGCGGTCCGTAAGGAGGGCGGGTGGGGCAACCAAGGGGCGCACAAGAACCGGTCAAGGTCGCGGTACTGGGTGGCGGTATCGGCGCGATGGCGGCGGCATTCGAGCTGACCGCGCCCGAGCTCGACGAGCGCTACGAGGTGACCGTCTACCAACCTGGGTGGCGGCTGGGCGGGAAGTGCGCGAGCGGGCGCGGCGAGCCCAGCACGCGCATCGAGGAGCACGGCCTGCATCTGTGGTTCGGCTTCTACGCCAACGCGTTCAGCATGATCCAGCGCTGCTACGCGGAATGGAACCCGCCGCAGGACTACCGCCTCAGGACCTGGGACGAGGCGTTCAAGAAGTGCAACGACATCGTGCTGTTCGAGCGCCGGCGCCGCGAGTGGATCCCGTGGCCCCTGTCCCTGGCGCCCGACGAGCAGGACCCCGGGAGCCGCGCCGAGGTGCCTCCGTGGGGTGTCCTGCACCGCTTGATTGACTTTGTCCTCACCGAAGCCGGGCTCGTCCACCGGGCCTCAGGCGGGCCGGCGCCGGCTAGCGGGCCGACGCCGGCCCAGCTCAACTACGGCGTAGACCGCCTCGCCTACGAGGCCTTCAAGGCTGGGCTCTGGGCCGCCCGCGCCACCGCGGGCGCCCGCGCGCGCAGCCCGGCGCGTCACACGCGACCGGCCACCTGGGAGGTCATGCCGGTGCAGCGGCTGCTGAGCGGTTTCAGAGACTGGTTTTTCCGCCACGTGTTCGACGATGATCGCGGCCACCCCAGGGTGCGGCGGTTTGCGCTCATGCTCGACTTGGCGGCCACGGTGCTCACGGGGATGCTCGCCGACAGGGTGCTCTGGGACGGTTTCGGCGGGCTCAACGACGAGGACCTGAAAGCGTGGCTGCGCCGCCACGGCGCCGACCGGGCGACGATCGAGTCACCGGTCATCCGGGCGCTGTACGACCTCGTGTTCGCCTACCGCGAAGGCGATAAGGGCCGGCCGGACCTGGCCGCCGGCAAGGCGCTCCAGGCGCTCATCCGGATCTTTTGCGAGTACAAGGGCGCGGTGCTGTGGAAGATGCAGGCTGGGATGGGAGACACGGTGTTCACCCCCCTCTACGACGTGCTCAAGGCACGAGGGGTGCGGTTCCGGTTCTTCCACCAGGTCACGAACCTCGGGGTATCGGACGACGGGCGTTCCGTAGACACGATCGAGGTGCAGCCCCAGGTCCGCCTAGTGGATGCAAGCTACGACCCGATCATCAAGGTTGGCGGCCTTCGGTGCTGGCCGAGCGAGCCGAAGTGGAAGTTGATCGAGAACGGCGAGAAACTGGGTACACGGCGGGTGAATTTCGAGCAGCAGTGCAACCCGCTCGGCCTGCCGTCCATCACCCTCGAGGCAGGAAAGCACTTCGACGAGGTCGTGCTGGGAATCTCGGTCGGCGCGCTGCATGACATTTGCGGCGAGCTGGCCACTGCCCATGAGCCGTTCAAGGCGATGCTCGATAACTCCTACACCGTGATGACCGAAGGCATCCAGCTGTGGCTCGCCAAGACGGCATCGCAGCTCGGCTGGCCGTATGAATCCTCCGTCACCACCTCGTACGTCACGGAGGCCGACACCCAGGCGAACATGTCGCAGCTCCTCGCGTGCGAGGCCTGGCCCGGAGGCGATTGCCCCGAGGAGGTCGTGTATCTGTGCGGGGTGCTGAACCACGACGGCATCAGCACCCAGGAGGAGGCCGATGCTCGCGTGCGGGACAACGGCCTGCATTTCCTGCGCCGCGCGACGTGCCGGGTTTGGCCAAACGCCGAGGACGGCAACGGCGGGTTTGACTGGGACACGCTGTTCGACCCCTCAGGCGCACAGGGCGTCTCGCGTTTCGACGCCCAGTTCGTCCGCGCGAACTTCACTGGGACCGAGCGCTACGTGATGACCCGGGCGAACACGGTCCAGTACCGCCTGCGGGCGGACGAGTCCGGCTTTGCCAACCTCAAGCTCGCCGGCGACTGGACGCGCAACGGACTCGACGGCGGCAGCGTCGAGGCGGCGGTGACGTCCGGGATGCAGGCCGCGCGCGCGATCTCGGGCAGCCCGAGCGAGATCGCGGGCGAGAAGGGCTGGCTGGTGGACGACTGACGGCGCGCCCCCGTCCCTCCTACCGCCGCGGCGCTCCCTCTCCGCACCGCTGGCGGAGTCCGTCCGGATCGAGCACGGTGATCGTGCGATGGTCGGTGGCGATCCAACCGACGCGGCGCATCAGGCGCAGCGCCCGCGAGACGGTCTCGCGCGTCGCCCCGGTCCAGCTCGCGAGCTCGTCCTGGGTGAGCGTCAGCTCGATCCGGGTTCCGCCTTCGAACGGCCTCCCGTGATCGGTCGCGAGCTCGAGCAGGCGCTTGGCCACCATTCCCACGCTGTCCTGCGTCGCGAGGTCGACCAGGTCGCGGGTGGCGTCGAGCAACCGTCGCACGAGCATCCGGATCAGCACCAGCGCCGCATCGGGGTGCTCGGCTATGAATGAGCGCAGCTCGTCAGCGCGCATGTAGCCCGCCTCGACGTCGTCGACCGCGATCGCGGTCGCGCTGCGGCGCTGGCCCCCGAGCGCCGCCATCTCTCCGATCAGCTCGCCCGGGTTGCGGATCGCCAGCACGACCTCGCGGCTATCGGCGCCGTAGGCCACCAGCTTGACCCGGCCGGAGAGGACCAGCGCGACGTCGTCGCCGGCCGCGCCGGCCCGGACGATCGGCTCGCCCCTGGACACCGAGCGGATTCGGACGAGCCGCTGCAGATCGTCGGCGTCCGCCGGCGCCAGCTGGCGCAGGAAGGGGATATCGGTGCCGGCCACCGCCGCTGATTCTCTCAATCCCGCCCCTGTGTGAGAAATGTCGCAAAGTCGACCGCCGTCGAGGCCGTACCTTGACGGTGCGATGAGCAAGCGGCGCAAGAGCTTCGTAGGGTCATGGGGATCC
Source organism: Solirubrobacterales bacterium (assembly GCA_019244745.1). Lineage (GTDB taxonomy): Bacteria > Actinomycetota > Thermoleophilia > Solirubrobacterales > Solirubrobacteraceae > Palsa-465. Next base: position 15,359 of record JAFASF010000021.1, on the reverse strand, counting down.
GAGGGGGCGCATCGGGGGGCTTACACAACGGGGGCAGCAGGTCGAGCAGGAGGGCGACGCTCGACCTCCAGGGTCGCTCGCTAACGGCGAGCACGGCACGGTTTCAAGTGGGTTGGGGGACCCGCTTGAAACCACCGTTCAGCCGAGTGCTCCAGGTGGTTGGGGGACCGCCTGGAGCACCGTCCAACCGCTGGGTTGCAATCGGCCCGCTACCGTTCGCGGTCCGAATGAGCGTCCGGCACCTCCGCACCTGGTTGGCGGTCGGATCCGCGCTGCTGCTCGCCGCGTGCGGAAGCAGCAGCTCCTCCTCGCCGTCGAGCACGAGCACGAGCGCGGGCGGGTCCGCGCCGGCGCAGACGTCGACGTCGGCCGGGGCGATCGGGTTCGAGGGCGTGGCGATCGAGAACGGGACCGAGTTAGCGCCGGCCAGCACCACTCAAACCGGGATCGTGGACGGAATCAGCTGCGCTCCGATCGAGCAGCTTGCCTACCACATCCACGCTCATCTGTCCGTGTTCGACAACGGAAGCTTGTGGAGCCTCCCAGGCGGAGTCGGGATCCCCGGCTCGGTCGTGGAGCAGACCAACGAGGGACCGGTCGCATTCGGCGGGGACTGCTATTACTGGCTCCACACCCACGCTCCCGACGGGGTGATTCACGTGGAGTCGCCGACCGCCCGGATTTACACCCTCGGCGACTTCTTCGATATCTGGCACCAGCCGCTCAGCGCGACGCAGGTCGCGAGCGTCAAGGGCAAGGTCACAGCGGTAGTCAACGGCAAACCATGGACCAAGGGCCCGCGGACGATTCCGCTTCTCCCCCACGCGGTGATCCAGCTCAGCGTTGGATCGCCGACGGTGCCATTCCAATCGGTGTCCTGGGCGGGGACCCAGCTGTAGCGGGACGTTCTAAGGCGGTGGGCAGTGCCGCCTGCCGACGGTCGTACACCAGTCGCGTCTGATCGAGGAACGCGCACACCATCGGCACCACCACCATGAAGTTGTATGCGAAGTGAAGGTAGGGACGAGCGAGCGGAGATCCGATGAGGCCTCCGTTGCCCATGATGCCTTCCAGCCCGCCGTGGGCGTAGAACCACGGATCGGCGGTGTAGATCCAGAACAGGTACAGGTGCTCGACCTCGTGGAGGCTGGCGGCCGCGAACGCCACCCAAAGCCACCGGTTGCCACGGCCGAAGCGCATGAGCACCACGCACAGCAGCACCCACACCGCCGAGTCCCAGATGAAATGGATTGTCTCGAAGTCGAGCTGACCGAAGACGCCGTGGGACTGCGCGAGCTGTCCGTTGTAGAGGAGGAGTTGCGTTACCTGCACGGTGTGCTCGCCCATGTGGCCGATCTGCAGCAGTACCGCGACTCCGAAGATCGCCCAGAAGCCGTAGTGGTTGTACTTCCAGGATGCTTCGAGCGTGACCAGCGGGATCCAGGGGAGAAGCGCGAAGCCGACTGGAATCCACATCGCGTAGCCCTGACTCAGGCCCGCCACCAGCAGCGTCAGCGACGCGGCGGCGGCGATGCCGACCGCTCGCAACGGGACCCGTTCCAACCGCAATGGCGATTCGGCCGGCGCGGGCGCTGGCCGCGGTCGCAGCGGTGCGCGCCGGCGACGAAGCGCGATCCATACCGCGAGCGCGTCGACGGTGAGCACGACCAGCGCACCCGTCAGCGCGACCGGCCAGTGGCGCGAAATCTGGCCGCGCGGCAGCGGCAACGGCGCCAGCGGGCAGAACAACAGCAGGTGGCCGCCAGGTGCGGGCGCAGCAACCGGAACCTCCACCACGAGATAGGCGATCAGCGCCGCCGCCGCGGCCGAGACAGCCACCAGCACGATCGCACGCCGGCTGACGCGTTTCGGCCGCCCGAGCCATTCCGTCACCGTGACCATCGCCACGGCGGAGCCTAACCTCGCCGCCGGGACCGCGCAAAGGCGACGGCGCGCCCGGGGGAGCCATCCACCCGCTTGCCCCTAAAGGCGCTCGCGGGCGTGCTTTCGCCGGCGCCGCAGCACCTCCTCGACTACCACGGCCACCGCGAGCGCAGCGAGCGCGCCGACCGTGACCCAACCGAGGTCATTGGCGACATCAATGACGGATGGACCGATCACGTACGCCGCCCCGCCAATGCCCACGGCCCAGATGGCGGCACCGAATGTGTTAGTCGGCAGGTAGACGATCGGCCGGACGTTGTGGATCCCGGCCACCCAGGATGGGGTGAGCAAAACCGCGACCACGGCCACCCGTTTGAACACCTGATCGCCCCGCTCCACCGCCCTCAGACGAGTCCCGCGCAGCGGTCCGGGCGCAGTGACGACGGCGCGACCGAGCCGCAAACCCAGCAGCCACCCACCGATCCCGCCTATGGTCGCGGCGAACCACGCGACGACGAGGACGCCGGTCAGATCGAGCCGGTGGCGGGCCGCGATCACCGCGGTGGCGATCAGCACCGGCTCCCCGGGCCCGGGAATCCCGACCCAGCTGGCGGCTGACGCGACCGCCAGTCCCCAGTAGTCGAGCGACGGGCCGTGAAAGCGGTGGTGCAGGTGAATCACCAGCGCCAGCACGAGCGTCGTCTTGACCGCGGCAGCTACTCGCACGAGGGGCTCTCCTCCACATTCCCGATCGTGCCATACGGCGATCGCTGCTGGTCGTGCCGCCGGACCGTCCGCTGGCGAGGTAGGCTCGGCCCTAGCCGCGGTCGGGGTCGTAGACTCGGCGCGTGCTCATTCTTCCACCGGGGCACGCGGAATCGATCCGCGGCGGGCGGCGGCTGTCGGTCCGCGAGAAGCGTGTCCTCGCGGCGGGGTCCGCCGTCGTGGCCGCGCTGGTGCTGGTGATCGTGATCGCGCTCAGCACCGCCGGCCAATCCTCCGGTTGGGGGTGCATATACGCGACGATCCCGGCGGCCACGGGGGCGCAGCAGATCTCGCAGTGCGGCGCCACCGCGCGCGAAACCTGCGCATCAGTGAGGACCACCGGGGCTTTCACGGCGCAGGCCGCGGACGCCGTGGCGCGCGAGTGCCGGAAGGCGGGCCTCCCCGTCGGGGGATAGGTCGCTTGGACATAACCCCGCTGATTGCGGGGTTCGCTTGTCCCAATGTCTAAGGGCCCGCGAACGAACGCTGGACCCAGGTACATGGCGGCTGGTCGTCGTCGCCACGACCATTCCTCCTCAAGTTGCCCTCCACGGGTCAAGCGTCGCGGGTGCGATGTCACTCGCTCCTACGGCCGTCAAGGACAAGGAGATTCCATTGCCTCTGGAAGCACCCACTTGGCTGAACTCAGGGGACACGTCGTGGCAGATCACAGCCGCCACGCTCGTGGGGCTCATGAGCGTTCCGGGGCTCGCTGTCCTGTACGGCGGGGTGATGCAGAAGCGCTGGTCGATCAACAGCATGATGCTGTCCTTCGCCACGTTTTCGATCGTGCTGTTCGTGTGGGTCGTGTGGGCGTTCCACATGGGATTCGGCACGCCGTGGCGTGGCCTGTCGCATTCGGGTTTCTTCGGGAACTTCATCGGCAAGCCGGGGCCCGTGCTGTCGCACACGCAGGAGCAGCACCAGTCGAACATCCCGTTGATCGGGTCGCAGTCGTTCCCGAAGTCGGCGCTCGTCTACTTCCAGTTCGTGTTCGCCGCGATCACCCCGATCCTCGCGCTGGGGTCGGTGCTCGGGCGCGTGAACTTCAAGGCGTGGATCCCGTTCTGCGCGTTGTGGATCACGTTCGTGTACGCGGTCGACGCGTTCCTGCTCTGGGGCGGTGGCTTCTTCGCCCAGCACGGAGCGGTTGACTTCTCCGGCGGCTATGTCATTCACCTGTCCGCGGGTGTGGCGGGGTTCGTCTCGGCGGCCGTGATCGGACCGCGACTGCAGCGCGACCGCGAGATCGACGCGCCCAACAACGTGGCGATGGTGGCGGTCGGGGCCGGCCTGCTGTGGCTGGGCTGGAACGGCTTCAACGGCGGCGACCCCTACGCGTCCAACATGTCCGCGGCCGCCGCGGTGCTGAACACCAACCTGTGCACGGCGATTGCGTTCCTCGTGTGGGTCGGTTGGGACTACCTCACCGGCCGCAAGCCGTCGCTGATCGGGGGGGTCAACGGAATGATCACCGGCCTGGTGGCGATCACGCCGGCGGCGGGCTATGTCAACGGCTGGGGGGCGATCGCGCTTGGCATCATCGCCTCGACGATCGTCTACATGGCGCTCAACTACCTGAGCCGTGTCCGCCCGTTCCGCAGAGTCGACGACACGCTCGGGGTGGTGTACACGCACGGATTCGCTGGCTTGGCCGGTGGCCTTTTGGTCGGCATCTTTGCCGACCCGGGCATGGCTCTGGGCTACAAGACGAGCAAGCACGGTCTGATCGCGACCGGCAACGTGGCGGGCGTCATTCACGGCAACTGGACGCTGTTGAAGTGGCAGTTGTTCGCCGCCCTGTTCGTGATCTGTTGGACAGCGGTGTGCACCTTCGGGCTGTTGAAGCTCGTCGGCGTGTTCATCCCGCTGCGGATGTCGACCGAGAACATGGAGGTCGGCGACGTGGCCGAGCACGGTCACGAGGTCTATCCCTCCGACGTGCCGTCACTCGGGTTCCCGGACGGGGTGCCCGGGCTGGCGACCGAGGCGGGCCAGGCGACGCCGAGGACCGCTTGAACGCGAGCGGTCAGCCGGCGGGAGACCGGGAGGCGGAGGTGGCCGCCTCCCGGTCCATGCCGCGCGATGGCGATGAGGTGGAAGGCGAGCTCCTGGCCGAGGTGGCGGCGTCCGCGGACGGGTCGTTCGCCGGGCACGAGGAGACCTACCGGCTGCTGATCGGGGTCCTCTTGCGCGACCGCCAGGAGCTCGAGCAGCTGCGGGACCGCACGGTCTCCGCGCTCGCCGCGTATGACGCCGAGCACCACACCGAGCTCGTCGCGACGCTCCAGACGTTTCTCGCCCTCGACGGGTCGACGACGGAGACCGCCGAGGCGATGAACCTCCACCGCCACACGGTCGGCTATCGGCTGTCGCGCACCGAGGAGGTCTCCGGGCTGTCGCCCTATGAAACCGACGGACGGGAGCGGCTGAGCCTGGGCCTGAAGGCGCAACAGATACTCGAGGCCGAGATGCGGCGGACCGGGCGCTCGTGTTAGAAAATGATTCGATAGGAAGGAGAGAGCTATGGCGATCCAAGAGATAGATTCGCGGGGGATGACAGCTCTCGCGGCAGGTGCCAAGACGGCCTCGGAGGTGATCGAGTTCGCGGTCGAGCGGGGAGTCGAGATGGTCGACCTGAAGTTCATCGACCTGCCCGGAACCTGGCAGCACATGACGCTGCCGCTGGCCGCCCTCGACGCCGGCGACTTCGAGTCGGGGCTCGGGTTCGACGGCTCCTCGATCCGCGGCTTTCAAGAGATCCACGAGTCGGACATGCTGCTCATGCCCGACCCGCTCACCGGGTTCATCGATCCGTTCTACGCGCGGGCGACGCTGTCGCTCATCTGTTCGGTCGCAGATCCGGTGTTAGGAGAGCCCTACGCTCGCGACCCCCGGTTCGTGGCCCAGAAGGCGGAGCGCCACCTCGTCCAGTCCGGGATCGCCGACGTGGCGTACTTCGGCCCCGAGGCGGAGTTCTTCGTCTTCGACCACATCGCCTACGAGCAGGTCGAGCACCGGGCGTTCTACGAGATCGACTCGGCCGAGGGTTTCTGGAACACCGGTCGCCCCGCGGGGACCGGCCCCAACCTCGCCTACAAGCTCCGTCAGAAGGAGGGCTACTTCCCGGTACCGCCGGCGGATTCGCTCGCAAATCTGCGCGGGGAGATGGTCGCGACTATGGAGGCGCTCGGGATCCGGTGCGAGTTTCACCACCACGAGGTCTCCTCGGGCGGGCAGGGCGAGATCGACATGCGCTTCCAGCCGCTCTTGCGGATGGCCGATCAGATGATGATCTACAAGTACGTGGTCAAGAACACCGCGGCGGGCGCCGGCAAGACCGCGACGTTCATGCCCAAGCCGATCTTCGAGGAGAACGGATCGGGGATGCACGTGCACCAGTCGCTTTGGAAGGACGACGACCCGCTGATGTACGCGACCGACGGCTACGCCCACCTATCCGACCTGGCCAGGTACTACATCGGCGGGCTGCTCGCGCACGCGCCGGCGCTGCTCGCGTTCTGTGCGCCGACGACGAACAGCTACCGCCGGCTGGTGCCGGGATACGAGGCGCCGGTGAACCTCGTGTACTCGGCGCGCAACCGCTCCGCGTGTGTGCGGGTGCCCATGTATCACGAGGCGCCCAAGACCAAGCGGGTCGAGTTTCGCTCGCCCGATCCGACGGCGAATCCGTACCTCGCCTTCACCGCGATGATGATGGCGGGGCTCGACGGGATAAAGCGCGAGCTCGACCCCGGGGAGCCGCTCGACGCCGACATCTACGATCTGCCGGACGAGAGGCTGTCGAAGATCGCGACCGTACCGTCGTCCCTCGAGGGCAGCCTCGACGCGCTCGAGGCCGACAACGAGTTCCTGTTGGAGGGCGAGGTGTTCACGCAGGGGCTGATCGACGCGTACGTCCGCTACAAGCGAGAAGCTGAGGTTGACGCGATCCGGATGCGGCCGCATCCGTGGGAGTTCGCGCTGTACCACGACGCCTGAGCGGCGGCTGCCCCACCGTTGGGACGCACTCAAAATCAAGTGCGTCCCAACGGCGCGGCCACCCGCCTTGGTTGACCAGTCCCTCTCCCCCGCGAGCTCGCCTTCCGGTGGCCGGCTTCCCTCGCCCCCAGCGCCCGCGCGGTCAGCCGAGGACTAAATCCGCGGCGGTGCGCAGCGTGGCCGGATCGCCGCCCACGAGGAGCGTGGTGACGATCGAGTCGCGCCAGGCCTCGAGGTCGTGGCGGATCTTGTCCTTTGACCCGATCAGGGTGAGCTGCTCGATCAGCTTGGTCGGGACCGCGGCGGCGGCCTCCTCCTTGTCGCCCGAGAGGTAGAGCTCCTGGATCTTCGCGACCTCGGCCTCGTAGCCCATCCGGATGGGGACGTTGGCGTGAAAGTTCGCGCTCTTCGCGCCCATGCCCCCGAAGTAGAGGGCATACCCGGGTCGCAGGGCGTCGGCGGCCTGCTCGATGTCGTCGGTGACGATGAGTGGGACGGTGGCGGCCACCTCGAACTCTTGTGGGGTACGCCGCGCGGCCGGCCGCGCCAGGCCCTCGTTCAGCGCGTCGCGGTACAGGCCATCGTGGTGGGGCGAGTAGAACAGCGCCAGCCAGCCGTCGCACAGCTCGCCCGCGAGCGCGATGTTCTTTGGACCCTCGGCGGCGAGGTAGATCGGAATGTCCGCACGGAGCGGGCGGATGCTCGACTTCAGCGGCTTGCCGAGACCGGTTCCATCCTTGATCGGAAGCGGATAGTGGGGACCGGGGTTCGTCACCGGTCCGTTGCGCGCCCAGATCTCGCGGACGATCCCGATGTACTCGCGCATCCGCGCCAGCGGCTTGGCGAATGGCTGTCCGTACCACCCCTCGACGACTTGGGGGCCCGAGACGCCCAGGCCGAGGATCAGCCTCCCGCTCGAGAGGTGATCGAGCGTCATCGCCGCCATCGCGGTCGCCGCCGGCGTGCGAGCGGAGATCTGGACGATCGCCGTGCCGAGCTTGATCTCGTGTGTCGCGGCTCCCCACCACGCCAGCGGCGTGATGGCATCCGAGCCGTACGCCTCGGCGGTCCAGACCGAGTCGAAGCCCAGACGCTCGGCCTCCAGCACGGACTCGGCGGCGCCGGGGGGCGGGCCACCGGCCCAGTACCCGAGGCTCAGGCCGAGTCGTAGGTCGCGAGCCATGTGCGCGTAGCCTAGTCGCCGGCGGGCTCGCCGCCGCGTCTGGTCAGGCGCTTCGCGAGCGCCGCCGCGCGGCGCGGGAGGCTCGGCGGACGCGGCTGGGTCTTCAGCCACTCGTCTCGGGTCGGAAGCTGGCCGGCGCGACGGGCCGCCAGCACGCACTCGGTGTGTGCGTGGCGCCGGCGCCCCGAGTCGCCCTCCGGCACGATCAGCATGTGCTCGCTAAGTGACGGCAGGTGGCGGCCGCAGAACGGGCAGCGATACGTCGCCGGCTTACGGTTCTGAGCCCGGCGGACGCTGAACCACCGCGCGTTCGGGAGGTTTCGCTGGGCCATAGGCTCCGAAGCATCCCACGGCGCGCTCCGACAGCCGCCGTGTCGGCCCCGGCCTGAGCGGGCTCGGCCCGACCCCCGCCGGGTGTTCGAGATTTTGCCCCGTATGCGGGCCTTATCTCGGACACCCCTGGCCGAGGTCGCCGATCGGCTTGCGGCTATCGTTTAAAGGCGATGGCGACCGAACGCGCAGACGAGCTCAAGGGACTCAGCCGGAGCGAGGTGTTGCGTGCCTCGCCGCGCATGTTCGAGTCGGACCTACTCGACAAGCTCTCGCGCGTGCACCCGAGCGTGCCGCCGATCCTGTTCGGTCCGATCATCGTTGGCCTGATCGTCGAGGGCCTGATCCGAGGCTCCGGATGGGCGACGCCCTTGTGGCTGCTCGGCGGCTACCTGTTCTGGACGCTGACCGAGTACTGGCTGCACCGGATCGTGTTTCACTTCGAGCCCGAGAAGGGGATCGGTGCTCGCCTCCACTGGATCATCCACGGCGTCCATCACGATCATCCCAACGATCCGATGCGCTTGGTCATGCCGCCGTCGGTGAGCATTCCGTTGGCTGCGGCGTTCCTGTTTGGGTTCTGGGCAGTGTTCGGTAGCCCCGGGTTCCTTCCGTTTGGAGCGGGCTTCCTCGCCGGCTATCTGTTCTACGACATGCTGCACTACCACGTGCATCACCACCGGCCCAAGACCGCGCTGGGTAAGCGCATGCGCGAACTGCACATGCGCCACCACTTCCAGAACCACGAGCGCGGGTACGGCGTCAGTGCTCCCTTCTGGGATCACGTCTTCGGGACCGCGCCGAAGAACCGATAGCCGCCCGCCAGTCGTACCTCACAAACTCGCGGAGTGCTTCAGCGTCGCCTGAGCACCACGACCCTCGTGAGCGCCACGTGATGCCGGGCCGCGCCGAGCGCCGCGAAGTGCAGCACCAGGCTCACCCTTGTTCTGTCCTGGAGTGCTAGCGGAGAGGGCGGGATTCGAACCCGCGATGGAGCGTGAACCCCATACTCGCTTAGCAGGCGAGTGCCTTCAGCCACTCGGCCACCTCTCCAAGGGGTCTGGGCAGTGTAGAGCCTGACCCTGTGGTGCTTCTGCGAGCTCGTCCGCCCGGCTAGCATCGAGTCGCCAGTCCCGGAGGGGTGGCAGAGCGGTCGAATGCGCCAGTCTTGAAAACTGGTGACGTCGTGAGGCGTCCGCGGGTTCGAATCCCGCCCCCTCCGCCTCAGTCGCGACGATGCCCCGGCCGCAATGCGGCCATCTCAAGAGGTCGCGAAGCTCGAATCCGTGGTGTACCTTGAGCGGATGGACAGCTCGCGGGTTGCGGCGATTCGGTTCTTCGCCGACCTGCCGGAGGCGGAGCTCGCCGCCGTCGCCGACGTCGCGTTCGAGCTCGAAGTCGACACTGGCCAAGAACTTGCCAAACAGCAGGGTCTCGGGCACGCCGTGTTCGCGGTCGAGAGCGGGACCGCCGAGATCGTGATCGGCGGTAGGCCGGTGCGAACAATCGGGACCGGGGATGTTGTGGGCGAGATAGCCGTGCTGGGCTCCGCGCCCGACCCGTTCGAGGCACCGGAGACGCCCGAGGGCGGTCAGCGCACCGCCTCGGTGGTCGCGACCTCGCCGATGCGACTCATCGGGCTGTTCAGGCGCGACGTCTGGGCGCTGGACCGGCAGGCGCCGGCGGCGGCTCGGCGGCTGCGCGAGACGATGGAGAGGCACCGCGCGGCCGATGAGCAGCGCGTGCTCGACGAGCAGCAAGGGTCGGCCGGCGCCGATCCCCGGCGCGATTCCACCTGACCGGATCCAGTGCGGTGGCAGCTAACCTGCCGGCGTGCTGGAAATCCTCCCCAGCCGCGGTTAGCATCTAGGCCATGGCAGACGTGCTAGCCCCCCCGCCGGGGATCGAGGCGGAGGGACTTCCGCCTGGGGCGATCGAACGACCGGACTTTGAAATCGTCCCGCGGAAGGGCCTCATCATCGTGGGCGTCCTCGCGGTGTTGTTGGTCGTCGCAATCGCGGTCAACAAGTTGTGGCCGCTGATGTTCTTGCACGTGGCGGGAGGCGCGGCCTGGACGATCACCGACCTGTTCCTGGGCCTGGTGCTCGGCCCGATCATCGCCCGCATGTCGATCCCGGCGCGAGTCGAGTTCACGACCAGGCTGATGCCGAAGATGGTCCTGATCATGCCAACCGTGGTTACGTTGACCCTCGCCGCCGGCTGGCAACTCGGCTCCAAGCTCGGCACGGTCCTGAGCAGCTATCCAAATCACGGCTGGGTGGTAGCGAGTTTCATCGTCGTCGGAGTGATGTCAGTCATCGCGCTCGGGCTGCTCGAGCCGGCCAACATAGCTGTGCTGATCGAGCTGAAGAAGCCGCGGCCCAACCCGCAGGTGATCGAGCGGCTGATGAAGCGCTTCATCTATTCCGCGGGGATCCTCGGCGTGATGCAGATCGCCACCCTGGTGATCATGACCAAGCTGTCCGCCGGATGAACGAGCGCCGTCTGCCACCCGTGACCCAGATCGGAATGGCCTCCTTGGCCTTGATCGTCGCCGGGGGGATCTACCTCTCGTCCCATCTGCCCAACCACGTCCCGCTCGGCCCGGCGGTCGCGCTGCTCGTGGCCTCTGCGTTGCTCCTGATTGCGAACTTCATCGCCCTCGCTCGCGTCCAGGGCTTCGCGTGGAACCGCTTCTTCGCGGTCGCGAAATGGTCCCTGCTGGCGTACGTGTTCACCGCGGGGATGATCGAGTACGCCTTCCTGCGCGATCACGTCAGCGGCGGCACTCTCCTGGTGCTCACACTTTCGCTGGTTGTCTACGCGGTCCACGTGCCGACGCTGATGGGATTCACGGTTGCCCGCTACTACGACCCCGAACAGGAGGCGATCGGCGGCATCGGCGTATGACGGACACTTCATCGCGCTCGAATCCGTTGCGTACGATGATCGGTCATGTGGCCGCCGGCAGCGATCAACTTCCTGCAAGACCTCGAGGCAAACAACGACCGCGACTGGTTCAAGGCCAATCGCAAGCGCTACGACGAGGACCTCCTTGGGCCGGCTCGCGCGCTGGCGGAGAAGCTCGGCGACTTCGGTCAACCTCATTTCTTCCGCCCCTATAACGACACCCGCTTCCGGCCCGGGCCACCACTGAAAGAGCAGCTCGGAGTCGCGATCGGCTACGGCTCGACCGGCGGCTACTACTTCCAACTGTCGCTCGACGGGCTGCTCGTGGCTGCGGGGATGCACCAACCGGCTTCGGATCAGCTCGAACGTTTCCGCGCCGCGATCGACAACGGCCGGCGCGCCGGGCGGTTCGAGCAGGCCGTCGCCTCGGCCGAGGCGGCCGGACTATCGCTGGCCGAACCGGCTCTGAAGCGCGCGCCGCGGGGTTACTCGCCGGATCACCCCCGCCTCGACCGGCTTCGCCTGAAGTCGCTCACCGTATCGCGGCTTCACCCGCTCGAGCCCTGGCTTCACCAGCCAATCTGCGTTACTCGAGTCCGATCGGAGCTCGAGGCGACTCGCCCGCTCGTAACGTGGCTCGCCGAGACGGTCGGGCCACCGACGCAGCAGCGGCCGGCGTGAGCAGGTTGGTTCCGCGGGAGCGGGCCTGATCCGCTGGCTTACCTCGGTGGCGGATCGAGGAATCCGCGTCGAGCGAGCCTCGCCGTGTCCGGCAGCCCACGCACGTCAGGTCGCCGACGGTTCATGCGAGGGAGCGGCGGTTAGAATCGGTCGGGCCGGGCGCCCGTAGCTCAGCTGGATAGAGCGTCGGTCTACGGAACCGAAGGTCGGGAGTTCGAATCTCTCCGGGCGCGCTGGAAAGCCCCGTATATCGGGGCTTTTCGTTTAGCCGCGTTCCCGCGGAAACGCTTCCGTGTCCCCGATATGTCCCCGGTCGCCTCGCTGAGCGCTGACCAGTAGTTGAAGCGGCTCCGGTCGTGCTCTGGCTTGGCAGCTTGGCCATTAGGTTGCGCAGGCGGTGAACGGTGCAGTGCTGGCGGTCGGCGCGCGGCCATCGCTCCTCGATCGCCAGGGTCAGCCCGGGAGCGCCGTCGGCCACGATCAGCCGCCGGGCGGCGAGTCCGCGCGAGTGCAGTCGCGACCGAGCTCGAGCCAGTCCTCCTCGGCCTCGCGCGCGCGCCCAGACGCACCGAAACGAGCGCCCGCTGGCCGTCTTCGGTGAATCCCCAGGCGCACATCACCCCTTCCTTGGGGCCGCTGGGCCGGACCGGGAGGTAGATGGCGTCGAGGAACAGCACCACCAGCTTCGATCGGCCCACCGTGCGCGTGCAGGGGTGTGAGGAACCTGACCTTGATCTCGATCGTGCCGTAACGAGTGCCGGCTGGCAGTATCGTATGCACGGCGCATCCGGCGGCGGAATCGAGCAGCGTGCACAGGAACCCGCCGTGCACGATGCGGATAGGGTTGTAGGTCCTCTCATCGGGAGTGCACCGGAACAGCGCCTCGCCGTCACCCACGGACACGAGCGCCGAACAGCACGGCGATTGGTGGCGGCGGAAGCTGGCCGTCCACGATCGCCTGCAGGAGCTCTCGCCCCGATAGTGCCGGCGCCGCGCCACCGACTGCGGCTGGGTCGTGCCAGGAGATCGTCTTGCTCCGCGGGGCTCCCCACGCATCGGGGGCCGGTGCGGGCGAACCGGGTTCGGCGAGCTGCTCGCTCATCTCACATTCCTCTCGGCCGGTCGAGGTTCTGGAGGCGTACCTGGCCGCGCGCGATCAGCTTGCCGTCTTCCGGGCGGCGGACCTCGACCTGCCAGAGCTGCTGCGTCCGGCGTTGGTGGATGGCGGTCGCGACCACGCTCAGCCGGCGGCTCCCGTGGGGAAGCAGGAAGTCGGTGATATTGCTGACCCTGACCGCCTCATGTCCTCTGTCCTTGACTGCCTCGAAGGCGCCTACGGTGGCGAAGGACTCGATGGCGGTTCTGTAGAGGCCACCCGTGCACGAGCCCCCATGGCTGGTGGTGGCGCTGGTCGGCGGCGACTGAGCAGCTCACCCGTGTCGCCGTGATCTCGTCGAAGTCGATCTCGAGCAGCCGCATCAGCTCGCTCGCGCGGGGGCAGGTCGGCCTGGTGCGGGTCATGACTCACGCCTGGGGAACGCGCATATGTGCGAGGGCCGGCGCCTGCCAATTTTCACCGTCCGGTGCGCTTGGCGCGTGGCGCTCCCGGGCCGGGGGGGAGCTCGATCTCTCCGGGTGCCGGGTGTTTGCCGCACCGGTCGCAGCGGAGGTCCGGGCCGATGTTGCCCCCGCAGCCGGCGTGGAGGGTGAGTCGGGGTGGGCCGTTGGCCGTCGCGTAGTGGCGGTCGCCCCATTTCATGAGCATGATCAGGGCGGGGGCTAGCTCGCGGCCCTTGTCGGTCAGGACGTACTTCGGGCGGCCGGGGCGGAGCGGGTCCGAGACGCGCTCGAGCACCTCCTCGTCGCACAGCAGTTTGAGCCGGTTGGTGAGCACGTTGGAGGCGATCCCGAGGCTCTCCTGAAATTCCTCGAATCGCGTCAGGCCGAGGAAGGTGTCGCGAACGATCAGCATCGTCCAGCGCTCCCCGACGATCTCCAGCGATCGGGCGATCGAGCAGACCTGATCTGGATAGTCGCGTTGGAGCACCCACGGGATCATAGCTGGCTTGCTTGACAAAAGCCAGAGGTTCGGGTAGGTTGCCTTGCGTCATGCAAGTCAGCCGTTCGGACGCAGGAGCAAGCTTGAGCGCACCGCAAACCCAGCCCACCTCGCAGCTAGAGATCGTGTTCGCCAGGGAGGAGTCGCCGCGGAGGGTGTTCTTGGTCGTCGCGCTGGCGGCGTTTCTGGCGACCCTGGATATGTTTATCGTCAATATCGCCGTGCCCGCGATTCAGCGCGGCTTTCACGGCGCTGGGGTCGAGGCCGTGTCGTGGGTTCTCAATGGCTACGCGATCGTGTTCGCCGCGTTGCTGGTGCCGGCCGGCAAGCTGGGCGATGTGATCGGCCGGCGCCGGGTGTTCGTGGCCGGCCTGGTCGCGTTTGGCTTGGGCTCGGTCCTGTCGGCTGCGGCCCCGTCGCTCGGCTTGCTGATCGGCGCGAGAGTCCTGCAGGGTGCTGGCGCTGCCGCCGTCACCCCTACCTCGCTTGGGCTGCTGCTGCCCTCCGTCCCGGCCGCGAGGCGTCCGGCGGCGATTGGGGGCTGGGCGGCGATCGGCGCCGTCGGCGCCGCTTCCGGCCCGCCGCTGGGCGGGCTTTTGACCGAGATCAGCTGGCACTGGATCTTCATCGTCAACGTGCCGCTGTCGCTGCTCGCGGTGATCGCGGCATACCGGGTGCTGCCCGAGATCCGCGACCGCTCAAGGCCCCCGCTGCCCGATGGGCTCGGGACGGTAGTCCTGATGGCCGCCGTCGCGCTTGCGACCCTGGCGCTGGTCAAGGGCAGCAGCTGGAGCTGGGACGGCCGCACGATCGGCTGCTTGCTCGCCGCGGTCGCGTTGGCTGGCGCGTTCGTCGTTCGCTCGCAGCGGCATCGCGCCCCCGTGCTCGAGCTTTCGATCCTGCGGGTCCGGGCGTTCGCGCTGGCCAGCCTGTCGGCCACCCTGTTCTTCGCGTCGTTCTCGGTGATGCTTTTGGGCAACGTCCTGTTCCTCACCGGGGTTTGGCGCTACTCCGTCATCCACGCTGGACTTGCACTGACGCCAGGCCCACTCACAGCAGCGGCGTTCGCGCCGGTCTCCGGGCGCCTGGCCGCCCGTCTCGGCCCGGGCGTCGTCGGCGGCCTCGGCGCGGTGCTGTTCACGGGCGGGTCGGTGCTGTTCATCACACTGGTCGGACTGCACCCCAGCTACGCGGCGGCGTTCCTCCCGGGGATGCTGATCGGTGGCGCCGGGGTCGGCCTCGCGCTGCCGTCGTTCACGATCGCCGCCACCCGCACGCTGAAGCCCCAGCTGCTCGCCACCGGCATCGGCGCGCAGACGATGTTCCGCCAGATCGGAGGGACGCTCGGCGTCGCGGCGTTCGTGGCGATCCTCGGCACGCCCAGCGCCAGCGACGTACTCACGCGCTACGACAACACACGCTGGTTCATGGCGGCCAGCTCGCTCGCAGCGGGGCTCGCCTTGGCACTGATCCGCAGGCCATCCGCCACAACAGCGCAGCGCCGCGTAGCGAGCCTGGCCGCTAACCCGGCCCCGGCCGCCGCCG
>JAFASF010000270.1 GCA_019244745.1 Solirubrobacterales bacterium | reverse complement strand
TTGTTGCTCGGTGGCGCGAGCACTTCCGGACTTGCCGGCCTCGGTGGAATACCGGTACTGGCGCCGGCGGGCGGAGTCGGAACAGGCGCCGGCGCGGCAGCAGCCGCCGGCGCCGGCGCCGCGGGCGGCACGGCACCGGGCCTGCTTGCCGCTGCCGTGGGCGCAATCGCCCCGGCGACCAACCACGCCGGCCACGGGGCCAAGACGGCGGGCCATAGCCCCAGCTTGGCGAGTTCTATCCTCGGACCGGCAACGCAGCCGCTCGGCTTCGCAGAAAACGCCTTCGCACAATTCGTGAACGTGATCCCCACGGGGGTTTGGATCGCGCTCGCGGCCGCTCTTGTCCTCGCCGCCGTCGGGACGGCCGCGGCCCTCCGCTCCGGGCTCGTGGCCCGGCGGCGCGCCGGCGAGATCGCGGCCGTCAGCGCAGCGGCTCTCACGGACTCGCTCACCGGCGTTCTCAACCGCAGGGGTTTCACCGAGGCAGTGGAGCGAGAGCTCGCGCGAGCCCGGCGTTATGACCGGTCGTTCGTGCTTGCGTACGTGGACGTCCGTGGTCTGAAGGGCGTCAACGACTCTCAGGGTCACCTCGCCGGCGACCGCCTGCTCACCGGCGTCGCGAGCCTGCTGACGGAATCCGCCCGCGCCGACGATATCGTCGGCCGGATCGGCGGCGACGAGCTCGGTCTGCTGCTCGTCGAGCAGTCCGCCGAGGGCGCTGCGGCGGTCACCCACCGGATCCGGAGCCAGGTTCCGGAGCGCCGCGCGGCGCTGGGCATCCAGGCTCCCTGGGACCTGACGATCGGCACCGCCGCCTTCCCAGAGGACGGCGAGACGTTCGACGAACTCCTCTCGACCGCGGATCGTCGCCTCTACGAACAACGCGGCATCGAGCTGCGCTCCTAGAGCACTTACGCGCCCGGACCCGACCGAGCGTCCCGGTTCTTGCTGCGTTGAGGGGTTGCAAAAACGAGCCGCGCGTGTTTGTCCAACACAATGAGCCGTCGGCGAAATCGCGGGGAGCGGCACGTGCGTGATCTAACGCCCGTATGTGCGTCAAAAGGTCAATCACGTCCCTCCTGGGCGGGGTGCCTAGATACGTCGGTTGTCAGCTGCTTACAACTCGGGTGCGCCGGTCGCGGTTTGTGCGACGGGCTCTTACCGCCGTGCTGGGTATCCACTTCGCTCCCCCGATCGCAAGCCAGCCGGCGATCCTGCGGATTCGCCGACAGACCTGGACGCTCCAGTACGCCGTATATGACGTACTAAAGCGACCAGGTCACCCCGGGGTGACCCCGCAGGTATTCGCCGTTGGCATCTCCTCACAAATCCGGGGTCGGCCGCGTTCACCCGCGCACGCCCGATCGCCCCGAGCACAGGCAGGGGTACCGAAATGGGTAGCCAGCTCTGCGCGAACCGTCGGACGAGGCGGCGGTCTAGCCACCTTTCGGATCGCCGGATTGGTGATTGCGGCTCCATCGTCGGCGCGCGCTCCAGGCCATGAGCGCGACTGTCACGCCGCGCCCATGGCGAATCCGCCGCGTGAGATCTCGAGTACGCAAGCCATCCTGTCAATACGCGGCCGCGCGTCGGTCGCGGACGAGGTAGGCGGTGATCAGGGCGAGGGGGAAGAAGATGAGGCTGAAGAGGAAGTAGCCGATGAAGCTGTGCCCTTTTCGGTTCGCGACCCGCGCCGGCCAGAACGCGATGGCTACCCAGATGATCAGGAACGCGATGGCCATAAGCGTCCAACCGAAGGTTGACACTGCATAGACGGTGAACATGGGGTTGTCCTTTCGGTAGGGGTTTTCCCTGGCGAGCCTCTGTCAGCTGACCAGTCCGACGATGCCTTTGATAACCAGGAGTGCCCCGACCGCGGCCGATCCGCGGACCGCGAAGGCGTGTGCGTGCCGGCTGACCCAGGCTTTGGCTCGCTCGACCGCGCGAGGTGTCCACTCGGGAGCGACCAGGAACGAGGCGAGCGGCACCTCGAGCAGCCAGAGCATCACGATGTTGAAGCCGATCACGAGAAGCACGGTGACCGTCGTGGAGTACTTGAGTTTGTGGATCTGATCGAGTCCGGCGAGATAGGAGGCACCGGGCAGGGTGAGCAGCGCCCCGACGACGAAGGTGGTTCGCGCCGATCCCTTGCTGAGCTCTCGCTGCCAGCGGGGCGGGCCCTTGTCGGGCTTCGCCGCCTTTTTCGCGCGGCGGCGCTCCCTGAGCCGTTCGTGGCGGCCGGTGTAGAGGATGAACGCCACGGCCAGCGCGACTGCGCCCAAGCCGATGTCGACCGCCGGGCTGATCGTGTTCTCGGTCGTGTTGCTCGCGCTCGAACCGGTCAATGAGAAGACGATCACGAGCCCGAGCGTGATGCTCGTCAGATACGCACCGAGCAGATAGCCGAGCATCAATCTCGTCGGGCGCTCCAGCAGCAGCATCACGGTCGTGGCCGCGACCAGCGTCGGGTTAAGCGACGCGGTCAGCGAGAGGAGGATGACCTGGCCCATCGCTACCGATCAGCTCGGGGTGGCCACCGGAGAAAGATGATCAAGACGGTGCCGTGCCCCGGCGTCGAGGTGACCTCGACGGTGCCGCCCAGGTGCTGGATGCGATCGCGGATGTTTCGCAGCCCCGTCCCCTCGGGGGTGTGAACCCGATCGAACCCCGACCCGTCGTCTTCGATCCGGACGGCCAGCGACCCGCGATCGTGATGCAGTCGGAGCGTGACCTGGGCCTGGCGGCCGGCATGTTTTGCCACGTTCTGGATCGCCTCCGAGCAGGCGAAGTACACGGCCTCCTCTGCTTCCTCGGTGCTGCGAGGCACAGTCCCCCGAACGCTCACGGCCGTGGGTGCTCGCGCCGCCCGCGCCCGTAACGCCGCTTGCACTCCGAAGTCGGCCAGCAGCGGGGGGAAGATCCCGCCGACCACATTGCGCACCGAGTCAAGCGTCGCCTGTGTGCGAGCCTCCAGCCCCGCGAGCATCCCCGCGAGCCCGGGTGGGGTGTCTGGATCCTGCTGTACGAGCGCGAGCTCGACCATCAGCGCGACCAGCTCGCTCTGGACGCCGTCGTGCAGATCGCGCTCCAACCGCCGGCGCTCGCCACGAAGCTGCTCGACCTCGATCGCGAGCTCGCAGTTGCGCGCCTGCACCGCGGCGACTTGATCGCTCACCGCGGATCGGTGATGAGCCTGCCCTTCGAACCTGGTCTTGTCGGAGCGCGACAGCCGGACACGTTGTTCAGGCGCGGAGCGCACATCGGGGATCGCCTCGTTCTGGACATGCGGGCCTATGGCCGTCTGCAGTTTGGGTTGCCCGCCCATTCGCGGTCAGCTGCCTTTCCTCAGGTCCCCGAGTAACCGGGCGCACCGGTATCGGTGTATGCCACGGTGTGCTTGACCCGCAGATCATGTCCCCGGGTGGCCCGCTTGTCAGCGGGCCGGAGTAATGTTCACCCGGGTGATTGGTGCTCACCCGGGTGATCGGGGTTGAGCCGCACGAGAATGAGTTCGCGGACCACGGAGAGAGACAGCCCGGGTCTGCGGGTGATCGAGCCGAAGCTGATGCCACCCCGGGTGCATCCTGGGACGCTCAGGCGGGCGCGGTTGCTCGAGATGCTCGATGGGGACGGCGTGACCGGGTTCACGGTGCTCAGCGCGACCGTCGGCTACGGCAAGACGACGCTCGCGCGTTCGTGGTGCACTGAGCGCCCAGAGCGGGTGATCTGGTTGACGCTCGACGCGGCCGACGACGACCCGGTGCGGCTGTGGACGCACCTGGCGACGGGCGTCGAGCGGCTTGGTGAGGGCCTCGGAAGCGCGGCGCTCTCATGCCTCCGGGTCCGCGGCGCGCCGGTAGAGACGGCGGTCGATGAGCTGATGAACGGCTTGGTCGCGTACGGACGTGCGGTGACGATCGTTCTCGACGACCTCCACGCGGTCAAGAGCGAGGCGTCGCTCCGGTCGATCGGGCATGCGATCGAGCGGTTGCCCGCGAATGCGCGCGTGCTCGCCTCGACGCGCTCGGACCCGGCGATCGGCCTGCCGCGGCTGCGGGCGCGCAGAGCGCTCGCGGAGGTGCGCGCCCGGGAGCTCGCGTTCACCGTCGACGAAGCCTCTGAGCTGGTCGCGCGGGAAGGGATCCCGTTGTCGGCCGAGAGCGTGGAGTTGCTCCTCGAGCGCACAGAGGGGTGGCCGGCCGGGTTGTACCTCGCGGCGCTGTGGTTGCGCGACCTTGACGACCCAGACAGGGGTGTGCGCGCGTTTGCCGGAAGCGCTCGCCACGTCGGCGAC
The DNA here is from genome assembly GCA_019244745.1 of Solirubrobacterales bacterium. Classification (GTDB taxonomy): domain Bacteria; phylum Actinomycetota; class Thermoleophilia; order Solirubrobacterales; family Solirubrobacteraceae; genus Palsa-465. Next base: position 1,100 of record JAFASF010000270.1, on the reverse strand, counting down.
TATCTGACCGACGAGGTGCTGGCAGCGCTGGCGCCGGAGACCCGAGAGTTCCTGTTGCGTACCTCGGTGCTGGGGCGCTTCACACCACAGCTGTGCGATGCAGTCCTCGGTCGGGAGGACTCGGCCGCCGTGCTCGCCGAGCTCGCGCGCTCGAACATGTTCCTGGTCGCCCTCGACGCCCGCGGGGAGTGGTATCGCTACCACCACCTGTTCGGCGAGGTGCTACAGCTGGGGCTCGGACCCGAGGCCGCGCCTGAGCTGCGTCGCCGCGCAGCGGCCTGGTGTCGCAGCCAGGACATGGTCGAGGACGCCATCGAGTACTCCGCCGCCGCCCGGGATGCCGAGACAGTGGGCGAACTACTGGTCACCCACCACCTTGAGTTCATTCAAAGCGGCCGAATATTGCAGTTGCTGGGCTGGGTACGTTGGCTCCCCTCCGAACTGCTCGTCGAGTATCCGGTGCTGCCGACATCGGCGGCCGCGGCCGCGGCGCTGCTCGCCCGTCCCGAACTCGAGGTTCAGCGGCTGCTCGCCGTGGCGGAGCGCGCGCGCCGTGAGCGGCCGAGGGCATGGTCGCCGTACCTCGAGGCGGGTGTCGAGGTCACCCACGCGCAGATGATCGAGCACGGCGACGTCGGCGCCGCCGTCCGGCATGGCCGTCGCGCGGTCGCAGCCGCGTATGCGGGCGCCGACGCGTTGACCGTCGGCGCCCTCGCGGCCCTGGCGCAGGCTCTGTTCTTCGCCGGCGAGCTCGACGAGTCGCGGCGGATCGCGGTGCAGGCGGTCGAGCGCCCCGACGCGCCACAAGCGGTGAACGGCTATCTCGGAAGCCTCGGGCTGCTAGCCCTCATCGACGCCGAGCGGGACCGAGCCGAGAGCGCCGAGGCATGGGGTCGGCAGGCCATCGGCCTCGCGCGCCAGCGATTTCAAGCCAATTGGTGGGTCGCGTCACCGGCGCATCTAGGGCTTGCGTTGGCGTGCGCCGCGACCGGGCGCCTCGACGAGGCCGAACGCGAGGCGGCCCGAGGGGAGCAGCTGCGACGCTCGCCCCAGCCAACCGTCGGGCACGCGCACGCGCTGCTCATACTCGCCCAGGTCCG
>JAFASF010000404.1 GCA_019244745.1 Solirubrobacterales bacterium | reverse complement strand
GCTGCACCAGACGCGAACGAAGGTGGTGTTCGGCGCCGGCAACGCGGACGCCGAGCTGCTGTTCATCGGCGAGGCGCCGGGCGCAAACGAAGATCGGATGGGCCTCCCGTTCGTGGGACAGGCCGGAAAGCTGCTCGATACGCTGCTGGCCGAGATCGGCCTGCAGCCCGCCGACGTCTGGATCTGCAACGTCCTCAAGTGCAGACCTCCCGATAATCGCGACCCCCAACCCAACGAGATCGAGTCTTGCCAGGGCTATCTGCGCGCCCAGGTCGACCTGATCGAGCCGACCGTGATCTGCACGCTCGGCAACTTCTCAACCAAGCTGCTGCGTGGGGACATGACCGGGATTTCACGCCTCCACGGGCGGGAGGAGGTCCGGATCGTGGGTTCGCGGGCCGTCCGGCTATACCCGCTCTATCACCCGGCCGCCGCGCTGTACACGCCGTCGATGCTCGAAACGCTTCGCCAGGACTTTCACCGAATCCCTCAGCTGATTGCCCTCGGTGCTCCTGAGCAGCCGGAGGAGATGCACGGGATTCCCGAAGCCGAAGACCCGGCCGAGGAGACCACCGAGGAGGTTTTGGAGGACGCACGGTCCGCGGACCCCGAGCCGGAGTACGTGGCGCAGCTCGGTCTGTTCTGAGGCCGCCGGGACCGGCGGGTCCCCCGGCGCCCCGCGGCGACGTTGCGGCTCCGACCGCTCCCGCAGGCCCCTGGTGGTCTCTACTCGCTCACGCGCTCGATTAGGAACGACACGCGGACGAGTGCGCGCCACTCATCGAGGTTGTCGCCGCGCAAGCCCACGGAGACCACGTCGAGCGCTTTGATGTTCCGCAGGGTTTGACGCGCCTCGCCCAGAGCCGCCTTCACTGCATCGTCGGAGCTGGTGGAAGAGCTGCCCACGAGCTCGATGATCTTGCTGACCGCCATCCGACCTCCCGTGCTGGTTGACGATCGCGACCCTATACGGGTGGCAGCGCGGGGTGAGAACAATCGATGTCCCGTGTGTTGCGCAGGACGCGCAGTACGGGGTATGAGGCCCTACCCGGTCAGGCCGGCTCGGGGCTAACGGCCCTCGCCGCCGGAGCGCCCCCGGTGCGGAAGGCCAGGGCAAGGGCCACGAGCGCTCCTACCGCCTGCACCGCGAGCACCACGGCAGCAAAGCCCGCGGGCTTCCGCGAAGCCTGCAGCAGAAGGATCGGTTCAGCGACCGCCACCGCGCCGACGGCGAGCAGGAACCACGTGCGCTTGAGCGCGAGCATGTACTGGATCGCCAGGTAGGTGGCCGCCAGCACGGTGAACGCGATCCCTAGGATCAGAAGCGAGCTGCTGGCCTTCAGGCGATGTGGTCCGAACCCGATTCGCAGCAGCGGCTCGGCGGCAAAGGCAAAGATCAGCAGCACCGGGACCGAGCAGACCAGGATGATCGCGAGCGCGCGAGCGAGCACCGGGCGGGTGTCTTCGCCGTCGGCCCGCCGGCGCGACACTTCCGGGACGAGATAGAAGCCGGCGCCGATGGCCACCCAGATCAGCACCTTTGCCGCGACGGCCGTGGCCGCGTAGGAGCTGGCGAGATCGTGGACGCCGCCGAAGCGGTGTTTGGCCGCGATGATGTCGATGTTCTGCAGCACCGCGATCACGATCAGCCCGGCGATCGGCGCCCACGCGCGCTTGACGTGGCTCCACAGTCCCAGCGCCGCCTCCGCTGCCGCCGGTCGGGCTGTCGCTGGACGTGCGGGCGCCGCCCCGGGTTCGACCCTCTCCGCCGGCTCCTCAGCGCCGGGCGGCGTAGTCCGCTCGACGTACCGCCGCAGTTGGATCGCGCAGTAGATCCCCATCACGACGAACGAGATCGGGGTACCGAGGTACGCGCCGGTCACGCCGAGCCCCGCCGCCGCCAGAGCGGCGCCGGCGATCAGGCGCACGCTCTGTTCGCCGACCAGGCTGATGCCGACGCTCTTGTAATCGCCGACTCCCTGGAGCGCGCCTCTCAGGAACGACAGCTCGATCCACAGGCACCCGGCGGGAATTCCGATCGCCGCTGCCCATTGGTCGTGCTGGACTCCGACGGCCTGGGCGATCGGATCGCGCAGCAGGATCGAGACGACCGTCGCCGCGACCGTGAACAGCGCGAGCGACCAGGTCCAGCGCTTCAGCGTCGCGGTCAGACCGGCGCCGACCCCGAGGTGCCCGAGGACCCCTTCGCGCGCGGTTGCGACCTGGATCGCGTATCCCACGACCGACAGGATCAGGAAGTAGCTGACCAGCGCGGCCAGCGACGCGTAATCGGAGAGCAGTCGCGCGAACACGATCGTCGAGACGAGCGCGATCACGTTGTTGGCGATCATCGCCAGCGCCAGGCCAGCGGCCTTGGCGGTGTCGGAGCCGCGCAGCGTCGAGAGCTGCGGCTCGTAGCGCACCCTCATGGCGGCGAGGCGTCCGCCGGTCGATTTCGTCGCAGAACCGGCCATCTTTGTCGCTGAAGGTACCGAACGGTGCGGTTTGTGGCACGTTTGAACCGCGCTCGTGCATGGAAGGCAGACCCGCAGCGCTTGCCTACAGTGTTGCGCAGGCGATGGCGAAAACCGATTCTGAGATAGGCGTTCGGGGCGGCTTGCCGATGCCGAGGCGCAAGCAAACGTCGAGGCGCGAGCAAACGCCGAGGCGCGAGCAAACCGCCGGTCCCTTCGAGACCGAGGCGCTGGGCGCGGAGCTGGCCTCGCGCCTCGAGCCCGGCGACGTGGTGCTCGTGCGCGGAGAGCTGGGCGCGGGTAAAACGACGTTCGTCCGGGGAGCGTGCCGAGCGCTCGGGGTCACCGCCATCGTGACCAGCCCGACGTTCTCTATCGGTCAGCGCTATCCCGCGCCGGTGCCCGTTTCGCACATCGACCTGTTCCGCGTGACCGACCTCGATGGAGAGGACCCGGACCTGCTCGCCGACTACCTCGACTCGGACTCGATCGCGTTCGTCGAGTGGCCGCCGGTTGCGGAGGACCCGGTGGCCCGGCTGGCCCGAATCGCTGCGCGGGTGCGCATCGATCACGCTGGCGGAGACCGGCGGATCGTGGAGATCGCTTGAGGATCCTCGGCCTCGACACCGCGACGCGCGCCACCTCCGTGGCGATGATCGAGGACGGTCCTCCGCCGCGCGAGCTCGAGGCCCGCGACGACCCTCCCCCGGGAGCTCGCCCGAGGCACGCGATGCGCCTGCTCGCGCTGGCCGCGGAGGTTCTCGACGAGGCGGCCGTCGGCTGGCCGGAAGTCGACCTGATCGCCGTCGGCGTCGGCCCGGGAACCTTCACCGGGTTGCGGATCGGCGTCGCCACGGCGCGCGCGCTCGCCCGGGCGCGAGGGATACCGCTCACCGGCGTCTCGACGCTGCATTCGCTGGCGCTGAACGCGAGCCGGGACGGGCAGCGCCGGGACGATGTCGAGGTCATCATCGCGGTGCTCGATGCCCGCCGGGGGGAGGCGTTCGCCGCCGCCTGGCGTCAGGATGAGATTGCCCGGACCGGCTCGCCGGGAACTCCGCTCATGGCACCCGCGGTATACACGCCGCGGGCATTGGCGGCGCGGGTCGGGGGGCTGCACGCGGCGTCGATGGCCATTGGAGACGGGGCGCTAGCATTCAGGGAGGTTCTCGAGCGCCAGGGAACGTTCATCCCGGAGGATCACTCAGAGCTCCATAGGGTGACCGCCATCAACCACTGCCGGCTCGCTCGCGGTCTGCGTGGCGGGGCCCCTGATGAGGTCCTTCCTGTGTACCTGCGCGTTCCCGACGCCGAGATCAGCCGTCGCGCCGCAGCGCAATGAGTACAGATTCCCTCACGATCCGCCCACTTGGTTACGCCGATCTGCCGCAGGTGATCGGAATCGAGCGCCGTGCCTTCCCTACCCCGTGGTCGCTGGGGATGTTCGTCCTCGAGCTGTCGAAAGCGTCGGGCGTGTGCCTGGCGGCGGTGTCGGAGGGTCGCCTCGCCGGCTACCTGATCTGCGCCCGATACTCGGACGTCTGGCACCTCATGAACATCGCGGTGGATCCGCCCTCGCGCCGGCAGGGGGTCGCCACCGCTCTGCTGGAGGAGATGTTCGAGCGCGCCGGTCACGATGCCTCATACACGCTCGAGGTGCGGCCCTCGAACGCCGCCGCGATCGCGCTCTACGAGCGTTATGGCTTCCGCTCCGCCGGAACCCGCCGCCGGTACTACCACGACACCGGCGAAGACGCGGTGATCATGTGGCGCACCGCGCAAGAGGCCTCGACCCCGAGCCCTTCAGGGTGATCCTCGGGATCGAGACCAGCTGCGACGACACGTGCGCCGCGATCGTCACCGCCGGGGGCGAGGTGCGGGCGAACGTGATCTCCTCGCAGGGCGTCCATGATCGCTACGGCGGGGTCGTCCCCGAGATCGCCTCGCGACACCATCTCGAGCTGATCGGCGCCGTCATCGACGACGCCTTCGCCCGAGCCGAGATCACGCCCGAGGAGCTAGATCTGGTGGCGGTGACCCAGGGCCCCGGACTGGTTGGGGCGCTGCTCGTCGGCGTTGCGACCGCCAAGGCGCTCGCAGCCGCGTACGAGCTGCCGCTGGCACCGGTGGACCACCTTCACGGCCACGTCGCCGCGACGTTCTTGGCGCCTGATCCGTTCGAGCCGCCGTTCCTCGCCCTGATCGCGAGTGGGGGACACACGTTGCTGGCGTACGTCCGTGACGAGGGGCCGGCATTCGAGGTGCTCGGCCAGACTCTCGACGACGCCGCCGGCGAGGCCTTCGACAAGGGCGCCCGCCTGCTCGGCCTGGGATACCCCGGCGGCGCGGCGCTCGAGCGCCTGGCGCGCGAGGGTCATCCGGACACCTTCTCGTTCCCAACGGCAAGCCGCGTCCAAGGCCTCGACTTCTCCTTCGCGGGGTTGAAGACGGCGCTTCTGTACCGGTTGCGGGAGCTCTCCGAGCAAGAGGTCGAGCGCCAGCGCGCCGATCTGGCCGCCTCCTACCAGCGAGCGATCGTCGAGGCCCTGTTTGGCAAAGTGCGGCGCGCACTCTCGGAGACCGGTCTCGATCGGCTCGCACTCGGAGGTGGGGTGGCGGCCAACGGAGCTCTTCGTGAGCGCTTTCAGGAGCTCGGCGTCGAGCTCGCCGTGCCGGCGCGCGAGCTGTGCACCGACAACGCGGCGATGATCGCGAGCGCGGCGAGGTTCCGCGATCCCCTCCCGTACCCCGACTACCTGGAGCTCGACGTCTACGCCACCGGCGAGCGGACGCTTGCGGCCCGATGAGCACGGTCGTCCTCTACGGCCGGGACGGCTGCTGTCTGTGCGACGACGCCCGGAAGGTGCTCATGCGAGTCCAGAGGCGGCATCCGTTCGTGCTCGAAGAGCGGGACATCGATGACGACGAGGCTCTTCAGCGCGTGTATCTGGAGCGGATACCCGTCGTGACGATCGACGGCGTCGAGGTCTTCGAGCTGTTCGTGGAGGAGGCTGAGCTCGAGCGTCGGCTCGATATTGTGGGGGCCCGATGAGCTATACGGTCGGCCGCGATCCGTCTGTCGCCGAGTCAGGCGTCGACAGACCGGGGGAGAAGCTTTCATTGGGCGTCGCAGCGCGGCTGTCTCGCTACCTGCAGGTCCTGACTCAGGCACGCAAGATCGGCAAGCTCACGATCTCCTCGCAGGAGCTCGCCGACTACACCCACGTCAACTCCACTCAGATCCGCCGCGACCTGTCGGGATTCGGGAAGTTCGGCAAGCGAGGCGTGGGCTACAACGTCGAGTCCCTGGTGACGCAGATCCGGAAGATCCTGCGCACGTCGGGGCAACACAACATCGCTCTGTTCGGCGCCGGCCACCTGGGCACCGCGATCGCAACCTCGGACATATTCGCGGACCACGGATTCCGGGTGGTTGCGGTGTTCGACACCGACCGGGCCAAGGTGGGCACCCAGATCGGGTCGCTACGGGTGCGACCCAACTCCGAGATGCGCAAGGCGGTCGAGGAGGACGACATCGTCGTCGCGGTGCTGGCCGTTCCGTCCTCGGCCGCTCAGGACCTCGCCGACGAGCTCGCCGACGCCGGAGTGAAGATCATCTTCAACTACTCCGACGCGCTGCTTCAAGTTCCCCCGGAGGTCACCGTCCACACCTCGAGCCCGGCAGTCGACCTGTTGTACGCCCTCTATTTCTACTTGACCTGACCGCCTGGGATCGGTGACTCTCGATCTGGACACCGCGCGTGCGGCATTCGAGTGCTCGACGGACTTCACGGTCGGCCTCGAGGAAGAGTTTGCGCTCCTGGATCCCGCGGATCTCGGACTGACGTCGCAGTTCGAGGAGATGCGGGACGCCGCTTGCTCCGACCCGGTGCTGGCGGACTCCATATCCGGCGAGCTGATCTCCTCCGAGATCGAGATCCGCTCCGGCCGCGGGGAGGACCTGGCTGCTGCGACCGCCGCTCAGCGAGAGCGTCGCCGGCGCCTTTTTGCACTGGCCGATGAGCGCGGAGTGGCACTCGGGGCGACCGGCACCCACCCATGGTCCGACTACCGTGAACAGCACATCATTCAGACCGAGCACTATCGCCGTGTCGAGGAAGGGCTCCAGTACGTTGCGTGGCGAAACAACACCTTCTCGCTGCACGTCCACGTCGGAATCCGCGGCGCTGATCGCGCGGTGCTGGTGTGTGATCGGCTGCGACCGGTGCTGCCGCTGCTTCTGGCGATCTCGGCCAACTCGCCGTTCCTGGACGGGCGTGATTCGGGGCTGCACACGGTCCGAACCCAGATCTTCACCAAGAGCTTCCCGCGCTGCGGCGTGCCCGACGCGTTCGGAAGCTGGCAAGCGTTCGCCTCCTACATCGACTTCCTCGTACGCACCCGGTCGATCGTCGAGTACACGCAGGTGTGGTGGTCGGTGCGCCCCCATTTTGCCTTCGGGACGGTCGAGGTCCGCATCTGCGACGCCCAGACGACGGCCGCCGAATCGGAGGGCCTCGCTGCGCTGATCGTGGCATGCGTAGCGCAGGCTGCGCGAGATCTGGACGCCGGAGTCCCGTTCGAGGACCAGCCCCGCCGGATGATCGAGGAGAACGTCTGGAGGGCCGTGCGTTTCGGTCTCGATGGCGAGCTGCTCGACCTCGAGCGACGCGCTCCCTATCCGGCCGGCGAGACGTTGGAGCGTCTGCTCAGCTGGTGCGCACCCGCGCGAGCCGAGCTCGGTATCGACGCTTCGCTCCCGCGGCTCAACGGCGCTCAGCGTCAGCGGCGAATGGCGCAGGCGGGAGTGGGCATTGGGGAGATCTACGCGTCGATGGTCGCCCAGTCACGGGATACGTATGCTGGGGTGTTGGGAAGCACCGCGGAGGTGAAGTAATGAGTACAACGGAAAATGATCCAAGAACGGGCACCGGGGGGCACGAGCCCACGGGCGCCGGGGGGCGCGAGCCCACCGAGGAGGAGCTCCGCTCCGCCTATGAAGCGGAGATCAAGAAGATCCGCGTCGAGCACGTGCTGCTCGAGGACATCTTGACGCTGGTCAACCTGGGGATGCGGCGCACGGGGCTCGCAGCCGGCACCGAGGACGAGCGAGACCCAGGTCAGGTCCGCATGGCGATCGAATCCGTCCGCGCGCTGCTGCCCCTGCTCGAGCAGACGGCGCCGAAGCAGGTCGGCCAGATCCGGGATGCCCTCTCGCAACTCCAGCTCGCGTTCGTGAAGATCGGCGGTCAGGCGGCCCCGGCGGGTGGCGAGGGCGGAGCGGGCGGAACGCGCGAAGAACCCGCGAAGCCCGACGGGGCAGAGGGCGCGCGGCCCGGGGCGACCGGGACCGAGGAGCCGGTCGCGCCCAAGCCCGGGGAGCCCGGACCGGCCCAGCGAAGCGGCCGACTCTGGGTGCCCGGGCAGTAAGCATCTCGGCGCGCGCGGTCGCCACGCCCGCTAGACTCCCGCGCCGTCGCACTTCCGGGCCTCCGCTCGATTAGCACGGGTGGCGGCCCTTTGCGGTTGTTTGGCTGCGCAAGCGCGCGCCTTCTCTAACTCAGAGCTCCCCCGGAGAATCTTCTTGTCCAGCTTCCTGACGCACCACGGAGCGCTTGTCGCGCTCGTGTGCGCCGCCGCCGCCATCGTCTACGGCGTCCTGACCTCGCAGTCGCTCCTGGCGCTGTCACCCGGCAACGAGCGGATGCGCTCGATCTCGGCGGCGGTTCAGGAGGGCGCGCGTGCTTACCTCAACCGGCAGTACACGATCATCGCGGGAGTCGGCGTGGTCGTGTTCATCCTGCTGATCCCGATCCAGAACATCCGCGTCGCCATCGGGTTCGCGATCGGGGGCGTCTTCTCGGCGGCCGCGGGCTACATCGGGATGAACATGTCGGTCCGCGCGAACGCTCGAGTCGCCGAGTCAGCTCGCGGCGGCGTCGGGCCCGCGCTGTCGGCGGCGTTCCGTGGCGGATCCGTCACGGGGCTGCTGGTCGTGGGCCTTGCCCTGCTCGGACTCGCCGGCTACTACGGCGTGCTCACGTTCATCCTGGGGGAGAGCACGCGGCACGCGGTCGACGCGCTGATCGGCCTGGGCTTCGGTGGCTCGCTGATCTCAGTGTTCGCCCGGCTCGGCGGCGGGATCTTCACCAAGGCGGCCGACGTCGGTGCTGATCTGGTCGGAAAAATCGAAGCGGGGATTCCCGAGGACGATCCCCGTAACCCTGCCGTAATCGCCGACAACGTCGGGGACAACGTGGGCGACTGCGCGGGGATGGCGGCCGACCTGTTCGAGACCTACGCGGTCACCGCGGTTGCCGTGATGTTGCTGGGGGTCCTGCTGTTCCGCCAGGTGTCCGCCGTCGCCCTGTACCCGCTGGTCCTGGGCGGGATCTCGATCATCGCCTCGATCATCGGGACGTTCGCGGTGAGGTCTCGGGCCGGCAACGTCGAGCGCGCGCTCTACCAGGGGTTGATCCTGTCCGGGGGTCTCGCGGCCCTCGCGTTCATCCCGCTCACGTACTGGATGATGCACGGGCTCACGTTCAAGGGAGGCCCCGCGGCTCCCCACTGGTGGAAGTTCTACCTCTGTTCGCTGATCGGTGTGGGCGTCACCGCGTGTTTGTTCGTGATCACCGACTACTTCACCTCGACGCGGTTCGCGCCGGTCAGGAGCACCGCGCGCGCGTCGCAGACCGGGCATGCCACCAACATCATCCAGGGGCTCGCCCAGGGCTTCCAGTCCACGGCGCCGCCGGCGATCGTGATCGCGCTCGGCATCCTCGGCGCGTGGAAGCTCGCCGGCGCCGGGACGGTCGGCATCTACGGCATAGGCGTTGCGGTCATGGCGCAGCTCTCGTTGACCGGGCTGATCGTCGCGCTCGACGCGTTCGGGCCGATCACCGACAACGCGGGTGGGATCGCCGAGATGGCCGACCTGCCGGAAGAGGTGCGAAACGTCACCGATCCCCTGGACGCGGTCGGCAACACCACCAAGGCGGTGACCAAGGGATACGCGATCGGATCCGCGGCGCTCGCCGCCCTGGTGCTGTTCAACGCCTTCGAGCGTTCGCTACCCCACGGCTACAACTTCGCCATCGGCAACCCCGCGGTGCTGATCGGCCTGCTGATCGGGGGGCTGATGGTGTACCTGTTCGTATCGCTGGCGATGGAAGCCGTCGGCCGAGCGGGCGGCGCCGTCGTCGAGGAGGTCCGCCGCCAGTTCCGCGAGAAGCCGGGGATCATGGAGGGCACCGACACGCCGGAATACGGCACGGCGGTGGCGCTGGTCACCCGCGCGGCCCAGCGCGAGATGATCGTGCCGTCGCTGATCCCGATCGTGATCACCGTCGTCGTTGGCCTGATCAGCATCGAGGCGCTGGGTGGGTTGCTGATCGGGGTGATCGTGGTGGGGCTGTTCATGGCGGTCGCGATGACCTCCGGCGGCGGCGCCTGGGACAACGCGAAGAAGCTGATCGAGGACGGGGCGTACGGCGGCAAGGGGTCCGAGGCGCACGCGGCCGCGGTCACCGGCGACACGGTCGGCGACCCGTACAAGGACACTGCCGGGCCGGCGATCAACCCGATGATCAAGGTGGCCAACATCGTGGCGCTGTTGATCATCCCGATAATCACTTAGGGCGTGGGCGCTGCCCCGCCCGGGTGACGGCTATGTTGCGGGTGTGCGGGGTGTGGTGCGGTGCACGAACGCGAGTCACCGCGGGCGGGGCATGCGCCCTCGCCCTGTTCGGGCGCCCCAACGGAGCGCTGCCGTAGCTCGTCCAGCCGTCACGTCTACCTACTGCGTCCGACGCGCTCCATCCAGCTCCCCAACTTGTCCACCCCTTCAATTCCCACCACCATGCCCCCAACCACCCTCGGGCCCACGCCCGACCACGCGGGCGTCTAGAGTGACGTCATGTTCATTCTGATTGTGGGCTCTGGTCGGGTCGGGTCCGCGGTCGCTAAGCGGGCGCTCGAAGGTGGACATGACGTCTCGGTGCTCGACAGTGACCCGCTTTCACACGAGCGGCTCGACAAGGATCAGTCGACGACCTGGGAGGATGCCGGCGGGCGCTTTACGGTCGGCACCGCGCTCGAGGTGGACGCGCTGATCGAGGCGGGGGTCGAGGAGGCCGATGTGTTCCTGGCCGCGACGAGCGGTGACAACACCAACCTGGTGATCGCGCAGATCGCGCAGCGGCGGTTCAAGGTGCCGCGCGTCGTGGTCCGGGTGGCCGATCCTGGCCGCGCGGCCTGGTACGCCGAGCAGGGCCTGCTGACGATCTGCCCGACCCAGGTGGCAATCGATCAGGCTGAGCGGCTGGTGCTCGCGGCATGAGGAGGTCAGTGAACGTATGTACGTGATCATCGCCGGCGCCGGCAAGGTGGGGTGGAACCTCGCCCGCGAGCTGATCGCCAAGGACCGGGAAGTCACGCTGATCGAGTCGGACCACTCCCGGTATCGGGTCGTCGAGGAGGAGCTCGAGCACGCGGTCCAATACGGAGACGCGACCGAGCTTTGGGTGCTGGAACGTGCCGGGATCCAGCGGGCAGACCTGATGATCGCCGTCACCGGGGATGACGAGGACAACATCCTCATCTGCCAGATGGCCAAAGAGAAGTACAACGTCCAGCGGATCGTTGCCCGTGTGAACAATCCCCGCAACCTCCAGCACTTCCGGATGCTCGGGATCCAGCCGGCCGTGTCGGCCACCGATCTGATCCTCCGCCTGATCGAGCACGAGGTCCCGGAGTACGGCCTCATTCAGCTGCTGGCCCTCGAGGAGGAGCATCTGGAGATCATCGAGCTCGAGGTCGGTGAGGGCTCGGTCGCCGCTGGCCGCCGCGTCCAGGATGTGCCGCTACCGGATGGCTCACTGATCATTTCCGTCCTGCGCGGCGGCGCTGGCTTCGTGCCCAAATCCGAGACGGTGATCGAGGCCGGTGACCAGGTCCTGCTGATCCTCGACCCGGGTCTCGAATCGCGGATCACAGGCCAGTTCACGGTCGGCCAGGCCGGCGTCTCCACGAATGCCTGACCGCAGGGTCGAGTACCTGCTGATCGGCGGTGGACTGGCCGCGGGCAACTGCGCCCGCTGGTTGCGCGAAGCCGGCGCCGATGGGTCGGTCGTGTTGATCGGACGCGAGCCGGATCCGCCCTACAACCGCCCTCCCTGCTCCAAGGCGTATCTACAGGGCAAGGAGTCGCGGCCCGACACCATGTTCCGCCCCGCCGAGTGGTACGAGGAGCAGCAGGTCGAGGTGCTCACGCGCGTCTCGGCCATGAAGCTCGACCTGGGCGCCCGTACGGCCACGCTCTCCAACCGTCAGGAGCTCGGCTTCGACAAGGCCCTCGTCGCCACCGGTGCAAACGTCAAAAGGCTGAACGTCCCGGGCTGTGAGCTCGACGGGATCCACTACCTGCGCACGCTCGGCAACAGTGACGCCATCCGGTCCGATGCCTCAGGCAAGCGCGTGGTTCTGATCGGGGGCTCGTACATCGCCAGCGAGGCGGCCGCTTCGCTCACCGAGCTCGGCAGCTCCTGTTCGCTCGTCATGCTCGAATCGTTGGTTCTCAGCCGGACGTTCGGAGAGCTGGCGGGTCGCTTCCTCCAGTCGCGGCTCGAGGAGCACGGCATCGCGGTCTACGGCGATGACGAGCTCGATCGCTTCGAGGGCGCCGACGGCCGCGTCACCCGAGTCGTCACGAAGGCCGGGCGCGAGCTGGACGCCGACGCCGTGGTGATCGGCGTGGGGGCGGTGCCCGACGTGATGCTCGCTCGCTCCGCCGGACTCGAGCTCGGCCCGTCCGGGGGCGTCGTCCTCGATGCCTGCCTTCAGACCTCGACCCCTGGTGTGTACGCCGCGGGGGACATAGCCGAGTACCAGAGCGTGGTCCACGGAGGGCGGCGGCTGAGGATCGAGCACTGGGACGTGGCCTTCAACCAGGGCAAGACCGCGGCGCTGAACATGCTCGGGCACGATCAGCCCCACGACGTCGTCCCCTACTTCTTCTCCGATCTCTCCGACTGGGCATCGCTCGAGTATGTGGGGCCGGCGGCCGAGTGGGACACGGAGGTGGTTCGCGGCTCGGTCGACGATGGGGAGTTCACGGTCTTCTATCTCCAGGACGGCCAGCTCGCGGCCGCGTTGTCCATCGGCCGCTCGGACGATCTCGAGCACGCCCGGCGTTTGATCGTCTCCCCGACGGGTCTTCAGGACCGCGTCGACGAGCTCGGCGACCTCTCGACGGACCTGGCGGCGATCTGAGGCCCCCGCAAGCCCGCCACGGAAGCGGAGCTGACAGCAGCTGCGGGGGGAGGATTCGAACCTCCGTCTCCCGGTCCAGAGCCGGGCGTCGCTGCCACTGGACTACCCCGCA